>NZ_OY762276.1:157500-457500 GCF_963665445.1 uncultured Desulfobulbus sp. | reverse complement strand
CCTGCATCCGAGGCGGCAGGGTGAGTTCGCCTTTTTTCTCCAGGGTGAGCAGGAGGCTCCGACAGGCCATGTCCTTCAACTGGCCATTAGGTTGTCGCCATTGCCACCGCTGGCAGAGTATTTTTGAGATCGCCGAGCGTCCCTTATCCCAGTGTTCGGCGGTAATCTGACGAATTTCGTCCAGATCGTTCTGGTTGAGGTGGCGACCTCGAATTTTGTACAGAGGTGCTGTGGTTTCCATAACAGCACCGTAGCAAATGCTGGATTATGACGTCAGCGAAAAATTTACCCCCCCTGATCGGTTACAAGAAAGGTTTTGCTCATTCAGTCCACCTTCTGGAGTTTGGAGTTTCAGGCTGGCCCGGCCGGAAGGCGATTTTGGGGGGCCAAACTAAAAAAATATAAAAAAATTATTGACATAGCTGCCGAAATGCGGCAGCCGCGCTTTCCTTAGAAAGCGCGGCCTTCAGAAGAGAACAACTTCACTCTTCTGGAGGCCGCCATGGGCAACAAGGGATATGGCAGTATCCCCGGGACCCTGTTTGAATGTATCACATTCCTTGCCAGGGCTCTACCGGTACGTTCCGTTCCAACCTTTATCGAACTGCTGATCGGTGCCATGCTCACCCAGACCGGGTTTGTTACCGGAGCCTGGCTGGCGATCAGACCGCGACGCAGTTGGAGCGCCTATTACAAATGGCTCCAGGAAGGCAAGTGGTCCTGGGTCGCCCTTGGGGTGCAGATGGCCCGGATGGTAGTGACCTTCTTTCCCCAGCTGGTCTGGTTCCTGATCATTGACGACACCTTCGTCTACCGGGCTTCCCGAAAGGCGCCGGGAAGCGGAATCTATCACCAGCACGGCAACAAGGCCAATCGACCCCAGTATGCCCGCGGCCAGTGCTGGGTGAGCATGGCCCTGTCGGTAACCAGGGGCAAAAAGCACTCGGCGATCCCTTTGCTCTCCCGGCTGATGCGCACCGACGGCAACACCGGCAAGCTCGATGCGGCCAAGGTCCTGCTCAGGACCGTGGCACGGGTGTTCACCGGCAAAAAGGTCTGTCTCCTAGTGGACAGCTGGTATATGAAGTACCCTTTGATCGCCTTTGTCCTGGCCCTTGGCTTTCAGGTGATCGGCCAGGTCCGACGGGATACGGCGCTGTACGCGCTTCCAGTGGCCACCGGCAAACGGGGGCGGCCGGCCAAGTATGGCGCCAAATACACCCCGGATGAGGTTGCTCTTTTGCCGGAGGTACGCCATTGGCTGTTCCTCTACGGCAAGTGGCAATGGGTACGCTACCGGAGTGCTGTCTGCCTGGCTAAATTCCTTCGCGGCCATCGGGTCAGGGCCGTGTGGATGCAGTTCGAAGACGAGGATGGCGAGCTCAGTAAGCCACGCCTGCTCATCTCCACCAACAGTCAGCTGAGTGCAGACGAGGTGTTCAAGTTCTACGCCCGCCGCTGGGCCATCGAAGACCTCTTCAACCAGATGAAGAACAGTTGGGGCTGGCGCGAGGCCTGGCAGCAGTCCCGCCAAGTGCTGCACCGCTGGCCTCAGATCCTTTCGGCCGCCTATGCCCTGCCGCAACTGCTGAGCATGTATTGCAGCGAGCAGATGCACGGACTGCTGCAACTGACGCCGTGGCGGAAAAAGGCGCCGGTAACCGCCGGGCAGGTTCGCTTGGGACTACGGATCTTTTTCAGCCATGTCCGGATTCGGGATTGGTGGAACCCAACATGCCGAAAATTCGAGCCCGGTTCAGCCCCTGAAAAAACAAACAATACCGCCGATTCAGAGAAAAGGGCCAGAAAACGGAGAGTAAAGAACAACAGTACAAGTCATCCGCCCACGCCATCGTGACGATGGCTTAACCATGAAACTCCAAACTTCAGTTATCTCGACTGGAGTTTGGAGTTTCAGGCTGGCCCGGCCGGAAGGCGATTCGGGGGGGCCAAACTAAAAAAATATAAAAAAATTATTGACATAGCTGCCGAAATGCGGCAGCCGCGCTTTCCTTAGAAAGCGCGGCCTTCAGAAGAGAACAACTTCACTCTTCTGGAGGCCGCCATGGGCAACAAGGGATATGGCAGTATCCCCGGGACCCTGTTTGAATGTATCACATTCCTTGCCAGGGCTCTACCGGTACGTTCCGTTCCAACCTTTATCGAACTGCTGATCGGTGCCATGCTCACCCAGACCGGGTTTGTTACCGGAGCCTGGCTGGCGATCAGACCGCGACGCAGTTGGAGCGCCTATTACAAATGGCTCCAGGAAGGCAAGTGGTCCTGGGTCGCCCTTGGGGTGCAGATGGCCCGGATGGTAGTGACCTTCTTTCCCCAGCTGGTCTGGTTCCTGATCATTGACGACACCTTCGTCTACCGGGCTTCCCGAAAGGCGCCGGGAAGCGGAATCTATCACCAGCACGGCAACAAGGCCAATCGACCCCAGTATGCCCGCGGCCAGTGCTGGGTGAGCATGGCCCTGTCGGTAACCAGGGGCAAAAAGCACTCGGCGATCCCTTTGCTCTCCCGGCTGATGCGCACCGACGGCAACACCGGCAAGCTCGATGCGGCGAAGGTCCTGCTCAGGACCGTAGCACGGGTGTTCACCGGCAAAAAGGTCTGTCTCCTAGTGGACAGCTGGTATATGAAGTACCCTTTGATCGCCTTTGTCCTGGCCCTTGGCTTTCAGGTGATCGGCCAGGTCCGACGGGATACGGCGCTGTACGCGCTTCCAGTGGCCACCGGCAAACGGGGGCGGCCGGCCAAGTATGGCGCCAAATACACCCCGGATGAGGTTGCTCTTTTGCCGGAGGTACGCCATTGGCTGTTCCTCTACGGCAAGTGGCAATGGGTACGCTACCGGAGTGCTGTCTGCCTGGCTAAATTCCTTCGCGGCCATCGGGTCAGGGCCGTGTGGATGCAGTTCGAAGACGAGGATGGCAAGCTCAGTAAGCCACGCCTGCTCATCTCCACCAACAGTCAGCTGAGTGCAGACGAGGTGTTCAAGTTCTACGCCCGCCGCTGGGCCATCGAAGACCTCTTCAACCAGATGAAGAACGGTTGGGGCTGGCGCGAGGCATGGCAGCAGTCCCGCCAAGTGCTGCACCGCTGGACTCAGATCCTTTCGGCCGCCTATGCCCTGCCGCAACTGCTGAGCATGTATTGCAGCGAGCAGATGCACGGACTGCTGCAACTGACGCCATGGCGGAAAAAGGCCCTGGTGACCGCCGGCCAGATTCGCTTGGGACTACGGATGTTTTTCAGCCATGTCCGGGTTCGGGACTGGTGGAACCCGACATGCCGAAAATTCGAACCCGGTTCACTCCTTGGAAAATCGGGCAATACTGCCGATTCAGGAAAAAAGTCCAGGAAACGGAGAGAAAGGAACAATAGGGTAACTCATCCGGCACCGCCATCGTGACGGTGGCTTAACCATGAAACTCCAAACTCCAGTTATCTCGATTTACGTGCAAAAAACGTCTGAGATTTGCCGAAAATCGAAAAGTTTCTTGTTTTAGAAATTTGTCCGAAAAAAAATTTGAAAAGCCACAATCACCAAGGCCCATGAAATCCTGAACCGCCCGCAATCGCCCGATATTCAAGGGCCGATCCCATATTGCCACGTATCAACCCGGTATAACCCGGATCCCACCAGAGCCAGCAGGAAAGTTTCTACGTTTACGTGTCTCCCTATAGCGAGCTTACTCAAAAATTGATTTGTTACAGTCCCTTAGCAGTTGTTTCTGCACCTAGACCTGGGGTGATGTGGGTTGATATGAATTGATGCGGGATGGCCCTATTATCGGGCTATTGCGGTTTGATTCTGGGTGTAATGGTTGCGGTCGGTGATTTGCAGCCAGTTTTGAACCTAATGCTGCATTTTTAAATTTTTTGGGTGTTTTACTTGCGCAAGATTTGGAACCTCGCTCCTAGGTTTTTTTCTTGTGGCAGCGGCGATGCTGAAAATTTCTTTTAGGGCACGCTAATAAATTATGGCACACCTCTTCCGTTTGAGGTATCGAAATATTTTTTCTGCTATGCTGCGTTTGATTGCTTAGATGCGTCACCTCCGCGTTTTTTTTCCCACCACTCTTTGAACATTGGAATTTTGCTCAAAATTTCCATTTTAAACCACACTCGCCAGCCAGGGTCATCGCTGGTCATCTCGTTAAGCCAGAGCTTTATGTCTGTGATAAAGGGGTCTTCAAGGTGATTTATGGCGCATGAAGATCTTTCGCTAGATTTACCAGTGGCTGCAATTTCACAGGAATGACATTGGTCGCCGTTGACTAGCCACTCTAATGACGCTCCGGTCAAAGTACAAATTTTGCGAACGATCACCAGATCTGGTACCGAGTACCCTTTTTCATAACGGAGCAAGGTGTTCTTGCTAATCCCTAGCTCTTCAGCAAATTCAGGCTGGGTCTTTTCCCCGCGAATTTTAGCAATTCTACATCCCACTTCAACAAGATAGGATTGTTCATCTTCTGTCATAAAAAGTTGAACCTAAGTTTAACTATGTTTGGCAGTGTTCAGCTTCTCAGTAACCACCTGTTTTAATGATATATTATTGGCGCACAACAGGAAAGGTAACTTTTTTGGAAGTTGAACACCCAAAATTGGGTTGACTGGTACCAAAATTTAAGATAAATCCATTTTTACGGTCCCGCAAAAACGGGAGGGTTACCAAGAAATCTACACGACGGGCATGAAAGGTTCAATGTCCGAGTGCAACTTATCCCAGACAGTGGAGGTTGAATATGGCGGACGGTAGAAAAAACCAGCTCGGCGGCGGTTACCTCCCAGCCGTGCAGGTAATAGCCGAGCGAATAAGTGTGGAAATGATAACCCCAGCAATTTGGCAAGCGGCACAATGAGTGAAATGAGGATCCCCGACATTATCTGGCGGTGGGGAAATGCCTCGATGGAAGGCAAAAAACCACTGCGGATTGAACTCTATCTCGCGGAGCAATGGAGACACAACTGGGATCCGTACAAGCAAACCATGCATCCTCATCCACCACTGCGCAACCGGGAATACTGGCAACAGTATTTCCGGTTGCGTGTTGATGGACGTTGGCATGGGCGGAAAGGATACAAGTACAGCTTTTTCACCCTGGAGCAGGCCGTAAAGCTTACCCAACGGCTTTACGAGGAGCGCAGCTGATGGCAACCCAGCTCGGTCTCTTCAGCACCGCACCAACCCTGAACATCCTGCGGGATTTAAAAACCGCGATGGCTCAAGCGGCCGAGGCAACCGGGTTGTCCAGGGAAGAACTCTGCGACCGGATCAACCAACTGGCTGACCGCTACGGGGTTCGGCTGGTGAAGGGTACCGGGCCGAACCTAACCATGGCCACTTTCGAGAAATGGCTGAATCCAGAGGACAAGGAGCGGGTAATTCCGATCAAGGCCCTGCCGGTGTTCTGCGCGGCTGTGAACAGCATCGAACCGATGCAGGTCATGGTGGCGCCCCTTGGCTGGAGGATCATTGACGACAAACAGGCCAAGCTGCTGCAGCTCGCCGAGCTGGACCTGGAGGTCAAACAGAAGCAGGCGATGATGAAAAAAATCAAAGCTGAACTCTAAGGAGCAGGCATGGAACTGATCATCGAAGACAAACCCTTAACCCAAGCGGAACATACCCGACTCACGGCACTCGAATCCATTATCCGCGAGAACTTCCTGGCCTATGTGGCCGTAGGCAACGCCCTGCTGGAGATCCGCGAGAGCCGATTGTACCGCAATGATGACGGCCGTACCTGGGAAGGCTACTGCCGGGAGTTGTGGGACATGAGCTTTCAGTACGCTGACCGCCTCATTTCCGCCTCCAGGGTCATCGAGAATCTCACGCCAATTGGCGTGAGAGACGACGGCAGCATCGATTGGGACCTGATGCCTGCCAACGAGTCCCAGGCCCGCGAGCTGGCAAGGCTGGAGCCGGAGGAACAGAAACAGGTTTGGGGGCAGCTCATTGAATCCAAGCGCATCATCCCGAGCCAGCAACCACTCAAGCTCACCGCCAAAACAGTGAAGAACGCGGTGAAGACTTTCAAGGGCGAGCAGGTTGGCGGAGCCATCAAAAACGCCGGCAAAAAGATCAAGCCACGAAAACCGGCCGAAACAACCCGGCAATCGGCGGAATTCATCCAGGCCTGGGAGGACTTCCTCGAACAAATCGAGATCGAACGGCAGGCTGGCTGGAAGCATACCGCACGGGAGACGGTCTTCTCCACCCTAACGAACCTGGCCAAGGTGGTGGGTGAATGCGGGGAACAGACCATGCGCGACCGGAAGATCCCCTGGAGGGCCAACAACCTGGAAAAGCTCCTGTCCGCCGGTTTTGGCATCTACCGCATCGGCAGCAACAAAACCATGATCGAAAAGCTGGAAGATGGAGGCAACTGGCTGGTGTTCGGCGAGTACGAAAATGATGCCCAGGCAAAGGAGATATTCGATGATCTACTGCTCGAACCCACCAACCTGCAGGCATGAGATGAAACGGAACAGCGTCGAAATTCGGGTGTGGCTGAAGCGTAACGGATTCAAGCTGGCCACTATCCAGAAAGCCCTCGGTTACCGGGATAACAAGACCGTCTGGGCCACCATCGAGGGCCAGGAAAACAACCGCAAGGTCCTATCCTGGCTCAAGGAGCAAGGCTGTCCGAGAAAATACCTCGCTCTCCCCGATGACATGCGGAGGGCCGCATGAAACAATGGTACAAGCCGATCGAACTTGCCGGGCTGCCCGGCATGCCTTCCGCGCCGCAATCGGTGAGCAGAAGAGCCCGGAAGGAACACTGGATGGCCCGTTACCGCCAGGGCCAAGGCGGCGGCAAGGAATACCATCTTTCATCCCTTCCGGCAGAGACCCAGGCCGCCCTCCATTTCCAATACGCCCCGCCTCCGGCCAAGGACAAGGATCTGGTGATCAAGGAAAAGACCGACCAGAAACTCTCAAGCCTCAAGGGCTGGCAAAGGGAGATCTTCGATGCTCGCGTCACCCTGTTCCGGGAATTTGAAAAGCTGCAGAAACTTCATGGCACCAATCGAGCCGTGGACGCCCTGGTGGATCTGGCAAAAGAGCAAGCCTTGCCAGAACACCTGATGCACTGCGTGACCCTGGCCAATGCCCGCAAGGGGCAGGTTCGCGCACTTTCCCGCTCGCTTGTTCTAGGCTGGCAACGATCTGTGCGCCGATACGGCATCATCGCCCTGGCGCCCAAACCGATGGAGAAAGCCGGGATCCCCGAATGGGCCGGCTTCTTCATCCAGTGCTACCAGAAGCCCTCCAACCCGACCATCCCCGAAGCCATGGAACAAATGACCAAGATCCTGCCCGAAGGCATGACCATGCCCTCCTATCACCAGGTGCTCCGCTTCCATAACAAACGCTCCCGGCTCGAACGGGAAAAAGGCCGCAAGACCGGCGCCGCCTATCAGGCGCTCAAGGGATACTGGCAACGGGATACCAGCGGTTACCGCCCCATGACCATCGGCTGCTGCGACGGCCACAGCTACAAGGCCAAGGTCGCCCATCCGGTGCATGGTCGCCCGTTTCATCCCGAGGTCTGCGCCATCATCGACGTGGCCACCAAGGTGGTGACCGGTTGGTCGGCCGGTTTGGCGGAATCGGCACTTACCGTTGCCGGGGCCATTCGCGATGCGGCCATGGTCAGCGAGAGCAAACCCTATGGCGGCATCTTCGGCATCGTCTACACCGACGGCGGCTCGGGCAACATGGCAGGCGTCAACACCGACGACAAAACAGGGCTCTTTGCCCGGATCGGCACCACTTTCACCAAAGGCCGTCCGGGCAATCCCCAGGGCCACGGCGTGATCGAACGGCCCAACCGGACCATGTGGATCCGCAGCGCCAAGCAACTGGCAACCTTCACCGGCAAGGAGATGGACAAAAGCACCAAGCGCAACCTCTACATCGTAATGCAGCGCGACATTGAGAAAAAAGGCACCAGCGAGCACCTGATCAGCTGGCCGCAGTTTCTCGAGTTCTGCCAGGACACGGTGGATACCTACAACCGGAGGCCCCACTCCAGCCTGCCCAAAATCAACGATCCCGAGACCGGCCGCAAACGCCACATGACTCCTCTGGAGTGCTGGGCCTGGCATGTGACCGACGGTTGGGATCCGAGGGAATGCCAGCTTACCGAGGCCGAGGTCGAAATCCTCTGGCTGCCAAGAGTTGAGCGCAAGGTGGTGCGGTCGATGGTGCAGTTGAGCAACAACCACTATTTCAACGCGGACCTGGCCCACATCGAAGGCCAAAGCGTGCAGGTGGCCTACTTCCCCAACGATGCCACCAAGGTCCAGATCTATGACCAAGAGGGTCGGCTCTATTGTTATGCCATGTTCGAGAAGAACCGGGTCGACTTCTTCCCCAAACCCATGGTGGAACAGGCCCAGGAAAAACGCACCAAGCGCCGGGAAGCAATCAAGCAGCAACAGCTCGACCTCATCCGTGAGGAATGCAATGGCATTATCGATATCACTCCTGGGCCAAGGCCCAAATGCGAGGTACTGCAACTTTTCCCCGCCAGTGAGGATCGGTCTGAGCTGAAGGATGCCAGGGACAAGCTGGCCCTGGAAATGAACAAACCGGAGCCCTTTGTCATCCCTGCAAACGATCGCGACATGTTTCGCCTGTGGCGGGAGTTGGATGGCCGGATGCGCGGGGGCGAGGTGCTGGAGGAACGGGCCGTGCGATTTTACGAGAGCTTCAGGAACTCGGCCACCTATCGGACCTTTGTCGAGGTGGAAGAGCAGCTGGGGGTTCGGCAGGGATGAAAAAACAGGGCCGTGTTGGCGCACGGCCCCATAAGGAAGTGTTTCCGATGTCTCAAGCGGAACAACAATCAGGAGAATAGTACTGATGGAAGAAAAAGGCAAGAAAACGGATGCCACGGCGTACACGGTGGCGCCGCTGGCCAATGTCAGCCTCTGCGCCAGCGCGGTGGAACGGGCCATGCAGCGGCCCGGCCACCTGCCCGGCATGGTGTGCATGTACGGCCCGGCAGGCTGGGGCAAGTCCAAGGCTGCCACCTATGTCAGCCTCAAGTATCGGGGCTACTACATCCAGTGCCAGGAGACCTGGAACAGCCGGGCGATCCTCCACTACATCCTCCAGACCATGGGCATCCATCCCAAACAACGGGTCTGGGAGATGGCGGAACAGGTCTGCGAGCAGATGGCCAAGAGCGGCCGACCGTTGATCGTCGACGAGCTGGACAAGCTGGTGGAGAAAAAGAGCGTGGAGCTGATCCGGGATATTTTCGAGGGCTCCGGCGCGGTCATCCTCCTGATCGGTGAGCAGAACGTCTATGACAAGCTCAAGCGGTGGGAACGGTTCCACCGGAGGGTTTTGGAGTGGGTGCAGGCGGTGCCGGTGGATATCGAGGATGCCGCCCATCTGCGGCGGTTATATCACCCCGAGGTGGAAATCGGCCATGATCTGCTCTCAAAAATCACCGAGGTCAGCGCCGGATCCGCCGGTCGCGTCTGCCTCAACCTGGCCCAGGTGGCTCAGTTCGCATCCGATGTCGGCCTGAATACGGTTTCATTGCAGGACTGGGGTGACCGGGAGTTCCTGGTGGGCGGCACCAGAAGGAGGCGGCATGGCGCTTAAACCGGTGGACAAGAGAAACGGGCTCGACTCCCGCCAGGCCCTTTGGGAGGCGATCAGGCGGATGCAGCGGTTCACCCTGCGGGAGCTACGCAATGAAACTCTGCTCAGTATGGATAGCGTGCGGGAATATGTCTCCGGGCTGGAGAAGGCGCAATATCTGCTACGCATGGAACGGGCAGCGGGAAGCAATGCGGGCACTGTCTGGGAGCTGATCAACGATGTGGGCGTGGAAGCGCCACGGGTACGTAAGGATGGAACCCCGGTCACCCAGGGCGATGGCCGACGGAATATGTGGGAGGCCATGCGCATCCTGCGGGTCTTTACCCCGCGTGAATTGGCGGTGGCTGCCAGTTTGCCGGATTGCCCGGTCAAGGAATCAACGGCCGCAGACTATGCCAAGCACCTCTGCAAGGCCGGTTACCTCAAGGGAAATGGCAGGGAATATCGTTTTCTGCCTTCTGCCTATACCGGGCCATTGGCCCCGCAGATCCAGCGGACCAAGCGGGTCTGGGATCCGAATCTGAAACAGGTACGCTGGCGCAGCCACGGGGAGGCAGACCATGACCAATGAAGACCGGCTCGATTTGCTGCGGGACGCAGTGGCCAAGCACGGCAGCCAGGTGAAGGTGGCCCGGGCTCTGGGATATTGCGCGGCCACGATCTCTCAGGTCCTGGCCGGGCAGTACAAGGGGCAGCTGGATCCTTTTTTCACCAAGGTTGAAGAGGTGTTCGGCACCTCGGAGGTGCAGTGTCCGGTGCTGGGGACTATCAGCTATCCCGAATGCGTGGAGGAGCGGCGCAAGCCCTTTTCAACCGCCAACCCCCACCGGGTGCGGATGTACCAGCAGTGTCGGAACTGCGCAAGTAACACCGACCCCAGGGATGAAGAGTGACAAGGAAAGAAACGGCCGGAGAATGCTGGAACATTCCCCGGCCTGAAACGTGGAGCGGAAAGCCATAAACCGACTCCAGTGCCAGGATACCCCCAGGCCGGAAGAGTCGCAACCATGAAGGAGCATGAACGATGAACAGCGAACAGTTGAACCTGATGGAGCAGTTGACCGCAATCGGTACCAACCTCGATGGGCTGAAAGCCAATGTCCACCGTATAGCCTACCAGGATCAGGAACTTCAGGAGAAGTTGTCCCATATATGGGATGTCACCCAGGAACTGCAAAAACAGCTCATCACTCCCGAGGTGATCAAAGGCCAGCGAGAGGACGCGGTCGCCCAGGTCCGGCGCATTGTTGATATGTTCCAGGCGTGCAACGGATTGCCCGATGAACGCGAATTGGCCGGGCTCGGGTACGCCTGCGAGTTGGGTCGCGAGAAAATCAGCCTCTACAGGGGTATGTCTGCAGCAGAATGCCCGCAGGAGGCCGTATGACCATGCAAAGCGTGCCGGAGGGCTACAAATGCAATGCAGTCGGCCACCTGGTTCCCATTGCCCAGATCGAGGAGGTGGACCTGCTCCGGGATGAGTTCGTTCTCCGGGCCGTGCAGATGGCCAAGGCCATGGAGGAAGATCTGGCCGAGTTTAAGGACAGGATTGCCGGTGACATGGACGCCTTTCTTGATCTGAGCGCCGAGAAGTACGGCGTGAAAATGGGTGGCGTCAAGGGTAACATTACCCTCACCAGCTATGACGGCCGCTTCCGGATGACTCGGGAGATCGCGGAACGAATCGAGTTCGACGAACGGTTGCAGGCGGCCAAGGTGTTGGTGGATCAGTGCCTGCGGGAATGGACCAGGTCCTCGGCCTCGGAAGTCCGCACCCTGATTGAGGACGCCTTCCAGGTAGACAAGAAGGGTAAGATCAATACCCAGCGCATCCTCGGGTTACGTAAGTTTAAGATCGATAACCCCACCTGGAAAAAGGCCATGGCCGCCATTGGCGATGCGGTGACCGTGACCGGATCTTGTGTGTATCACCGCTTTTATGAACGAGATGAACAGGGGCGTTATCAGCAGATAAGCCTCGATTTTGCCGGAGTTTGAGATGTTACCAAAGATGCAAATGAACCCGCTTTGTGCCGATTGTGGCCGAGAAATATCCCCCAACGAATGGAAGCCGCCGGAAACGAGCCTGTGCCCGGCCTGCGAGCGAAAGATAGAGGGCAACAAGGTGGCCTGGAGCCGAAGCGACAAGGAGCCCAATGCTCCTGAGCCGCTTGTCATCCATCAGAAAGCGGCATAAAACGGGTTAAAAAGCGAAATTCCGACCGGCGGTGGGCCTGCATGGTGCAGGCACCGCCACTTGACAACGCCGGTCGGAATCATCCGGAGGTGGTGCTCCGGATCTGACGAGCAGCCAAGGAGAACAAGATGGACGGAAAAATATTGGATAAAATCAAGAAACTGCTGGCGCTTGGCCAAAGCACCAATCCGCACGAAGCGGCCAATGCGGTCAGCAAGGCCCAGCAGTTGATGCAGGAATACCAGTTAACCATGCAGGATGTGGAGTTGACCTCTATTGGTGAAGTCGCCACCAAAATGACCAACACCAGCAGAAAACAGCCACGCTGGCATGTCGGCCTTATCCATGTGGTCTGTTCGGCCTTTGGGGTTGAACCCTTCGTTCAATATTATCTGGGGGCGGAACCGATTTGTAAGTTTATCGGTCGACATGAGAAAATCGAGGTTGCGGTCTATTTCTATGTGGTGCTGTCGCGCAGGATCAAGCAGGCCCGGAGACAATATATCAGTACCCTTTCCAGGAGGATGAAAGCGGCAAACCGAACAGCCAGGGCCGATCTCTTCTGCGAAGGTTGGGTGCATGGCGTTGCTCGCAATATCACCAAACCGGCACAATCGGAAAAGGAAGCGGGCTTGATCAAGGAATACATCCGCCAGAGGTACCCCTTTGTTATTGAAGCAAAGAGCCGGGCCACGAACCTGAAAAACAAGGAAGACAGCCTTTATAAAGGCTATGCCGCCGGAATGGAGGTGGAGGTGAATACCGGAGTGCCCGGCCAAGAGCGCAAACAGATAGGGTAAACCATGCCCGTAAACGGAAAATGCCCACGATGCGCCTACAAGGCACCGGTGAGTAGCTTTGTGGATGCGGCGGAAGGCGGGGCCATGCTGCAGGCTTTTTCCGATCTACCCCACGCGGTGCAGAAGCCCTTTCTCAAGTATCTTTCCCTGTTCAAGCCCGCCTCGGGTTGCGCCATCCAGCCGACCAAGGCGGAGCGGTTGACCAGGGATCTGGTTGCTCTGGTGGCCAAGGGCTATGTCTCGGAAAAGGGCAAGGCGGACCGGCCGTGCCCACCGGTTTTCTGGGTCATGGGTATGGAGCGGATACAGGAACTGGCCGGGACCCTGGACCTGCCGATGAAAAACCACAACTATCTGCGCTCCATTGTTTACAAGCTGGCCAACCAGGCCGACGCGCAGCGGGAGCAGCGCCAGCACCACCAGGAAGTGGACGGCAGCCAGCGGGTATCTCGCCAACTGGGGTTGAATAAGCTGGGGACGGAATTCAATTCTGTCCCACAGGATGCTGATGACGGCATGAGTGAGATCATGCGCAAATATCTCGCCCAAAATGGAGATCAACATGAGTCCGAGCAAAAGCGCATTGGCCAGGATCCATATCGCCAAGAAGGATCTGGCGCTGAGTGATGAAACCTACCGGGACATGCTGGGGTTCAACTTCGGGGTGGAGTCGGCCAAGGAGTTGACCGAACAACAGGCCCTGGAGCTGATCGAGCTGTTCAAGGCCAAGGGCTGGAAGCCTACCCCGTACAAAGGTGGAGAAGGGAAAAGACCTCGAAGGCAGTTTATCGAGATTAAGCCCGGCCCGGCTGCTAAGCAGCAGCGCAAGGTGCTGGCCCTGTGGCATGCCCTGGGCTACGACATGAACAAGCTCCACTCCAGGGTAAAGAAGCAGTTCGGTGCGGACCGATTCGAATGGCTGACCGACCATGAGGCCCTACACATCCTCATCACCGACCTGGAGCATCGGCTGAAGACGCAAGGAACAAGCAAACCGTGAACTGGCAGGAGGAACCGTTCGAATTACCGCCGGATGCCTGGCCCCGACTGGAAGATCTGAACGGCGACATGCGCCGGGTGGCGGAGCTGATCGGCGTGGGTAACGCCCTCAAGTTGGCACAACGGTTCGACGGCATTTCCCTGCGCATCTACGGTTGGAAGACCTGGCGGCGAAGTTGGCGGGACCAGTGTATCCGCCGGGATTATGATAGCGGCCGGTATTCTGGGACGGACCTGGCCCGGAAGTATGGCCTGCAGGAGCGGCAGATCTGGAATATTTTAGGTAAGATGGATGGGCGGCAGTTGAGGTTGTTTTAGGGTTTGATAAAAAAATAGATATCGTAACGTTGAGTTCAGCGAGAGCCGCGCTGTTTGCGGCTTCCGCTGGAACATTTGGTTATGACATTATTACTTATGGTCCTGATAAGCAGTAATCCAAGCATGTCAGATCAATACGGATTGAATCCTTTTGGTATTTTATATTTAAACTCTGAGTTACCAGTATTGACTTCCCAGACATCGGATGAATCACGGTCTTTCGCATAAGCTATTTCAGCCACGAACATATAAGTGTTATCAGTGTCCCCTTCGCTTGGTTTGCGAAGAGTTCTACCTCTATCTTGGCTCGTTGGGTTATCAGGATCGCGCCACTGGCCGTTCAGTACGGCATAGTATTGTAAATTGTCCAGGTCTAGAGCGATACAAACTACATCTCCATCCTTTAACTGCTTTTTATTTTGGTAATTTATCTGTGTTTTTCGTCCTGCCCAACCGGGAGCACTACTACTCAGTTTAAAATATGATGCTAACGATGACTGTAAACCTAGAACAGTTTCGTTGCTAACAGGAGTGGTTGGGTCACCATCTAGATATGTAACCTCAAAATACCACTTGCCTTGTGAATGAGATTTTGACGCTATTGCACGTCCTGGAAGATAACTCTTTCCTTGCTTTGTGAGCCAAGGATCCTTTTCTCCACTATGGCGAAATTGTGTTCCATCTTCAGAAATATCAACTCCTCTTGGAGTTGCAGCTTGCCATCCAGGATGTTTTTGTGATCCAGCCACTTTCAGAGTATCAGTGGTTGGTTTATTGAGACTGTTGTCCCAAGAGCTATACCCAGCAGGCGGGGGAAAGACAAATTCACTCTGACCGAAATTTGCAACCCATCCAATTTTTGCGAAGTGGAATATTCTCGGCTTAATGTATAGTGCAGCTGAGTAAGAACGATTGGTTGGGATTTTTAAACCACTATCAGGTTCGGCAGGGTCACCACTCTTGCGCTCTCGATACCGAACATCCTGGCTGATCAGCCAAACTCCATTTTGTCGGAAAAAGATTTTACCATCGTCAAGATTAACAGCAACTCCAACAATGTCACCATCTCGTAATCCTCTAGGCCGATATTTAAGTAAGTTTACCCCATAAAACCAATCCGAGTTGCCGACAACTAATTCTGGCGGCCTGTGGCGGCTTGTTGAACCGTTCCAAAAAACACCAGCATCGAGGGTGGCGGGCATTGAGTTACCGCATACTTTACAAACGTACTCCATTTCAAAATAGTATTTGCCAGAAGTGTGCTCAATAGTGCTAACTGCCAAACCGTTTTTTTCCTTTTTACCTGTCATAAAAGCGGCTGTTCTATTAAATGACAACCTTATACCGTTATTTCTTTCTGTTTCGAATTCGCATGGTTGGTTGAACATTCCTGCCTCCTGAAAAGAGAAAGGTAATTCTACCATAAGAAAACGTACGCCATAAAGAAGCGCCAGCCCCCCAATGATGGCTACTAGGATTTTTTTTATCATTAGTTGGTCTCTCTCCGTTAGGATTACATGGTTTCTAAAATGAACTTCAAATGGTTGAAATATTGAAGCATACTATTAAATTTACCTTTAAGATAACGCCAAGCATAAATTGGGTATGATTTGAGACTAAATTCACTGTTCGTACATATGATATATCCACTTGTAACATCCCTTGAGTTTTTGGGATCAGTAATATCATTGGCTGCACTGCTACAATCTGAATTCACACAATAACTTTCTGCGCTCATTCCTGGCCATAACTCAAGCTTCGTATTTAAATTGTTTTCCTGCGGAAACTTTTTGATGCTAATTCGTAACCAACCTGCATTTTTATAATCATCTTCTGATGAAGTATCTGTGAAAGCCAAATGACCGTCCTCGGAATGACTTCCCCATGCTCCTGCAACAGCAATATAGCTTCTGCCATTCATATCGCTTCCGTTAGTTGTTGATATCTCAATCTTCTTTAATTCTTGTAAAAGGGTGTCATAAGCAAACGATCCATAACCTTTGCCACCATCATCGAAAATGAATTCATGAAGCTGGCATGTAACTACTTTAGCATTTACCGTTGAGGAAATTAGAATCAAAAAAAGTGGTAAAACTGTTCTTATCATGGAGAAAGCCTCATTTTATTTCTTGACATAACGATCTCGCTCACTCGCAAGCGCAGCGCAGTCGAGTGAAGCCGCTGGTTCTTCAGTATTAGCAGCGTCCCGGATGATGTAAAAATACCAATAATTACGCAGTACGCTGCCAAGGTAGCGGGTCTATATCAGCATACCTGCTATCTAGCCCGCTACCTTGGCAGCGGTATCATATTTTGGCGTATTTTTCAATAGATAGCGGTTGATATCTGGAAGAACGTTTGACATAACCGGCGCTGCACGGCATCATCGCGCAGCGTCCGTGTTTATGGATTGGTTGGGCCTCGGTGCGAACAGCAAGAACGCTCGCCATGAGCACCAGCCAATAAAGGCTGCAAGAATGAACGAAAGAAACTCAAGCCCGGAAATCATGCCGTGGTCGAGTGCCCCCAACAGCCAAGAAATCGGGATAGCCGAGCAAAGGAGCTTCATTCCTGAGCGGCCCCATACCGGCAAACGATGGATACGCCCTGCAACGAGAAAGCCGCAAATTGCGAAAAACAGCAAACCTATAACAGCGCTAATCGCACGCGACTGTGCTGGAATGTCGCCCTCAAACACCGAAGGAACGAACGCCATTGCTCCCACCAGATTAATGCTCAGCGCGAGCAGCCAAATGAACGTCTTCATGTGCGGCCACCCTTCAGCGCATGAGGTCGGCGCTGGCGAGACGGCGACCAACAAGCAGCTACAGCAGGAGCTGCGGTGCAAAGAACTCGATGAAAGGCGAACAACGGTAGGCTCATGATTTGAGGGGTCCAACTAAGAGTGTTTTATCAGTAGTCCCGTCCCAGAAAAGCCACGTATCAGTCTGGATAAAGCCTTTAAATGATACTGTTGGCGTCAAGATAAACAGGAGATATATTGACCATTAATATCGAGGTTAACAAGATTGATATTATTGGTACGTTTTACTAATACGATTTGTTCCATTAGTTATTTTTTTCTTTCGTAAATATAATCAATTTCTTTACACATATTTCACAGATATATCCAAAGGCATAAAAACTAATCACCGTAGGAATTCCTAATATAATATAGGCGATCAACCATGAAAATTTAGTAAAATATTTAATTAAACCAAGCTTAAATAATAAACTAGCGGCTGGTACAAGAGGCAGCTGAAATAAAACAAATCTTCCTTTTGGATCTTCAATAGTTTTCGCGTATATCAAAATGGTGATGGATAATAAAATGTAGAACAAGGCAAATGCAACGCCTGTTTTGCTTAATTTTTTCATGATATGAAAATTTGGATCAAACTACGGTTTATATTTTCACTTCCCTCTCTTGGTTCTTGGCCATTCTGATTCAGTTTTTGGCAAAGGCACGGGTTACTCTCGACAGGAGTTATATGAACTCAGTATAAACAGTGGTCTGCCTCTAATTTACGTACGAATGTCTTTTGCAATATCAAAGGCAGTAGCAGGTTAATCGCCATTTGCATCGTGCGCGGTTAGCGCCCACAACCTACGCCTTTGCATAAGAGCGAATTAAAATCATAGACTGTTGAGTGCCCAGGGTTACCCTTTGGCATTGGAACACCCTTTGTTACGAAAAACGAAGCAGAATTGCCCCCGTATAACCCCGCAGGATAGGTAAATTCTTTTAACACAACATACGCATTATGGAGATGCGGTCTCCGTGGCTTAGGTATTCCTTGCCCCGCAATAGGGGGCACATCTTGTTTTGGAGAATTAGCAAATACTTCTTCAACCCATTGATTTGCATCGGCAACCGTTGCCCTGCGAATAATTCCATTTTCCTCCGCTTCATCTAGTCCGGCTTTACCTGCAAGTGGTGCGCTTTCGTCTCGGTACGATTCGGGAGTGTTATTTTTGGATGTGACTAATTTTTCAGTGTTTGTTAAAGGATCCCCAACGACAATTTTCCCACTTCTGTCTCCCTGATAGACAAGATCGACGGGTTTTCCAAAAAGTTGTCGAGATTGAGGATTTAGCGGAGCGTTCTTTTCCTTCCCTACGTAGAAATAGCCACAGGGGCCCTTGTTATCATAGGAGCTGATTAGAGTCGGAGTGTCACTTCCAAGGCCCGCTATAACCTGTCTGTGGTATCCCGATGCAAACACTGCTAGAATTTTCGTTCCAGAACTCCAGCCAAGATTCCAAATGGTAGGTTCATAGGCTCCCAAGATCAGTATCACTGGGCGGGTTTTGCTGTTGATAGCGATGTCGAATTGTGTTGCCGTATGGCCGCTTTGATCTATCTGAAAATCTAGACTTCTACCGGAATACCCACCAGCCGCATAGATAATAGCATCTTCTGGAATAGTTAACCCCTCGAACTTACATTCGGATTTGACTCCACGGTCTTGCATCGCTGCAGACGGCACATCGAAATCAAAATCCTTTAACTCTTCAGCCAGAACCTGACCATTTAAAAGCAGCAGAAGAACGAATATTAGATGCTTCATTTATTTTCCTTCTTTTTCACATAACGGCCCGAGTTAACTGGCGCGCGCTGTTTGCGCGTCCAAGCGGAGTGCAACGGAGCATTGTTGAACGACTTGTTATGTCTCGTTTAAATTACATTTATTCTAAGAGTTTCTAGCACCTTTAGATGTTAGTAGTTTTTTTACTTTGTCAAATCTAACATAGTCCAATGCTGTTTTACCTTTATTATCTTTATGATTAACATCAATATCAGTTTCAAGAATCATTTCGACTATTTTAAACAGATTCCTCTGATATTCATTCTTGTCACTACGGCATTCTCTAGCGTATTGATGCAGGACAGTTTCACCTTCATTGTTTGGGATATTCACATCAGCATTGTTTCGGAGCAAGACCTTAAACTTATCAGGCGAATAGTAGCACCAAAACAATGCAGTTCGCCCCTCATGATTTTTATGGTTAATATCAACTTTTTGGGTCACAAGATTTGCAATTTCAGCACTAAAGGTATGGTGCAAGATTGTCTCATTTTTAGCGTTAATTACTGTGTAATCAAGCCCTTTCTTAGTAATCTCACTGAACAGCTGGAAATCTTTGATGTAAAATAGGACATTCTCATTGTTATTGTTTGTTGCAAATATATCAGCGCCATTATTTATTAAAATTCTCTTGCATTTGTCATTTACTGTAAAAATAGGTGTTTCTCCTTTCTTGTTAACAGAATTAACATTCGCGCCATTTTTAATTAGTAGTTCAACATTCTTATAGCCATCGGTATATTCTTTTGATTCATCACAAAGCATGCATATGTCGCTTCTATGAAGTGCATTGTACCCCCAATAGCCCTTTTGCGAATTTATTGTTTCTTTTGTTAAACCATGCTCAAGTAACATTTTGGTAGCTTCATATGATTGAATATTAGTTGAGCCTGCTTTGGAGTTTAAAAGAGTGTGACCAACATTGCTGATTAGGTTTACATCTGCCCCGGCATCTAAGAGTATTTTCATGATTTCAACATTGTGAGCATAAAAAATAGCTGTTCTTCCATCACTATCTTTTTTATTGACATCGGCTCCTTTCACTATCAACTGGTTAATTTCTTTTACATCATTTTTAATGGTCGCTTCGATAATCTTAGGAGTTGTAATATGATGGACTGCTAATTTGAACATTGCAATTTTTAGGCTGAGTTTATCTTTGTAATAGAAAGAAAAACCCAAATTTATTAACAAGATTATAATTATCCATGTGGTGTAATTGCTCTTAGAATACTCTTTCCTTCTAAAAATTTTATACCCTAAAATTATTGGAATAATACAAATTATTAATTGTACTAAGCAAATTACAAGTAAACGACCAGTACTATAATTTTTTAAGAGTATTGTTTCTATTATTCCAAGAAACGCTCCTACCCCCCAGAGCATTAATAAACTGCCTAGAATTTTACTATGCATCTTAAAGCCTCATAATTTTTGTATGACATAACATTCACCTTCACCCGTTTATCGGGTGCAAGGTGTGGTTGGACGATAAAATTAATATATTTAGAGCGTCCCATCTTACTCCATCTTACTACTTAAAAAACTATCGATATGTCGCTGACGAAAGTTTAACTTCTACGTCCTTATGACCACATTGATAGAGAAATCTTTCTACCTCGTGCACAGGCGTAATGTTCTTAGGCCCAATATAGACTTCTTTAATTGGTTTCATTTTACCAAGTTTTACCAAATGGACTTCCCTAAAAGGTATCAATCTATTCCTAGCGACCCTATAGGTAGCAGTTGCCAATTCCATGTTTTCATTACTAAACTCAAAGTTTCTCATCAAATTTGAAATTAGACGACACTCATGCTCCTCTTCAAACGCTTTATTCTTGAGACAATAAATTTTCGGTAAGATCTCAAAGGCTATCTTTATGAAAAATTCCCAATTCTGTGATAGGAATTTTACAGTTCTCATATTTTCGTCATTCGGCATGAAAAGCTGTGGCTCCTTCAGACCACCAGAATCAATGAAGGTTTTGATACTATTAAAAACTGGTTTCAACGCTTCCTCATGCTCACTTGGTTCATAAATAGCATCAAATAGTTTAAAGTGAGGATTTTTCTGTGACCTTTTTTCCGATAGTTTTTTTATATATGATTTGGAGAAACCTATCGAAAAACCTTGTCCATCATCCGCATATCCACGCCATTGACTCAACAAGTCTGGTTTTTGCGAAAGACAAAATCCGAGGCCGTCAAACATTTTTTCGGTCGTATGAATGATTCGCCGAACGTTGGCAATATCGTTGCAGGCATTGATATCAGATTGCTTAAGCAGTCGATCAAATGCATCTCTTGTAAGCTTGCCTTCCATGTAGTCATTTGACAGCGATAGAGAGGAAAGCCAGATTAAGTTATTCTTGATAATCGAAGCAAACGCCGATACAGAGCAGTAATGGTATAAAGTATCATCTGTCATGTCGTTCTGGTGTGTACAACAAGTTATTAGCTGGACGGAAATCGTCCAGCTAATATTCTATTTTGCGGTGTTATCTATAAAAGCAAGAATCACACCAAGATTTCGCATTTTTTCACTTGCCCATCTTTACTCTTAAAAATCAAGCGGGCTTTTCGCTTCTTTTGCCGTAAGACTCGGTATGCAATGCGTATATATCATGGTCGTCCTTACATCGGCGTGACCAAGCATAGTTTGAATTGTACGGATATCATAATTAGCCTGTAAGAGGTGGGTGGCAAAACTATGTCTAAACGTATGCGATCTTACGCGCTTGGTAATTTTTGCTTTTCGCACCGCTCTTTTCAGAGCATTCTGGACATGTGAATCGTGGAGATGATACCGCCTACGTTCATTCGAGCCAGCAACCAGCGTGAGCCCCTGTTGCGGAAAAAACCATTGCCAAATAAATTCCTTGGCGGCGGCCGGATATTTCTTTTCGAGTGAATCAACGAGAAATACTCCCGCATACCCCGCTGCTAAATCTTTCTCGTGAAGTTCACTCACGAAATCCAATTGCGCTTTTAATTTTGGAATGAGTATCTGAGGAAGGGGAATGGTTCTGTCCTTGTCTCCTTTGCCATGTACGGTCAGAATTCCAGTCTCAAAATTGAAATTTTGTATTCTGAGGCTGACGCACTCGAAGAGACGAAGGCCGCATCCATAGAGAAGATTAATAATAACATCAAAAGGATATTCAAGATGTTGCAATATCGCGTCAATTTCCCTGCGAGAGAGCACGACAGGAATATACTTCGATTTTTTTGCGCGTGGCACATCGCGCTGATCCCCAAAATCTTTCTTTAGAACATGACGAAAAAGGAACAATAATGCGTTAAAAGCCTGGTTCTGGGTTGATGCGGCAACTCTGCTTTCAACAGCCAGGTAGGTGAGGTAGTTCTTTACATCAATGGCAGTAAGTTCCTCCGGGGGCTTATCGCGAAGATAGCGTTGAAATTTCCGCCCCCAGTCGGCATATGTCTTCAGCGTTTTTCTTGAATAGTGCCTGACCTTGATTTCTGCAGCGAGTCTTTCGATACTTTGGTCCCATGCCGCTGATTTCGTTTTTTCAAGACAACGCCATTCGTTAAAACGCTTGCCACCTGGTTGGTTGCAAAATGGGAATGGTTCGACAATGGTCGCCGCAGCTTTCGCAGGGCGAGCGATGATGTCGCTGGTATTGCTAGTGGCAATGCCTTCCTCGGGTTGCCGGATTACTTGAAGAACTGGTGGAACTGACTTTGACTCGGAAGGCGCGGGACAATCACCATTTCTCAGCTTTTGTGATTCGAAAAATAGAGAAATCGCGTGGGCGGCCTGAGTGCATTGTTGCGGAGTTTGATTTTTAGATTTCAGTTTTTCGACAAATAAGCGCACCTGCTCGGATTTTGCTTCAGGGGGTGGATATTTTTTGCAGAAGTCAAAAAAATAGAGAAGCCATTTCCGGTAATGAATGTGTAAAGATTGGTTGATTGCTCGTTTTCTTAAAACTTCGTTGAACTGAGCTGAAATCTCACCTGGGATTGGCAGCATGTTATTCTCTCATCCGTTACGAGAACTCAACGACGCATAATGGTTAATAATGAGGGAAAGCAATCGGCTGTGACGACGATCTCATACGGCTTGCAGATTCCACAAGGCAGATAACCGGCAGCAATTACGTCCTCTTTCGACTGGAATATCACCACGCACAATTCTTGACGTTGTGATCCCGAAGGCCTTTCAGTATTTCAGCAAAGTCTGCCAGACAACATACGTGAGATGCTTGGTGATTTCCGCTCTCAATTCATCAACATCCAACGCTTTGTCATTGCTGATGATCCACCAAGCCAACTGCTTGGGGATCGCAAAATCGGCATAACGTTTTCCGTCAGGGGAACAACCGGTAATATAGGGCTCGGTGGCATACAACTCGGTTTCTTTAATCTTCCACCCTTCCGGCAGTTTGGTTATGGGCCGAAGCTTCCTGTTTGTTTCCCTATATTTTTGGCCAAGAAATCTGGGATTCGGAATGTCAGACGCTTCCTGGTTGTTGAGCATCGCCATGCAAAGTGTAATGCACTCATTGCAGATGGCCAGTTGCTCTCCACCAGCAATCATGACTTCAATATCCTTGGGTAGCTTGCCGCAAAAACTGCAGGCAATATTTTCATCAGGTTCTTCCTGGGCGCTCATCGTTGTCTCATTCTGTGTGAAAAAATGGCTAGATCCGTTTGATGTACCACCCGTACTTTGCCTTGACAAGATTGAAAACACATTAAAATTCTATAGGTAATTTTACCCACGGCTTTTCTGAGCATCCCTCGCACCGCAACTCCACCTCTGTAATACCGCAGTCTTATCACCCCTCGCACCTTTTTCTATAGTTCCCTCATCACCCTAAGCCAGGGCAGGACAGAACATTTTGTATGGCTTCTGCAGGAGCGGGTCCCTTGATCCGTTTGTTCTGGTTTCAATTGGATAAGAGTTCCACGCCAATTGGCGTGGTTTACCCAAAACAATTTTTGATGAGGCCCCATGAGCTTTTCCAACGGATTTTCCATCACCATGAAGGTCGAGGGTGGTCATGCCATTGTCGATGGCCATGAGACCTATATGGGCATTGACCGTACCAAGCATCCCGCCTGGCCCGGCTGGCGGATCATCGACGAGTGGCTTGCCCATGGGGAACCGCTCTCCATTGCTCCGGGCCTGGCCGATATGGTGCGTTATTTCTACCAGTCCGAGTTCTGGATTCCGCTGCAGTGCGACCGGATCGATGCCGTGAGCGAGGAGGTGGCCGAGGAGCTGTTCGAGGCTTCGGTCAACTGCGGATCCGGTAACGGGGTCAAGTTTCTGCAGCGGGCACTCAATGCGCTGAACAGCCGGGGGCAACTGTATCCGGATCTGTATGTGGATGGTGGCATGGGGCCAAAGACCCTGGCTGCCACACTGGCCTGCATCAAGAAACGGCCGCCCCGGATCCTGGTGAAGTGCCAGAACGGCGAGCAGTACATCCATTACAAGAACTGGAGCAAACACGAGGATTTTCCCGGCGTGTTCGAGCGAACCTGAACCCCTTTTCCTGCGAGTTACCCGATGAACCATTGCAGCATTTTTAAGACCACGAGCCTTCTGTGCCTTCTCCTGTCGTTCACCCTTTTCTGCCAGTTTGGCTGCTCGGAGAACGGCTCCACCCTAGGCAACGGCCAGGTCGACCAGGTGGAGGCGGCCACCATCCGGGTGGCGGTGGGGCTGGCCTTAACGGCCCGGCCGGACACGGCGGCACCGGCCTATGCCGCCTCCACGGCGATCCTGGCCCTGTTGGATGAGGGAACCGGCGAGAGCGCCTTGGCAGCAACCATTGATACGGCCCTGACCGCCAAGCTTGATGAGCTGCACCTCGATGCCGCCACCAAGCAGTCGATGGTTGACCTGAGCTTGTTGATCAAGGCGCAGATTCTGGAGCAACTCGGTGCGGCCAATATTGGGGCCTCGGCAAAGAAGGTCCTGGTGCGGCAAGTGGTGGCTATCGTCCAGCAGACCGCAGGCGCACGGCTGGGAGCGGGCCAGCCCTGATGGATGAGGTCGACTACGCCCAGGACCGCCAGGAGAAGGAACTGCGGCGACTGATTACAGCCCAGGCCTATGCCTTACCCCAGGGCGAGTCGGCAAAGACCTGCCTGGAGTGCGGAGAATTGATCCCCGAGGAGAGACGGCTGGCCATGCGTGGCTGCCGGTTCTGCCTGCGATGCCAGGAGCAACTGGAACGCTGGCATAAGGTGCGGCGATGAGCATCACCATCACCTGGCAGGCAGTGGCCATCCTCGTCACCCTGCTTTTGGCCTGGTCCGGGTTCCTGATCGGGGTCATCAAGTGGCTGGTGACCAAGGCCGTGGCCAACATCGAGGAGCGGGTGAACACCGCCACCAAAACGGCCAACTCGGCCGTGACCGGGCTGCAGCAGCATCGTGAGGAATACCTGGCCTTTCTCGGCAGGCTGCCGATCGACTACTACCGCCGGGAAGACATGATCCGTTTTGAGACCCTGACCCATGCCAAGCTCGATGCCCTGGCAACCGATATCCGACAACTGGAGTGCAGAAAATGCCAACACAAGCCCCAATGATCGATCCAGACCGTGCCCGCCGGGAGAACCTGCGCTGGTACATCCTGCTGACTCTGAACTCGGCACGGCCCCTGGGGGCATCCGAGGCGGTGATTCTGTCCACCATTCAAGGGATCGTTCCGGACTGTACCATCCGCGAGCTGCGTAACGAGCTGGATTACCTCTATCATCGGCAACTGCTGGAACTCAAGGGCCAGCACGGGCCGGTCTGGCATGCGGATCTGACCCGCTGCGGCATCGACCTGGTCGAGTACACCGTTGACTGCGAGCCCGGCATCGCCCGACCGGAGAAGTACTGGTAATGCCGCCGAGAAACAAGGTCTATACCCTGCCGGAGCCGATCCGGGCCTGGCTGGATGAGACCCTGGCAGCCAACGGCGGCCAGCAGTTTGCCGCCCTGGAGGCCCAACTGAAGGCCAAGGGATTTGCGATCAGCGACTCGGCCCTGCAGCGCTACCATGCCGGGGATCTGCAACCCCGGCTGCAGGCACTCAAGCTGGCCACCGAAAGCGCGCGCACCGTGGCGGCCGCCATGGGCGAGAACGACGGCACCATGCTGGAGGCCCTGACCGGGCTCTGCCAGGAGCGGTTGTTCACCCTGCTGATGGAGGTGGACACCAGCACCATCGACGGCGGCATCCTGGCCAAGCTGGCCCGTGCCATTGGTGACTTGGCCCGCGCAAGCATCAACGTCAAGAAGCATGTGGCGGACGCCCGGGCCAAGGCACTGGAGGAAGCGGCGGAGGTCGTCGAACAGACCGCGACGCAGCGGGGCTACTCGGTTGAAGAAGCACGGTTCTGGAGAGAGAAAGTACTGGGAGTTAAATCATGAGTGCCCCATTGCCCGGCGACGTCCAGCGCATTCTGTCCTTTGACGAGTTGCCGGCTTCGGTCCGAGAGATTCCGGCCAACCACGACCCGCTGGCCGATGGCGTCCTTATGGCGCATCAAGCCGAGGCCATTGCACTTTGCCAGGTCGAGGATCTGCTCGTCTTCGAGAAAGGGAGACGCACCGGAATCACCTACGCGGTAGCCCTGGACAGCGCCATTATCGCTGCCAGCTCCACCGAGGCCGGCGGCGATAATGTCTATTACGTCGGCGATACCAAAGACAAGGGCCTGGAGTTCATTGGCTACTGCGGCCACTTCGCCCGTGTCATGGCCTCTGCCATGGCAGAGGGATTCATGGGCGTGGAAGTGTTCCTGTTTGAGGATAAACAGCCTGGCGGCGAGACTAAATTCATCACCAGTTACCGCATTCGATTCGCCAGCGGCAAGCAGATCGTGGCCCTCAGCTCCAACCCGGCCAGCATCCGTGGACTGCAGGGGATCGTCATCATTGACGAGGCGGCCTTCCACGCCAATGTGCAGGCGGTGATCGATGCCTGCCTGGCCCTGCTCATCTGGGGCGGAAAGATCCGGATCATCAGCACCCATAACGGCCAGAAAAATCCCTTCAATCAATTGGTCAAGGATGCTCGTGACGGGGTCAACCTGTTCAAGGCCCATCGGTGCACCTTTGACGATGCCGTCAAAAACGGCCTCTACGAACGGGTCTGCCTGATTCGTGGCTGGACGCCGACAGAGGAAGATAAACGCGCCTGGTACAACAAGGTGCGAGGCAGCTATGGGGCCAACCGTGCGGCCATGCTTGAGGAGCTGGACGCGATCCCCCGAGAGGGAAGCGGTGTGGCCATCCCCACCATCGTCATCGAAAGCTGCATGTACGAGGTACGGCCCATCGTCCGCCTGACGCTGGATACAGAGTTTGCCCTGCTCCCCGGAGACGAACGCAAGAGACGGTGCGAGGAGTGGATTGGAGTCAACATTGACCCGTTACTGGAAAGCCTTGACCCCCAAGTGGAGCATTTTTTCGGATCTGACTATGCCAGGCATTTCGACTTCGCCGTATTCTCGCCGGTGGCACTGCGGAAGGATCTGACCCGCACATACCCCTGGATGCTTGAGATGCTGAACGTCCCGACACGGCAGCAGGAACAGATCATCTGGCACATCATCCGCCATCTGCCGCGTTTCCGCTGCGGAGCACTGGATGCCACTGGTAACGGAGCCACCCTGGCGGAGTATACCGCAGATGAATTTGATCCAAAACGGACCGGCCGCATCATTGAGGTGAAGCTCAACGATGCCTGGTACCGGGAGAACATGCAGAGCTTTGTTGATGGTTGGTTCGACCAGTTGATAGATGCCCCCAAGGATCTGGATATCAAAAACGATGTTCGCAGCTTGGAGAGGATCGACGGCATTGTCAAGCTGCCAGGCATCAAGACACAGGACTCCAAGGATGCCGAGGCGAAACGGCATGGCGATGCGGCAATCAGCATGGGCCTGGGATGGTTCGCCACCAAGCAGGATGTACGCGTCGAATACGCCTACCATCCGGTGGGGAAACAAACTGAAGATCGAATGGACCGGCCGATCCGGGTGACCGCCGGGCTGGGTACCGGCAAGGGGTTGTGGTGATGTTGTACGATTATCTGGGCCGACCGGTCAAAACCAAAGAACTGACCCGTGAACAGGCAGCGCCCACTCTGACCGGGATCCGCTCCATCTGGAATGAGACCATGGCCAGCGGCCTGACCCCGCAGCGCCTGGCCTCACTATTGATGGCGGCTGCCGATGGCGATCACCATGCCTATCTGACCCTGGCCGAGGAGATGGAGGAACGCGATCTCCACTATGCAGCCGAGCTGGGCAAGCGCAAGCTGGCCGTGTCCCGCCTGCCGGTCACGGTGGAGAGCGCCACCGACTCTGCCCGCGACAAGGCATTGGCTGAGGCTGTACGGACACTGATCAAGGGTACCGGTTTCCGTGCCCTGCTCAAGGATCTCTTGGATGCCATCGGCAAGGGCTTTTCAGTCGTGGAGATCATCTGGAGTACGGGCAGCCAATGGAAGCCCCAGCGCTACGAGTGGCGGGATCCCCGCTTTTTCCAGTTCGACCAAGTGGCCCGGCGGGAGATCCGGCTACGGGATGAACAGGATTCGTTCAACGGCCTGGAGCTGGCCCCCTACAAGTTTCTCACCCATATCCACCACGGCAAGTCGGGCATCCCCATCCGGGGCGGCATAGCCCGCCTGGCGACCTGGGCCTTCATGTGCAAGGGCTACACCCTCAAGGACTGGCTGGCCTTTGCCGAGGTCTTCGGCATGCCGCTGCGGTTGGGCAAGTATGGTTCCTCGGCCAAGGATGAGGAGATCCGCATCCTCAAGATGGCAGTGGCCAACCTGGGCACCGATGCGGCGGCGGTATTCCCGGACTCGATGCAGGTGGAACTGATCGAGGCGGGCAACAAGGGCGGCTCGGCCGACTTCTTCGAGCGACTGGCCAACTATCTCGACAACCAGATCAGCAAGGGCATCCTCGGCCAAACGGCCTCAAGCTCCGGAACGCCGGGCAAGCTGGGAAACGAGGAGTTGCAGGCCGAGGTACGCGATGACATCCGCGACGATGATGCCGAGGCACTGGAAGAGACCATCAACCGCGACCTGGTGCGGCCGTTCATTGATCTCAACTTCGGGCCGCAGGCGCAGTACCCGGAGATCCAGATCCGGGCCATCCCGCCGGAGGATGTGGCAGCCCTGGTCTCGGCGGTGGAGAAGCTGGTGCCGCTGGGCCTGCGGGTGGAGCAATCGGTGATGCGCGATAAACTCGGCCTGCCGGATCCGGATCCCCAGGCCAAGCCGGAAGATCTGCTGATGGTCCAAAAATCTGATTCAAGTTGGCGCTACGAGAAGGAAGAGCAGTCAACGCAGACGGCTCGCAATGCCGAGCAATCCCAGGCGGACGAACAGTTGGCCATTGATACCCTGGCGACCTCGATCACGGATGCGACCCTGCAGCAACAGGCGGATGCCGTTCTCGGCGGATTGCTTGAGCAGATCACCGCCGGTGCCGACTACGCTGAGGTGATGGCCTGGCTGGCCGAGGCCGAACCGAATATGGACACCAAGGCCATGGAGGGGATGCTTGGCCGGGCCTTGTTCATTGCCGAGACCTGGGGGCGGATCAATGGCGGACGGGATTGACCTGAGCCACGCCTTTGAGCTACCCCCGGAAGAGGCCATGGCCTATTTCCGGGCCAAGGGCTACGCCATCAGCTGGGACTGGTGGGAGGTGTGGGAACGGGCACATGCAGTTGCCTTTACCGTGGCCAAGGTGATGCGCCAGGACATTCTGGTAGATATCCGGCAAGCCCTCGATGCGGCCCTGGCCGAGGGCAAGCCGTTTCGGGAATTCGCCAGCGAGCTGACCCCGACCCTCAAGAAGAAGGGCTGGTGGGGCAGGCTGACCGACGATTACGGCGAGACAGTGCAGCTGGGCAGCCCCTGGCGGTTGCGGACCATCTACAGCGTCAACCTGCAGACCGCCTACATGGCCGGCCGCTATGCCACCCAGATGGAGCTGACCGGGGAGCGCCCGTACTGGATGTACACGGCGGTGATGGATGGCCGTACCCGGCCGGGGCATGCCGCCCTGCACGGGATGGTGTTCCGCTATGATGACCCGATCTGGGAGAGCCTCTACCCGCCCAACGGCTGGAACTGCCGTTGCCGGGTGCGGGCACTGTCGCTCTACAAGCTGGGGCAGCTGGGCAAGACGGTGATGAGCAGCGAGGGACTGCTCCACAGCGAAGACATGCTGGTGAGCAAAAAAACCGGCGAGCTGCGGCGGGTGACCGTGTTCGAGGGCGAGGTGCAGGGAGGATCTATCCGTATGGCACCGGATGTGGGCTGGAGCAGCAATGCGGCCAGGGACTACCTGCGGAGGAAAGCGGCGTGATCCGGTTCAGCCTGCGAATTGAAGACAACGAAGTGATGACTGCCCTGGGCCGGGTGTTGGACCTGGTGGAAGATCCGCAGCAGGTGATGCGGGGTATTGCCGGGATCATGGCCGATGCGGCCGAGGACCAGTTCGAGGCCGAGGGCCGCCCTGCCTGGCAGCAACTGGCCGAGACCACCGTTGCCCGACGGACCAGACAGGGGACCTGGCCGGGCAGGATCCTCCAGATCAGCAGCGGCGGTTTGGCCGCGAGTGTGGTCACCGCCACCGGCACAACCACGGCGGCCATCGGCAGCAACAAGGTCTATGCCGCCATCCAGCAACTGGGCGGCCAGGCCGGACGCGGCCACAAGGTGACCATCCCGGCTCGGCATTATCTGGTGTTCGGCGAGAACGAACGCGAAGAGGCCCTGGACCTGTTGGCCGGGCATGTGCAGCGGGCCTTGCGGGCCTGAACAGAAGCGGGCCGCAAAAGGGGCAGGATTTCACGCATCCGATGATGCGGCCCCATGCTCGGGTTGGGCCGGTAGCGTCGAATACAGGGAATTTTAAAGATGTTTTAAACGGGGTTTCCCCAAGGAACGGCATGAGCAGGCAAACAACATCGAATAAGGGCGGAGTGGAACGGATCATCCTGCCGGTAGCGCTTAATTTCGAGATCCGGGACAACATTCTCCCGGATCGTGTGGACCTGGTGCCCGCCGGGGCGAAAATCACCGGTGTGGACGGACGGATCTTTTACAACCCCAGACCCCAGGCCGTAGTCGACTGGCTCAATCAGCGGGGACGTGACCTGGTGCTCGATTTCGAGCATGCCACCGAGTTGAAGGCCCCCAAGGGGGACCCGGCACCGGCTGCTGCCTGGATCCATGACTACCGGGTTGAACAGGACGGCCGGATCACCGGCGCCGTTAAAACCTGGACCCCGGCGGGTGAGGAGGCGGTGTTGAACCGCGAGTACCGCTATCTCAGCCCGGCCCTGGCCATCAGCAGGATGACCGGCAATGTCGTCGGCATCCAGAGTGTCGGCCTGACCAATAAACCCAATCTGGCCATTCCGGCCCTCAATCATGAGCAACAGGAGGATCCCATGCTCGATACCAAGAAAATTTTAAAGGCGCTCGGCCTGTCCGAAGATGCCAGCGAAGAGGTTGCGCTCAACGCGGTGGCCAAACTGCAAACCGACCTGCAGACCGCCCTCAACAGCGCCAAGACCCCGCCCATGGAGAAGTTCGTGCCACGGGCCGACTACGAACTGGCCCTGAACCGGGCCGCCACCGCCGAGGCGAAAATCGCCCAGGGCGAACGGGAAAAACTGGAGGGCGAGATCGACACCGCGATCAACCAGGCTGTGACGGACGGAAAAATCGCACCAGCGAGCAAGGAGTACTACACGGCCATGTGCCGCACCGAAGGCGGCCTGGAGCAGTTCCGGACCTTCATCGCTTCGGCGCCGAAGATCCTGGCCGACTCCGGCCTGGGTGGCAAGAAGCCCGGCGAAACGGTAACTGCGCTCAACGCCCAGGAAAAGGATATCTGCGCCAAGCTCGGCATCACAGAGGAAGAGTATCTCAAAACCACGCTCTGATCAACCGGGGCTCAGCTTGAAAGGAGAACACCATGGCAGCACTCACTGCAGACAGAGACACCAAGGAGCGCAACGGGAGCAAGCTTTCGTTGCCGGTGGCCGCATCGGTCACCTGCTACGCCGGCGGCCTGGCGGCCCGCGACGGCAATGGCCGGGCCACACCCGGTACCACCGCCACCACCCTGCGCGGAGTAGGCCGATTCGCCCAGCGAGTCTCCAACGGCGCCGTGGCCGGGGCGGTAAACGTGGAAATCGAGAAAGGGATCTTCCGATTCGAAAATTCCGGTTCCAGTGACGCCATTGCCGCCGCCAACATCGGCGCCGATTGCTACATCGTCGATGACCAGACCGTGGCCCTGACCGACGGCACGGGGACCCGTTCCGTGGCCGGCAGGATCTTCGACGTCGATTCCCAGGGCGTCTGGGTCGACATGCGCTGATCGACCATTTAACCGCCGGGGGCAGAATTTAATTCTGTCCCACCCAAAGATACAACTTGAAGGAGCACATCCATGATTATCAACGCATCCAATATCGCCGGCGCCACCCGTGGCTTCAAGGCGACCTTTCAGCGCGGCTTTGATTCCGTGGCGCCGATGTACGGCCAGGTTGCCACCACCGTGCCTTCTTCGACTCTGATCGAAGATTACGGTTGGCTTGGCCAGATTCCCGGTATGCGGGAATGGATAGGCGACCGCATGATCCATAACCTCAGCCAGCACAATTACTCCATCCGCAACAAGAGCTTCGAGCTGACCGTGGGGGTGGACCGGGACCGGTTCGAGGACGACCAGTACGGCATCTTTAGCCCGATGATGGAGTCCCTGGGCTACGAGGCCCGCATTCATCCGGATAAGCTGGTCTTTGCCCTGCTGGCACTCGGCTTTGCCACCCTGTGCTACGATGGCCAGTATTTTTTCGATACCGATCATCCGGTGCTCGACAAGGATGGCAACACCACCTCGGTGTCCAACGTGCAGTCCGGATCCGGCAACCCCTGGTTCCTGCTCGATACCCGCCGGCCGCTCAAGCCGATCATCTTCCAGGACCGGAAAAAACCACAGTTCGTGCTGCTCAACCGGGAGACCGACGAAAATGTCTTCATGAGCAAGAAGTTCCTCTACGGTGCCGATTCCCGCTGCAACGTCGGCTTCGGCTTCTGGCAGATGGCCTTTGGCTCCCAGGCGGAACTGGGCGCCACCAACTTCGAGGCGGCCTATGATGCCATGGGGGCCTTTAAAAAAGACGGCGGAGAGCCCCTGGGCATTTCGCCCAACCTGCTGGTGGTCGGCCCGTCCAATTACAGCAAGGCCAAGAAGATTATCGAGGCCCAGTTGATCAACGGCGGCGATTCCAACACCAACTACAAGGCGGTCGACCTGCTCAAGGTGCCCTGGCTGGCCTGATCAAGGCGAATTGAGGAGGAAACCATGATCATCATCACAAGCAAGATAGAGGGCTTCCGCCGCTGCGGCGTAGCCCATCCGACAACCCCGACCGAGTATCCCGACGATCGGTTCAACGAAAAGCAGCTGGCCATTCTGGAGAAGGAACCCATGCTGGTGCTGAAACGGGCAGCGGATCCGGAGAAGAAAAAGGACGGCAAGGCATACCCCATGGCCTACAGCGACCTGAGCGTCCTGCGGCAGCGCATGCCCGAACAGACCCTGATCGACCTGAGCGACGATAGTGGTGCCGGTGCGGTTGATCAGGAGGTGGTCGACCGGGCTGTTGCCGACGCCGACACCGAGATCGACAGCTATCTTGCCGGCCGGTACCCGGTGCCGGTGGAGCCGGTGCCGGCCCTGCTGCAGCGGCTGTCGCTCGACTTGGCCATAGAGATCCTCTACGGCAGGCGGCCGGATCTCGACATGCCCGAGGCGGTATCGAGGGCGGCGAAGAATGCCCGTGCGCTCCTGGCCCGGATAGCGGCCAAGGACGCCCATCTTCCGAGTGTGGCCGAGATGGACAACAGCGGCGGTGCTGCTGCCGGGGCCATGTTCATCGGCTCGGGCCGGCTGTTCAGCCGTGAAAAGCTGAAGGGTATGTGATGGGGCTGTTGTCGGTACGGACCGCCGTGCTTGAGCAACTGGAGACCGTGAGTGGGGTGCGCACGGTGGAACCCTTTGCCGGCGATCTTGACGCACTGTTCCGCGATACCTCGCCCCGGCCAAGCCTGCATCTGCTGTATGCCGGAACAGCCCATGGCGAACAGGAGACCCAGGGCAGCCCGGTGCAACCGGTGCCGACCCGGCAGATCTGGACCGTGCTGATCGCGGTCTCGGGGAGGAAGAACCCGGCAACCACCGAGGGAGATGCCCTGGAGTTGATCGATGCGGTCCGGGAAGCCCTGGCCGGGTTCGTGATCGGCAACGACCACCTCTGGCCCTTGGGAGTGGCCTTTCTCAAAAGCAAAAATGGCGTGCTGGTCTATGGCGCCGACTTTTATCTCGATACGGAGGAATAACCTATGGCACAGGCAAAAGGATCCCGCAGCCAGGTCACTATTCAAAAAGAAGACAGCTTCGGCGTGGCACCGGGAACACCGGAGGCCCAGTTACTCTATTATTCCACCTGCTCGCTGGCCCTGAACCGGGGCCAGGAACAGGACGATACCTTGCGGGGCAACCGCAACCCCACCAAGGCCATGCGCGGCAAGGACGATGTGAGCGGCGAGCTGGCGGCCAACATGCAGGCCTACAACGGGCTGTTGCTGTTGGGGCTGATGGGCGAGGTGACCACCAGCGGCAGCTCCGCCCCCTACACCCACCTGTTTACAGTGGGCGATGAGTTGCCCTCGTTCCTGATCGAAAAGGGCTTTCTCGATATCGGCCAGTACTTCCGTTACCTCGGCTGCAAGATCGGCTCGATGAAGGTGAGCTTCACCCCGGCCGGGGCGCAGAAGATGACCTTCTCCCTCATGGGCGCCCAGGAGGTGACGGACTCCAGCGCCTTTGATGCAGCGCCTGCGGATCTGAGCTATGCCCCCTTTGACGGCTTTGCCCTGGCAACGCTTGAGGAAGGCGGCAGCACCATTGCCAATGTAACCGCCGTTGATCTGGAGATGAGCAACGATCTCGACGGCGATCAGTACCTGCTGGGCGGTCAGGGCAAACGGGCCGATATCCCCGAGGGTACGGTTGCGGTCACCGGCACGCTCAAGGCCCGGTTCACCGACCTGAGCTTGTACACCAAGGCGATCAACGATACCACCACCAGCCTGAAGATGATCTTCACTCGTGGAACCGGTGTCGGCACGGCGGAGAACGAAAGCCTGGAGTTTTACATTCCGGAGCTGACCTTCACCCCAAAGGCGCCGCCGATCAGCGGCCCCAAGGGCATTGTCGTGGAGCTGCCCTTTGTCGGCTACTACGGCACCGATGTGGGAGAGAGCGCCCTGCAGATTACCCTCAAGAGCCCGACGGCCGCGATTGAATAAAAAAGCCATGGAACGCTACACCATCAACGACAAGACCTATATCCAGCGCACCCTGGTGCTGGGGCAGATCAAACAGCTGACCGAGGCCCTGGCCGGAGTGGATATCCCGGCCGGGGCCGGGGTGGCCCAGGTGGCCGGGTTGATTGGTGATCATCTGCCGCGCTCTGCGGCGGTGATCCTCCAGCCCGAGGGCGTGGCGCATCGGGATAAGGATCTGGTGGCATTGGAGGCCGAGTTTGCCGAGCATCTGGATATTGTCACGGCGGAGAAGGTGATCGATGATTTTTTCGTCTTAACCCCGGCGGCAACGATCGCCAAACTCCTGGGCAGGCTGCGGGGGATGTTCGTCATGGTGCGGGCCGGGGGCAATGGATTGACGAGACCGTCCTCCTGCTCAGCGGAGGCGACATCACCAGGCGAGACGCCATCCTCTGGGGATACACCGTAACCGAGGTTCGCCCTTATGTTCGGTTCAAGCGCCGCGACCTGCTCTTCCGGGAAGCGGTGCTCCATTTTCTGGGCTGCGGCGACAAACCCGAAGCGCATGAGGAATACTGCCGGGCCTGCCGGGCTTTGGGTGAAGACGACTGCGCCAACTGCGACCCCAGCACCATCCGGGAACTGATCGATGAGTGACAAGGACATGAAACTGCGCCTCATTGTCGAGGCCAAGAACGAAGCGGATGCTGCCCTGAAGGGATTGCGCTCCGATCTGGACCAGACCGGCAGGCAGGCAGATAATCTGCGTGGGTCGATGTCGCTTTTAAACGTTGCGGCAAAAAGCCTGGGCGCAGTGCTGGTGGGGACCGTGACTGTCGGTGCAGCCGCCAAAATTATATCCCTGGCCGATGCGTATACCCTGGCTGAGGGCCGATTGAAACTGGTGACCGATTCCAGTACCGAACTGGCATCTGTTCAGGATCAGCTTTTTGCCAGCGCCCAGCGGACCCGCACCGAGTACCTGGCCAATGTCGAGGGATACGCCCGTTTAGCCCAGAACACCAAAGAACTCAACCTGGAGCAGAAGGAACTCCTTTCGATCAATGAGACCCTGAACAAGGCTTTTATCATTTCCGGAGCCACCGAGGCCGAACGTTCTTCCACCATGATTCAGCTCTCCCAGGCTTTTTCGGCAGGTGTGCTGCGGGGAGAGGAGTTCAACTCCGTGGCCGAGCAAGGGAGTCGGGTTTTGCAGCTGTTGGCCGATTATACCGGCCGAAGTCGTGGAGAGCTGCGGGCCATGGCCGAAGATGGGCAGCTGACCGCCGATGTGCTGGTGCAGGCCATTCTGACCGGTGTGAGGGACGTCAACGAAGAATTCGATAAATTGCCCACAACCGTCGAACAGGCAGGGAACGTACTGAAAAATGTTCTCGGTGCCTTGGTCAATGACGCCAACAAAGGGAGCGGTGCCACGGCCGGTTTGGCACGCGAGATCATTGAACTTGCCAGCACCATCGAACGGAATACTGATTCGATCCTCTCATTGTTCTCCGGCATAGTTGAAGGGGCCGATTGGGCGATTCAAAGAGTGGTCAACCTGACCAACGCCATGAGGGGCATCGCGGCTGTCAAATCGGGAACCCTGGATTTTTCCGATTTTGCCCAGATGGGGCCAAGCGACCTTTCGACCTGGCTCTCCTCCTATGAGCAAGGCGTTGAAAAAGTCCACCTCCGGCTGACCGAGGCCAGGAAAGAGTTGGCCGCCCTGGGCGAAGGTGGCGACATGGAGCAACGGCAGAGGCTGGTTATCGAAATCACCGGCCTTGAGAACACCATGCGCCAGGCTGAAGAGCTTCGCACAATCCAGGATGATTTTAATTCCTCCGGACTCAAGCTCGATGATGTATCTGCCAGGGAGGCGGTCGATCGGGTACGTGAATTGAACGCCCAGCTCTCCGATGCCAAACGGGCTAAAGAGGCGTACACGGCGGCCGGGCTTGGTGAAAATACAGAGGCTGTCCAGCGGACAACAGAGAACATCAAAAAACTGCAGGAGGAACTTGCCAGAGCGGAAAATGCCAAGAAAGTGCTTGCGGCTTCCGGGTTTGTCTTCGACGGCGACCAGATCGACACTGTGGCCAGCAAGGTCAAAACCCTTGAAGAGCGCATCACCGAAGCCAAGAGGGCGAAAGAAGCCCTGGAGAAGGCAGGTTTTGCCCCTGACAGTGAAGCCATCAAAGAAACGGCTCGTTCGCTGAGCAGTCTGGAAAAGCAACTTGTAGCCGTGAACGATGCGGCTTCCGGTACAAGAAGGGCTCATGGCCTGGATACGAAAGCGCTGTCCGACCTTCGGAAGGAGGTCTTGCCGACGCAGGTGGCTTTGGAGAAGTACCGCACCACTGTGGCAGATATTGAATCGGCGTACGCTGCCGGTCAGTTCCGAAACGAATCCGAGTATCACCAGGCGCTCGGCAATGCCCGCAAGGCTTTGAACGACGCCACCGGAGCGACCAAGGCCTATAACAGCGCGTTGAAGGAGCAGGAGCAAGTCGCAAAGAAAGCAAGGCGGGAGGCGGAACAGGCCGCCAAGAGAGCAGCTTCGGAAGCAAAGGCACACCAGCGTGAATATCAGGCCATCCTGGACAAGCTCTTGCCCGTTGAGGCAGCACAGCGCGAATACAACAAAAGCCTGGCCGCTTTGGACAGGATGGATCCCACCCATCAGACCGAGCGGTACAAGAGTGCCCTGGCCAACCTCGACCGACAACTTGCCGCAGTCAAGAAGCAGGCCGGCGAGTACGCCAAGGCTATGGAAGATGCGCAGCGGGCTGCCAAAGAAAGCGAACTGACCCGGCAGGGAACCACGATCGAGATCGCCATTGCCCTGGGGCAGATGAGTGAGAACGATGCTTTGCCGTTCCAGATCGATCTGTTGGAGCAACGCCTTCGACTGCAGCAGGAACTCCTGGCGGACATGCAAAAAAGCACGCCCGAGGAGATTGCCGCCTGGAACTCTCAGGCCGAAGCGATCGCCCGGACCACGCTGGAGTTGGCCGAGTATCAGCAGCGGTTGCGATTGCTGGATCCGATGGAGGCCTTCAAACAGGGTTTGAAGGATTACAGCGTTGAGGTGGACCAGGAGGCACTGGACTTCTACCGCGACCTGTTGCCCGATGCCATCGATACGTCCAGCGGTGCCTTTGCCGAGTTTGTCCGCGATGTGGCCCAGGGCAATGCCACCCTGGCCGATGCCTGGCAATCCCTGGGCGAGGCCATTGAGGATATCGCCTTTGACATTCTCCAGGATCTGACCGAGGTGATGCTGAAGATGGCCATCATGGGGGCCATGGAGTCGATGTTTGGCGGGATATTCGGGGGTGGGACAACCCAGGTTCAGTACGGGATGACAGGCGGGCAGACGCTGGGTAGCGTCGGCGTTCATCATTCTGGCGCCACTCTCGGTGTGGACCCTGTTTCGGTGACTCGCACCGTGCCGTTGGCGAGTTTCATGAACGCACCCCGCTTCCACACCGGCTTGAAGGGTAACGAGTTTCCGGCGATCCTTGAAGAGGGTGAGTCGGTATTGACCGAGGGGCAGATGGCGGCGATCGGCAAGGGCCTGAGTACCAAACAGAGTGCCCCCCAGGTCAACATGACGATTGTCGAGGCGCCGGGGGTGAAGGCGGAAACCGAGACCACCACCAATAACGATGGATCGCTTAATGTGATGGTGAAGATGGTTGAAGGTGCGATCAGCGACCGGATGAGCCGGGGCCAGGGGTTGGATAAAACGATGAAAGGCTTATACGGGGCACGGAGGCGGTTCTGATGGAGGCATGGCCGACCAGTCTGCCGCAGGCTCCCCATTATCAGTTCAATGGAGCGCAGACCTCCGGCCTGCAGGATCCCGAGGAAACTTTATATCCGGTGCGGACCCGAACCTATCCGGAGCATGTGAAGACATTTTCTTTCCGCCGCCTGACCATTGCCCAGTTCCAGGCCTTTCGGGCCTGGTGGGATACAACACTGAACCAGTGCGCTCCGTTTACCGCCCCCTGGCTGGTGGCAGCCGGATTTGACCATCACTTCTGCCGGTTTGATGCGGAGAATCCCTGGGAGGCAACCATGAACGGGGCGCGGATGGACCTGAGTATCAAGGTGGAGATCATTGCCGACATGCCGGTGGTGAACGGCGCTTATGCCTGGTACCTGCCGGAGGAAGAGTAATGCCTGTTATCTGGCCGGATACTCTTCCTGCTCCGCTCCGTTCCGGGCTGAAGATTACCCCGAATCCGGACGTGAAGGCACGGACCACTCAATCCGGCCGCAAGGAGATCCGCCGTTGGGGCAAAGGTAAGGGGGATGCCCTGAGTTGTACCCTGCGTCTGTGGAATAACCATCCGGATCATGGCGATCAGGTGGTTGCCTTCAAGCGATTCTGGGACCGGGAGCTGAACTTTGGGCTTAACTGGATAGATGCCGACTGGCTGGAGACCGGATTGGGTTACAGCGGATATTTTCTGAGGATTATCGGTTACAGCCCGCGCCAGGGACACGGGACTCTCTATAGCGACTATGCGGTGAGCTTTGAGATCAAACCTGCGGCTGCGGCGTGGGAGGATACGCAATGGCTTTCTTCCGCAAGCGGGGTCGCCCCGGAAACAACCCTCATCTCGCACTGGAAAGGTGTATCTGGGACAGATGGCTTGACGGACATGCTGCCAGGTGGATCACCCGAAATCGGGATGGTCAATGCGAGTAATAATTCCCCGACCTACGGGGATGGATACATATATCTCCGGATAACGTCTGGAAGTTTTACCAAAAGGATTCGGTTTGGCTACACAACCCTCGCCTCTTTAGGGTTGACGAGTGAAGACAGTTATTACCTATTTTTAAAATGTAATCCATCAAACCCATCTGCGTTGGTTGTTGGGGGATACACCAGTCCGATTGTCACGACAGCTGTATATGCAGGGCTTGGGGTTAGCTACATTTTAAATGAAGGCTACGAGGATCTTTGTGGTTTTTATACGGCATCAAAAACGGGGAAGTCCGTCTATATCTATGAACTACGGATCTACCTCGGAGAAATGGATCAATCGGAAATAGACGCTATCGTTGCCGAAATGGAGGCATGAACACCCCGATGAAATACGCACAATTCAATCAAAATACTTTCCAGATGATCGCGAACCCGCAAAACCTCCCAGCCCGCTGGACCAGCCCGGATGGGGCCACGATTAGCGGTTTCAATGCTTTGCCGCAGGCAGCTCTCTACGCTCTTGGTTGGGCACCAGTAACCTTCGAGGACCTGCCGGATGCTGAGGCCTATTATTATAGTACGGCTGCATCCTGGGACACCGAAGGCAAGCAGTTTGTTTACGCAGCTATTGCCCGTGACCTCGCTGTGGTTTTGGCCCATGCCGAGACAGCGATTGACGAAGCGGCTAGCGAGGCCTGCGGCCGGCACCTTTCCGTTGGCCATTCCCAGGACCTTCGGTACACGGAGAAGGCTTGCGAGATCAAGGCGTACCTTGCCGCCGAAACCCCGGACCCAACCGATTACCCGGTCATGGTGGCGGAGGCAGAGGCTTGCGGGGTGACACTGGCCGAGAAGGCGACCGAGATAGCAACGATCCGTCAATCCTGGGTTGCCTTGTGCGCCGCCATAGAGGCCGCGAGGATCGGTGGGAAGCGAGCTTGTGCTGCCTGTACGGATGCTGAAACCATGCTGTCCAAGCGCGATGAAGCCATAACTGCCCTGGAGGCGCTGTAGTGGCCACGCAACCCACGCCTGCAGATTTTGACACCGCCTATCAGGAGGCAGTGGCTTATGCCAAGGCGGATGTGACCCATTACGACACGCTCACTTTCGCCAGCTCCATGGACACGGGCACGGTGATGATTGTGGCGGATGAGGCCTCCCTGACAACCAACCAAGGTACCTACCAGCCTTGTGCGGTGGAGTTCACCCCGGCAGAGACCGAGGGTGGTATCGTGGGGCAACTCAACATAAACATCACCTACCTGCCGCCAAGCGCTCAAGGGTGGCTGGAAGAGGCTGCCGGTAATGGCGCGAATTTGACCGTCATCTGGCGCCAATATCTGGCACCAAATACCGACCCTTCGTTTGTTTATCGCATGCCCTTCGACATTATCCGGGCCGAGAACGTGAACGGCAAGTTCACCTTAGTGGCCACTCTGCCCGATCTGGTGAATACCCCATTTTGCCGACAGTTGATGACGCCGCGAATATTGCCGGGGCTTGCCGGATTATGAAACCGCATTGGTCGTTTGAATATCGTGGTGCTCAGTGGGCCGAGGAAACCAACTGCTTTTACTGGTTTCGACGCATTCAGCGTGAGCAGTTTGGCCGGGACATTCCGGACGCGCAGGTGGACTGCAAGCGTCTGACCCACAGTGCGGCCAGGTTGATGGCCGGCAATATCATGGACCTGTTCGGTGGGGTGCCGACTGAAACGCCCAGGGAAGGTGATGCCGTTTTTATGACCAAGGCTGACAAGCCCCATCACTTGGGCATGGTGGTCATGCCTGGAAATAGGTTTCACGTACTCCATATTCTAGACGGGGTCGGGTTAGTGATCTCCGATCGCCTGCACCTGGCTGTGAACGGATGGAAGATAACAGGATTTTACACACCCCATGAAGACCCTGCACGATAGCAATCCCCTGGCGGCCCGGCAGAGCGATTTTGTTGCCGTGATCGAACAGGGAGATGCAATCACCCCGAACCAGATTATCCTCCAGAACGCGCTGGCCTTTAGTGGTCCGGTGATCTGCATGGTGGATGAGGGGTTCTGGTTGCGAGCCGATTGGGATTGTCCGGTCCCTGCCGGATCAGTGGTACGTTTTATCGAGACGCCGCAGGGCGATCTATTCGGTAAAATTCTGGGGGTGATCGCCGTTATCGCCATTGCGGTCTATGCCCCTTACGCCCTGGGAATCGCAGGCACCTTTATAGGCTCCATGTTGTCGGCCGGTATCATGATTGCCGGTTCGTTACTCCTTGGCATGCTCTTCGGCGCCAATTCCAGCTCCGGGGACGTAGGTACTCCGGATACGGTCTACACCCTTTCCCAGAATAACCGGGTACGTCCGGGGGAACCTTTTGCCGAGCGGTTCGGCAGGCGCCCGTTTTATCCGGATGTGGCCATGAGCTACACCCGGTTTGAAGATAACGAGCAATACCTGTATTGCCTGCTCATCGTTGGTATTGGCTACTTTGACAGCATTGTCCCCACAATCGGCAAGACTCCGCTGGGCGATTATACAGGGGTCACCTATGCGACGGTGCTGCCAGGCAGCTTTCCGGCAATTTGCACCAATGTAGTATGGACCTCGTCCGAGGTTTCCGGCCAGGAACTCGATATGGAGTGGGTGAGCTACGTGGTCAATCCCAGAGGGACCGAGGCCTATTACCTGGAATACGACATTGTCTTTTCCGGTGGGCTGATCGGCTATAACGACGAGGGCGACAGGTATACTGTTTCGGCCGATCTTCAACCCCGCTGCCGTACCGTGGACGCCTATGGCAACGCCACCAGTGAGTGGACGTTGCTGTCCGTCGAACGATTCTCGGCTGCAAGCAAAGACCCTTTGCGAAGGACCATTAAAATCACCGTCCCTCTTGGGCCTGGCCGGTATGAGTTCGGTCTCAAGCGGGTCAAGGAGGCCAGCGAGAGCGGTCAGGTTTCGGATCGATGTTCCCTGGCAGGCTTGCGGGCCATCGGCGGTGCGCATCCTGTGGTTGATGGGGTGACCATGTGGGAATGCAAGATCATGGCGACCAAGCAGATGAACAGCGATTCCGGGAGCAAGATCCAGCTCGAGGCTACCAGGATGTTGTATCCGGTCACCGCGACCGGGTTCGGATCGTCAAGGATCGCGACCCGGTCCATCGTTGATGCCTGCGCTTATATGGTCACCGGGGACAACGGCGGTCGATTCGATGACGGAATACTGGCCTGGGATGTATTGGCAGAGTTGCGGGATGATCTCGCGACTGCCGGGTATCTTTTCGACTATGGTTTCACCAGCCGGGTGAGCGTGATGGATGCCTGCTCCACCGCTGCGGCTTGCGGATCGGCGGTGGCCTATACACCCGGTGGCTTGTTTTGTCTGGCGGCCAACACCCAGCAGGTGGCCTACGGGGTAGCGTTTACCGATGACGACTATGATCCGGACAGTCTCAAAATCACGACCACCTTCCGCACCCCGGACAGTTATACCTGCGTGCGGGTCAAATATTATGATCCGAACAGCGGCCAGGAGGAAACGGTAGACTGTTACGAGGTCGGAGGCGGTACCCTCAACCCCAAGGAGGTGAATTTGGAGGGCTGCACCTCCAGGCAGGCAGCCTGGGAGATCGGCCTGCTGCTCTATCGCGACATGATGCAGAGCACGGTCAACGTGGAGTTTACCACCGGGCTCAAGGGCAATCTCCCCTCGCTGTTCTCCTGGATACCGGTGGCCTCCACCGTGGCCAACTGGAATCAGACTGGGGTGCTTGCCGCCGTGGAGTCCGGTGGAGTGATCTGGACTTCGGAGCCGCTCGATTATGGGGAGGAGGAAGAGGGCTGGATACTTCTGGCCCTGCCGAATGGTTCAACCGCTGGACCCTATACGGTCACGCCCACCAACTATGCTCATAAGCATATTGTCTCTATTGCGGACGCCGTTTACACGATCAAGGGAAACGATGTACGTGCCACCCGGTATATCTTTGGTCCGTCCTCCACATCGGAGCGTCTGGTGCGGGTGATGGCCATTGCCCCGGAAGGCCGGGATAAAATAGCTATCACCGGCCAGGTGGTCACCGAGGATATATACGGCGCCTTCGGGACTGCGCCCAGTTATGACGAGAACCCGCTAAATGCTGACCCGCTTATTGCGGTTACCCTGTATCTGCAGAGCATCGACACGGCGTATCACTTTTACGTTTCCTGGTCCGGGGCTGCCGCCACCTTCCTGATTGAACTGGATGAGGGCTCGGGCTTTGCCACCTTACAAGACGATTATGCCGGTTACACCCTGGCTTTCAGCTCCGGTACATCTACTATCACTGTGCGGGTAACTCCCTATGTGGACGAGGTGTTGGCCACCGCAGAGGCTATCACTGTGAATTTTGCAGGCATAGGGGCACCGACTGGCCTCAATGTGACCGTGGATAACGACGGTGTAGATGTGGAGTGGGACACGGTGGTCGGCGCCACCAAATACCAGGTTGAGTTGTATGTGGACGGAACCCCCAAAGGGGTTCGCGAGGTGACTGGCACCAGCACTTCATACACCACCAGCCAATTGACAGCCATGGGTGGGCCATGGACGGCCTTTGCGGTGCATGTGCGGGCAATGAACGACACTGCCACCAGCGAGGATGCGGTCTTTACCGTTGGTGTTTCCGGACTCTTAGCCCCAACCGGGCTCACCCTGCAGTTCACCCTGGCCAGCGCAGTGGTGCTTACCTGGGACGCGGTGACCGGCGCCACCGGGTATAAGGTGTATATTGGCAGTTCATCCGGATTCAATCCCTCATCGGCAGGGACTCTTGTGTATTCGGGGACCAGCAACAGCGCTACGATCCCTGTAGACCTGACGGCTCCGTATTCCTATTACTTCAAGGTGGCGGCGGTCGACGCCTATCATCAGGCGGCAAGCGAGTTGAACTTTAGTGCTGCCCTTTGGGTCAATCGATCCCTGACTTCAACTCCAGCAGCCCCCGCCGGGTTGGTATTGGTTCTGACGCAGGGTATGACCGGGTCCTGGTCGTATATAGCCCAGTGGGACGATGTGAGCGTGGCCACCGGGTACAAACTTTACATCGGTACGTCGGCGAGCTTTGCCCCGGCAACAGACGGCACCCTGGCCTACTCAGGGACCTCCACCTTGCAGATCATCAACATTGCAGCACTGCTCGGAGCAACACCCACGGCACCGGTCTATGCCAAGGTGGGGTCAATGGACCAGGATCATCAGGTGGCAAGCGACATGAACTTCAGCTCTGCCGTGGTCTTTCCCGGCACCGAAAGTCTTTAAAGGAGTCCAATGAAAAGAAAAAAACATCAGGACACATGGCTGAGAATAGCTTTCGCGGTGCTGTTGCTGGCGGTGATTTTGGCGGCCTGGTTGTGTTCCGGTCCGATCAAGGGCGATCCGGAGGAAACCATGGCCCAATGGAAAAGATACGAGCAGATGGCCAGGGAATACCCGGCCCAATGAGAATGGCCGAGCCGGCCTGGAGTTGAACGGACGGAGCTGGGGAGGGGTGCAACCCTCCCCGAACCATCCAGCCGTGCTACGAACACGGAAGGAGGTCCGCAGGTTCACCTGCCATAGCCCCGATGTGTACGCTGCGGGACAGCGCAAAGGGGGTAGTAGCATATTGCCTGCGACAACACAAGGAGACCTTTCGTGGGAGCACTCATACCCTATTTTGGCGGCAAGAGCCGTCTGGCCAAAACCATCATTTCCAGATTCCCCGAGCACCAGTGCTATGTGGAGGTATTTGCCGGCGTCGCCAACGTCTTTTTTGCCAAGGAGGCCCGAGGCACCGAGGTGATCAACGATCTGGACCGGGATCTCGTTACCCTGTACCGCACGGTCAAGTATCATCCCGAAGAGTTGCACCGCCAGTTCAAGTATGTACTGATCTCGCGGGATGAGTTCAGCCGATTGATGCAGGTCAATCCGGATACGCTGACCGATATCCAGCGGGTTGCCCGGTATCTCTATCTGCAACGGATGTGTTTTGGCGGCCGCAGCCGGGGGCGGGTTTTCGGGACATCAACTACTGGCGTGCCTAGGCTCAACCTGTTTACCCTGCAGCGGCTTCTTGAGGAGGCCTGGATGCGGTTGAGCCAGGTAATGATCGAATGCCTCGATTTCCGGGACCTGATCCCTCGCTATGATCGGGATCACACCCTGTTTTTCCTGGCCCCCCCATACTGGAAGATCAACTGCTACGAGCACAACTTCGTGGAGAAGGATTTCTACGATCTGGCCGATGTGCTTGCCGGCATCAGGGGCAAATTCCTCATGACCATCAATGACACTCCCGAGGTCCGGGAGATCTTCAAACGCTTTCGAATTGAGAAGGTGGAGCTGAAATACTCCATGGGCAAAAAGGAGGGCAGCCGGTCACAGATCAGGACCGAGTTGTTGATTGGGAATTAACATGGGGAGAGAAAATTTCACATAAAACGAGAAACAGTTTTTGGCTTTGAAAAGGCTTTGATAGTGCAAAAAAACGCGGTTCTAAATCTCGCGCGAGGAGGTGCAGAATCTCGTGCGAGCTTACTGGTATAACCCGGATCCCACCAGAGCCAGCAGGAAAGTTTCTACGTTTACGTGTCTCCCTATAGCGAGCTTACTCAAAAATTGATTTGTTACCCTGGGTAGCAATAGGGTAGCAAGAAACAAAAAAAGCACCTAGCGAATGTTCGCTAAGTGCTTGATTTTATTGGTGGACGAGGCGGGATTCGAACCCGCGGCCTTTGGCTTCGGAGGCCAACACTCTATCCAGCTGAGCTACCCGTCCGTGCTGGTGAAATCCTTATATAGTGGAAGGAAACCTCATCATCATTATCAATTTCGTTTCCTCACAAGAGAAGATGTTTATACCCAAAAAAGCCTTTCATTTCCACTCTTATCTCTATCTGGCGGAGATTTTCTGCCCTGCCATTCTGCCTGCACCGAAAAAATGCTGGCAAAATATTGGAGGAACTCCCGTAGCACTCGGCAAATCGGCTGACTCAAAGAAAGAAACATCTACAATGGTGGCCGACACAAACAGGCCAGGCTGCGATTTAATCGTCAAAATTGCCTTGCGGACCTTTATCAGTCGTTATACTCGCAGCACGTTCCCTGATCTTGGCCAAACTCCATTCTTCAGGGGATTCGATGCGGCCGGTTTTGGGACCGATATCGTAGGATCCGGCCTCCAAAAGAGCCTCTACGCCGTAGCGGGCGGTATCGGCGGCGTTGAACACCTCAACCAACATGGTGTAGACGAAATTCTCCACCCGGCGAGCCATGCGTTCGCGAACAGCCTTGGGTTGACCGAGAATCCTGTTTTCAAAGGGCAGGTTGATGTTTTTATAATCCCCTTTTTTCCAGCCTTTGCTGTCAGCGTAACTGCGCATGGCCTGCCAAAGTTCTTCGGTAACGCCCTCGCCCGCCACCTTGATGAAATCGCCATTGTCATCCAAGGCAGCGTTACCGTAATCATTGACCTCCAACCCCCAGGAGACCATCTGCAGGGCAGTGGCCACGTTGGCCTTGGTGGTGCAGGTCTGGGAGGCTATGGCGCGCAGACGATCGGAGTTATTGCCGGAGGTTCCGTGCTGGGCGCCGGAGACCGCGTACCCAGCCAGAGCCTTGTGAATCTCAGCCGTCAACTCGACCTGAATGCCTTGGGCAGAGGCCTCGATGCCATGGGTGGTCCCGTTATTGAGCGCGATCCAATCTGGAAAGACGTCATGGGCGTTGAGCCCCTGAATAATGAACAGCGCCTCCTCTTTGGTCGACAGCCCGAGTTTCCCTTTGATCTCCCCGACCTCGGTCTCAAGGCCTGCCCACGATGGCACATAGCGGGCCAAATCGATGCTGGCCAGGAGATTTTCGTCATCGGGCATGTGCGAAGCATCAATGGCGATCGAGGTAATGCCCGCTTCAAAGATGGTCGGAATCTCGACCGCAGCAACAGCGACATCCTCGGTCTTCTTGATGCCATAATGGTCGGCGTGGATGGCCACCGGCACGGTAATCCCCATTTCGTTGCACAGGGCATCAACTTGCCGGGCAATATTCCAGTAGTTGACCGGGCAATAGGCATTGGCCCCACCCTCTGAACGGGCAATTTCAATGATGATTGCTGCGTGTGCTCGCTGCGCGGCCTGGAGGGCGCCACGAATGACCAGGTGGTTTCGGCCGTTGGCGGCAATGGTCATGGCCCCTCCCTTGGCAAGCATGGCACGATCGATCACCTTGCCGCTGACCAAGAGGGCACGTGAGTGGGGAAACAGGGATCGAATATTCGGCGGTCGGCCTATTTCCAGGGCTTTTTCAAAATCACAGATGTAGGACATTATCTTCCTCCTGTAGGCAATGATCGTAACGTTTGGGAAAGGTCAAAAGAGTGAGTCACCAGAAAACATTGTACCCGCAACCTATTAAAATAAACAAGGAAGTTCCTCGCTCGGCAAGGAGAAAATCACTCCCTCCAAACAGACTCTCCGCTCTGTCCCCTCCCAGCCATGGTCATGCTTCGTCCTTGGCCGCCGCCGTTTCCCCGGGCTCTGCTTTGGGTGCAAACCCTGCCAGAGTTTTTCTTCCCAGAAGGGACACGGCAACGATACTGATCTCATACAAAACCACCAACGGTCCGGCCATGAGCAACTGATTGACCACATCCGGCGTCGGGGTCAAGATGGCCGCGACGATAAAGGCGATCAGCAGGGCATACTTGCGATGTTTTTTGAGAAACGTGGTGCTCACTATGCCCAGCTTGGCAAGAAAAACCATGAACACCGGAAGTTCGAAAATAATGCCAAAAGCAAAAAAGAGACGCAGAGCCAGGGAAAAATACTCGTCCACCGATGGCATCGGCTCGAGAAAACTGGATGAATAGCCAAGAAGAAACTGAAAGGCCGGCGGGAAGACGACAAAATAGCCAAAGGCGGTTCCGCCGATAAAACAGAGGGAAGAAACCGCGGTGAACGGGAGCAGAACCCGTTTTTCATGCCGGTAGAGACCGGGGGCAATAAAACGCCAGATCTGGAAAAAAATGACTGGGCTTGCCAGGACAATGCCGCAGACCAGGGCGAGTTTTAGATAAAAAAAAACCCTTCCTGGTAAGAGGTGAAAATAAGCGGCTTGCCAGGCGGCAGCACCTTGACCAACGGTCGCAAGAACCAGTCCGCCAGGGGGCGAACCACGCTGTAGGCGGCTGCAAAACCCGCGCCCACCGCGCCCAGAGAAATCAACAGGCAGGACCGTAATTCCGCCAGATGTTCGGTGAGCGCCTGTTGTTGAAGTTGTTCCTCAGTTTCCACGTGTTGAGCATCCTTGTTGGAGTTAAAAGAGATGTGTCTGCTTTCTAACGCATCGCCGTCGAGATGTAAACCTGATATGGATATTGTTTGACTTGGGCTTCGCCTAGGGGATAAACTGGGTAATATTTCCAATAGTTTGATTTACAAGGCTTTTTACAGGGAACAACATGTCTTCCATCCTCGTTGTCGACGACGAACTGAGCATGCGTGAATTTCTGCGGATTCTTCTTACCAAGGAAGGACACCAGGTCACGCTGGCCGGTGAGGGCAAGTCGGCTCTGCAGCTCGCTCAACAACAATCATTTGATTTGGTGATTTCCGATATCCGCATGCCCGGCATGAGCGGGCTTGAACTGCTGGCGCAACTCAAGGAGGTCCAGCCCGACATCGGTGTGATCATGATCACCGCCTTTGCCTCACCCGACGATGCGGTCACCGCCATGAAGGGAGGTGCCTTTGATTACATCACCAAACCGTTCAACCTGGATGAAATCAAACGGGTGGTGCGGGCGGTTCTCAAAAAACGGCCGCAGGCTGAAAACGGGTGCACCGAAGGTTTTCCGGAAATCATCGGCCAAAGCCCGGAGATGATGAAGATCTTCGACCTGATCAGCAAAATTGCACCGACTCCCGCCAACGTCCTCATTTACGGAGAATCCGGCACAGGCAAGGAATTGGTGGCCAAGGCCATTCACAACCGCTCCCAGGTGGCGAAGAACCCCTTTGTGCCCATCACTTGCAGCGCCATACCGGAAAGCCTGCTTGAAAGCGAGCTGTTCGGCCACGTCAAGGGCTCGTTCACCGGGGCCATTGCCGATAAGGCTGGCCTGTTCCAGCAGGCCGACGGAGGGACCGCCTTTCTTGACGAAATTGGCGAACTGACGCCCATCATTCAGACCAAACTCTTGCGGGTGCTTCAGGAGCGGGAATTCATGCCCGTAGGCTCGCCCAAGACCCGCCAGGTCAATGTACGGATCATCGCCGCCACCAACCGCATCCTTGAAGACGAGATCATCTCGGGAAAATTCCGTGAAGATCTCTATTACCGTTTGGCGGTGGTGCCCATTCGCGTGCCGCCCCTGCGGGAACGAATCGGCGACGTACCTCTCTTGGTCGAGCATTTTCTCAAGAAATACTCGACCCTTTTGGGCAAGGAAGTGCAGACCATGAGTTCCTACGGTATGGAAGTCCTGATGCAGTACGATTTCCCCGGCAACGTGCGGGAGCTTGAAAACATCATCGAGCGCGGCGTTGCCCTGGAAACCTCCAACATCATTCTCCCGGAAAACCTGGTGCTCTCCCTGCATCGTCGGGGAAAAAGCGCGCCAAGCGAGCAGTCCGAAAACGCGCCACTTTTTGTCGCGGCGCACAGTGAGGAGGAACTCTTCGACCAGGGCCTTGAAGAAATCCTGCAAAAGGTCGAAAAAGAAATGATTTGCCATGCACTTGCCAAGGCCGGCAACTCAAAAATGCGTGCAGCGGAACTCTTGAAGCTCAGCTTTCGCAGCCTGCGTTACAAGACAAAAAAACACGGCATCGATTAAGGACATTTCCTCAACACATCTGCAGGACGACGCCTATGTTTCGCTCTATTCTCCGGATTTTTGCGCCGGTCACCAGCAGTGAGCAGGAGGTTCGCAGGCATATCCTGTGGTGGATGGCCATCCGTATCATCCTTTTCACCCTGCTGCTCAGTCTTGCGGCCTATTTTCGCGATAAAGGCCCAGCCTCGATTCTCCCCCCATTGGAACTGACCTCCCTGTTTTTGTTGGGCATTTACCTCTTTTCCATCCTCTCTGCCCTGGTCATGCCCAAAATCGGCTGGTCCGCGCGGCGATTCGGGGTAGCCCAGCTGCTCTTTGATCTCGTCTGCAATGCACTGTTGGTCTATGGCACCGGTTGCAGTCAATCCGATTTTATCGCCCTGATGATCTTGCCGGTCATCACCGGCGGCCTTGTTCTCTACCGCATCGGCGCCCTGTTCCTCGCCGCCTCCTCCACCCTGCTGCTCGGCGGTGTTTTTTTTATGGAACAACTGGGAATCATTCCCACCTACTTCCTGGAAACCGCCTATAAACTGCCGGCCAATGCCCTGGTCAGCGCCAACCTGTTTGCCATCTATGGGCTCATTTTCTTCCTTGCGGCCCTGCTCAGCGGACACCTGGCCAGGCGGTTGCGCGTCATCGAAGAAAGGCTCGACCGCACCTCACGCGAATACGACCGTCTCTCGAGTCTCTACAAGCAGATCTTCGACGACATCTCCACCGGCATAATCACCACCGATTCCCTTGATTTCATCACCTCCTTCAATCAGGCCGCGGAACGGATCACCGGCCTGGCTAGGGAGAACATTCTCGGCCAGCCGTTTATTCGCCTTTTCCCCGAGCTCCGGCTGCATGAACGACAGGGCCGCAGCGTGAGCGACTATACGAGGCAGGATGGGATGGCGATACGCCTGGGCTATTCCTTCAGCTACCTGAATATGCCCGATGAGATGAGAAACGAGGAATCCTGGACCAGGGGCAAAGTGATTACCCTGCAGGATATCAGCCAGATAGAACGGATGGAAAATCAGGTGCGGGAGGCGGAAAAGATGGCGGCGATAGGCGAGTTGAGCGCTTCGATCGCCCATGACTTCCGCAATCCTCTGGCGGCCATTTCCGGTTCGGCGCAGATCCTGGCCCTGGAGCAGGACCCTCTGCACAACCTGGATGAGGCGACCTTCAAGACGCTGCTCGGGATTATTTTGCGGGAATCAAACCGCATGGCGAAAACCATCACCGACTTTCTCCAGTACGCACGACCGGCGACCATCCACAGTGAATGGTTCAACCTCTCGCGAGTGGTGGAAGAGATCGTGCAGCGATTTCAGACCGGGCCGCAGATCGTTGCAGCCGGTCGAATCCACAACGAGATGGACCAGCACCTTGCCTGCTGGGCCGATCGGCAGCAGGTGCAGACCGCACTCACCCACCTGCTGGAAAATGCCTGCAACGCGGTGGAATCGACCAACGGCGGTATCACCGTAGTGGCCGACGAGAGAGAAAACGGCCTGCTTCAGCTTGAAATTAGGGATGAAGGGGTGGGGATCGAAAAGGAGATACGGAGCAAGGTCCTCACCCCGTTTTTTTCGACCCGTGCGGACGGAACCGGGCTCGGACTGGCAATCGTGCACCAGATCGTCGAGAACCACCAAGGCACCCTGGAAATCATCGACAATCAACCTAGCGGCTGCATCATCCGCCTGAACCTACCCCAGCCTTCTACTCCTTGACCTTCTCCACCCTGGCGCCCAGTCCCCCCAGCTTATGGGCCATATCTTCATAGCCCCGCTCAAGGTGATAGATGCGGGAAATTTCGGTCCGTCCAGAAGCGGACAGGCCGGCAATCACCAGGGAGGCTGAGGCCCGAAGATCGGTGGCCATCACTGGCGCGCCGCAGAGTTTATCGCGGCCAATACCCCGGACAATTGCCCGGGATCCTTCGATGGCTATATTCGCCCCCAGCCGTTTTAACTCGGCCACATGCATGAAGCGGTTTTCAAAGATGGTCTCGTGAATAATGGAGGTGCCGTCACCCTGGACCATCAACGCCATGAACTGGGCCTGCAGATCGGTGGGGAAACCGGGATACGGCAGGGTGGTGATATCGACACTGTGCAGCCGGCAGAGGCTTCTGCCGTCAATTTCCGGACAGGATATGGTCAGACTGTCATCGGTCTCTTCGATGTTGACTCCGCACAGCAGCAGTTTTTCGGTGAGCGCAGAGAGATGCGACGGGTTACAGTCGATGATGGTGACCGATCCGCCGGTGGCGGCCACTGCGATCATATAGGTCCCGGTTTCAATGCGATCGGGGATGATGGTCGATTCGGTCGCGTAAAGGCGGGGCACGCCGTGGATCAACAGACGATCGCTGTCCTTGCCTTCGATCTCCGCGCCCATGGCAACCAGCATGTCCACCAGATTGCCGACTTCGGGTTCACGGGCCGCGTTTTCGATGACGGTCTCCCCATCGGCAACGACCGAGGCCATCAGCACATTCTCCGTCCCCGTGACCGAGGGAATATCAAAATAGACCGTTGCCCCCTGCATTCGTCCCTCGACGACAGCCTCGACATATCCCTGTTCCAGGTTGGTGGTCACCCCCAGTTTTTCAAAGCCCTTGAGATGATAGTTGATCGGCCGGGCACCGATGGCACACCCGCCGGGCAAGGAGACCCGGGCAAAGCCGGATCGGGCCAGCAGCGGGCCGAGCACAAGTACCGAGGCGCGCATGGTCTTCACCAGTTCATAGGGGGCTTCCACCCCGGTAAGATGATCCGAGTTGATGCGAACGGTCTTGCCGCTACGCTCCCACTGCACTCCGAGGATCTCGAGCAGTTTGAGCATGGTCCGGGTGTCGCGAAGGTCGGGAACGTTGTGCAGTATATGCTCGCCGGGAGCAAGGAGGGTTGCTGCCAACAGGGGCAAAGCCGCATTTTTCGCACCGCTGATGCCGACGGTTCCGTAGAGAGGAACCCCGCCGTTTATGAGTAATTTATCCATGTATCCAACTGGGGGCTAAGAGGGTATAAAGGGTGAGAGTTTATGGTCAGTTAGCGTCGTTTGCCCAATCTGCCGCGGGCGACTCTGGGCCGACCTGCATAATCCGCGAGCACCTCAATCTGCTCAAAAGGGCCTCGGGAGGCGCGCAAAAGACGCTCAACAGCAGCCTTCTGATCCGCACCGATCTCCATGAACAGCCAACCGCCTGGTTGAAGGAAATCAGGCGCCGCATCGATGATTCGGCCAATGCAGTCCAGACCGTTTTCCCCACCGGAAAGGGCCATTCGCGGCTCGAACCGGGCTACCTCCGGATCAAGGCCGTCGATCTCTGCCTCGACGATGTAGGGCGGGTTGGAGACAATGCAGTCGAACCTGGATGCTGGATGCAACCCGGCAAAGAGATCGCTTTGGACGAGATCGACCTGAGCCTGCAGCTGGTACTTGCCGCGATTGCCCTGGGCAATGGCCAGGGCATCGAGGGAGAGATCGACCGCAACGACCCGACAGCCCAGTTCCCGGGCGAGCACCAGGGCGATCGCGCCGCTTCCGGTACACATATCAAGCACCAGCTGATCGTGATCACGGGGCATGGCTTCCAGAACCTGCTCGACGAGAAATTCGGTCTCCGGCCTCGGGATGAGCACCGCCGGTGAGACGATCAGCTCTAGAGACCAAAACTCCTGCAGACCGGTGAGATGTTGCAGGGGGATTCGCTGGCATCGTTGATCGATCAAAGATTGATAGCGAGTAATGACGCTCTCTGCAAGCTCCTCGGTGGATCGCAGCACCAGCTGGGTTCGATCGAAGGTGGTAACAAACTGCAGCAGCAGGCGGGCTTCCAGATCGGCATCCTCGAGGGCGACCTCGGTGAGCTGCGCCGCTGCCGACTGAAGGAGGCCTGCAATGCTCTTCGGGCTTGGTGCCACTTCAGTTGCCTGCTTTTAACGCTTCTGTCTGGAAATGATTGATGAGAGGCTCAATGACCTCATCGAGCATGCCCGCTATCACATTGTCGAGGCGGTAGATGGTCAGATTGATCCGATGGTCGGTCACCCGCCCCTGGGGAAAATTGTAGGTGCGAATCCTCTCGCTCCGATCACCGGAGCCGACCTGACTCTTCCGGTCCTCGGAGATGCGATCGTGCCGCTCCTGCTCCATCTGATCAAGCAGTCGCGCACGCAGCACCTGCAGGGCTTTGGCCTTGTTCTTGTGCTGGGATTTTTCGTCCTGACAGGTCACCACCAGGCCGGTGGGCAGGTGGGTTACCCGTACGGCCGAGTCCGTCGTGTTGACCGATTGACCACCGGGGCCGGAGGAACGGTATACATCGAACTTCAGCTCGTTGGGCTCGATGTGCAGGTCCACCTCTTCCGCTTCCGGAATGATGGCAACGGTAACGGCCGAGGTGTGAATGCGGCCCTGGGTTTCCGTATCGGGCACCCGCTGCACCCGGTGAACCCCTGATTCAAACTTCAAGCGCGAGTAGACCTGGTGACCGCTGATGAGGGCGATGATCTCCTTGAAGCCGCCGATACCAATGGGATTGGAACTCATAACCTCAACTTTCCATCCTTGGGTCTCGGCATATCGGCTGTACATGCGAAACAGGTCGGCGACGAACAGCGCCGCCTCGTCACCGCCGGTGCCGGCCCTGATCTCAAGAAAGATGTTTTTTTCGTCGTTGGGATCCTTGGGCAGCAGCCGCACCCGAATCTCTTTTTCCAGTTCTCCTTCCTTGTCGGCGAGCTCCTCAAGGTCCGCCTTTGCCAGCTCGATCAATTCATCCTCCTCTTCGCTGCGGATGAGTTCCTGATTGTCGAGCATTTGCTGCTGAACGTCGCGGTAGGCGCTGTAGAGCTCGGCGATTTTGGCTACATTGGCATGCTCGCGCACGACCTGACGATATTTCTCCTGATTGCCAACAAGCTGGGGATCGGAGAGTTGCCGCTCAAGTGCACTCAGCTTCTCATCAATGTCACGAAGATTTTCAAACATGGCAGATTCGCAAGAGGTCCAAGGCGCAAAATGTCGTCACGAACACACAGTGGCAAAAAAGCGTAAAATTCGCAGATCTGGCTCGATGCAAAGACGACACCAATAATTGTTTGTAACCAACAGCCGAAAATCGGAGATCAGTCCTCCATTTTCCGAGGACACAGAGCCCCGTCTATCAAGACCGACGAGTTCCAGAAAAAGAAAATCCCCCATGACAACGATCCAAGTCCCCTTTCTCGGTCCTCTGCAATCGCAGAGAAGAGGAGAAAGGTCAGGATGAAGTCAGGAGGGAGGGAAAAGAAAATGCGGCAAAGAATTATTTTTTCTTGTTGGCCTGATAGCCGGCATATTTCTTTTTGAACTTCTCGATACGACCTGCGGTATCAATCAGCTTCTGCTTACCGGTGAAAAAAGGATGACAGGCGGAGCAAATCTCCACATGCATCTCGCTGTTCACTGACCCCAGCTCGATTTCGTTGCCGCAAGCGCAGACAGCTTTGATTTTATGGTATTCTGGATGGGTATTGGCTTTCATATAAACACTCCTGATGAAATATGATGGCCTCGTAAAAAAGCCAAAAAGCTGAAAATCACCTGTTGTGAAATCAGTACGTTATAAAGCTAAAAATGTCATTCTCGGGACTTTTCACGAGAATGACAAAGAGTAGACGAGTTCAATCTCCAGGGGGGGTGCCCCGACAGAAATCTGTCAGAGGCAGCAAATATCGTCTCCGCAATAGGCATGGAGAGGTTATGATATCGATCCCTGCAGCATTTTTTCAACCAAAAAGTGCCTATATAACTTTTTTCCCCGAATCTTGAAAGAAAAAACAATGCTCATCAATTGCGGTTCCGTAAAAAAAGCGGGCCACGCCACACGCTTCTCACCACAACAGGCTGTATTCTTCAGAGATAAAAGCAGATTTTCGTGAATACTCAGCGATTCATGGACGCAAAAAATTCCTGATTGTTCTTGGTTTGGCCCATTTTGTCCAACAGGAATTCCATGGCATCGGCAGGGTTCATCGAGGAGAGCAACTTACGCAGAATCCAGATACGGTTGAGATCGTCGGGAGGAAGCAGCAGGTCCTCCTTCCGAGTTCCGGACTTTTGAATATCAATGGCAGGGTAGATACGACGGTTGGCCATCTTGCGATCAAGGACGATTTCCATATTACCGGTTCCCTTGAACTCTTCAAAGATAACCTCATCCATGCGACTGCCGGTGTCAATCAGGGCGGTGGCGAGGATGGTGAGACTTCCCCCCTCTTCCACGTTACGTGCAGCGCCGAAGAATCGTTTGGGACGATGGAGGGCGTTTGCCTCCACACCACCGGAGAGGATTTTGCCCGATGCCGGGGTCACGGTGTTGTAGGCACGGGCAAGACGGGTGATGGAGTCAAGGAGAATGACCACATCCTTTTTATGCTCGACCAGACGCTGGGCCTTTTGGATAACCATCTCCGCCACCTGAATATGACGCTGGGGCGGCTCGTCGAAGGTGGAGCTGACCACCTCGGCGTTGACGCTGCGCTTCATATCCGTAACCTCTTCAGGACGCTCGTCGATGAGCAGCACGATGAGGATCACCTCTTTATGATTGGCAACGATCGAGTTGGCGATCTTTTGCATCAACACCGTTTTACCGGTTCGGGGCGGTGCAACGATCAGGCCGCGCTGCCCCTTGCCCAAGGGAGCGGTAATGTTGAGCACCCGCATCGACAGGTTGTCCGGAGTCGTCTCCAGATTGATCAACTCATCGGGATGGAGCGGAGTCAGGTTAATGAACGCGGTCTTGTTTTTGGCGGCTTCGGGCGGCTCGTAGTTGATGGTATCAACCTTGAGCAGGGCAAAATAGCGCTCGTTGTCCTTGGGTGCCCGCACCTCCCCCTCGATGCTGTCGCCGGTGCGCAAATTCAGCCGACGAATCTGCGAGGGAGAGACATAGATGTCATCCGGGCCGGGAAGGTAGTTGTAATCCGGGGCACGGAGAAAACCGAATCCATCCTGGAGTATCTCAAGCACGCCGCTGCCACGCAGCTTGCCGTCCTCGTCAGCCTGCTCTTTGAGTATGGCAAAAATCAGTTCCTGCTTGGTCATGTTGCTGTACCCTTCAATATTGAGGGAGGCAGCAAGGCTAACGAGTTCTTTAATTTTCTTGTTTTTTAACTCAGTTGGATTCATTGACCGATCATTCCTCCATGAGGTCAGTACACAAATACTGCTTATCAGCTCTCAGCTAATAACGAATATGTTTTTTAATAATGGAATTAACGGCGAGACATCAACCAACGCCAGAATCAATATGGCTGCGTCGGGATTAATCAGTGAAACAAATTGGAAACTACTTGTGTTCTTGCCGATCCCTGAACTGGAATAGGGGAAAGAAGCATCCCTAGGGCGTGCAGATTCCAGTCGATTTAACGCCCTTTCTTCACCCGGATGGGGAAAAACGAAGGGTTAAATGTATATATCTTTCGCGTGAAATATCAGAACAAGAAACCGATGGATAGAAATCGATCTGTTGAGATGTTACTGTGCTAAATATTGGTTTAACCAAAGCCTGTCAAGCACTTTCTCGTTAAAAAATCCCGGGAAACCGTTCGCAGAGCGCGTCTCCAAGGCCAATAACCTCTACCCGGGTTTTGCTCCAGTTCCCGCTGTTGTCGATACAGTAATCAGCACGCCGCGCCTTTTCCCCCAAATCCATTTGCGAGGCTATGGCCTGGGAGGCCTGTTTTCGGGAGACGCCGTCACGTTGCATTATGCGGCAACATTGCCGGCCACGCCTGGCAAAGACCACCAGGACCGCATCGACGTCATCCTGCCATCCGGCCTCGAACAGGAGGGGGATCTCAACAAAGACAAGCGGCGTCACCAGCCGGGCGACCTCCCGTTCCATGGCCGTCTGCGCGAGCGGATGGAGCAGACCGTCGATTCTGCCGCGAAAGGATGCATCGGCAAACAGGCGGTTGCGCAGTTTCACCCGATCAATACCCTGGTCCGGCAGCAGGTAGGTGTCTCCGAAGTGTTCGGTAAGCGCGACCCACCCGGGTTGCCCTTGATCGAGCAAGTTTCGGCAACACCGGTCGACATCTATCAACGGCACCAGACAATAGCTTGCCAAAAGCCGACTCACGCAACTCTTGCCCGAGCCGATTCCGCCGGTGATGCCTAACACAAAGGGGGGCATTACAGTTGAGCACCTCGCAAAGATTCAAGAGCCAAGAAACCCAGGCGCCTCCCTCTCATGGCGTGGTGCGCAAACGATCCACCTCTCGTCGATTTAGCCATGACAAGGTTCGCGCAGACTATCGATCAACTGGCCCATGTCCGGCCACAACGGAGCGGTGATGCACATCTCATCCCCTTTGAGGGGGTGGGTAAAACGCAGGGTGCTGGCATGCAGCATCTGCCGCTCTGGTAGATGCGGACCGTCTCCCCTGACAGCACCACCGTAAAGGACATCTCCCAACACCGGCGCCATTATCGAGGCCATATGCACCCGAATCTGGTGGGTTCGTCCGGTTTCGATCCCGATCTCCGCCAGGCACCAGCCATTGGCAAAATGGTCGACAATCTTCCAGTTGGTTGCGGCATATTTGCCGTCAGCGGGCCGTACAGCCATCTTTTTGCGATCCACCGGGTGACGGCCGAGGGGTTGCACAATCCGCCCCTGATCCTCTCGGGGCGTCCGCAACAAAAGGGCGTGGTACGTCTTGCGAATACGGCGATCCTTGAAATCGGCCATCAGGGTCCGCAGGGCACTTTCGCTCTTGGCAACCAGCATGACCCCGGAGGTGTCTTTGTCCAGTCGGTGCACGATCCCCGGCCGCCCACCATCCACAGCGGGGAGATCGCTGCAGTGGTGCAAAAGCCCGTGTACCAACGTACCCGCCGAGTGACCACAGGCCGGATGCACAACCAATCCCGGAGGCTTGCTGAGGACAAGGAGAGACTCGTCTTCAAACAACACAGGAAATTCAATTTTTTCCGGAACAAGGGGATCTTCTTTGAGCTCCGGAATCCGAACGTACACCGTATCACCTTCGCGGAGACGATATCCGGCCTTCATGGCCTGTTCATTCACCAGCACGTCGCCGGCCACGATGAGTTTGTTCAGTGATGAGCGGGAATGCTCAGGAAAGTGCCGGGTCAGAAAATGATCAAGCCTGAGCCCGGCCGTTTCGGCTGGAACCAAATGCGATATGACCTGCTCTTCTTCCGATTGCGGCCCATTGAATGTGCAAGGCGATGCCGGCAATGCGGTCATAGGCACAAACCGTTTCTCAGCAAAATAATTTTTCGATCTGTTGTTCTATGTGCTCTTCGTCCGTCTGTTTTGCCAGCGAAAGTTCCTTGACCAACAGGCTCTTGGCAGTATCGAGCATTTTTCGCTCGCCGTAGGAAAGGTCTTTATCTTCCCTGAGCAGGAAGAGATCGCGAAGAACAACGGCAACCTCAAAAACGGAGCCGGTTTTGATTTTTTCCATATACTCGCGATAACGCCGGTTCCAGGTCTGAGAGGTAATTTTGATGTCACGTTCCTTGAGAATCTCGATAACCTTCGTGACTTCATCGCCTGAAATGATCGCTCGCAAGCCGACATTGGCGCTGTTGGCGGTCGGAATCATGATCGTCATGTCATTATCAAGAATGCGCATGACGTAGAAACTCTGATCAATACCACCGATAGTTTGCGTTTCAATGGCTTCGATCAACCCAACGCCATGAGCTGGATACACAGCCATATCACCTTCTGAAAACACATATCCCTCCAAAACGAAAAAGGAAGAGCAGTCCGGATTTTGCCCCCTGACCAAACTGCAAATATCTAACGTGTTATGTTAACATATTTTTTCAGCATTGGCAAAGGCTGCTTACTTTTCCACCTGCCGAACAGAAGAAAAACCGCCTCTTGGGGACTCGCATCTGAGACGAATCAGATCCGATGGCAATCGCACTAGATCAAAGGTCTTGTGGTCTAGAACCGGCCGTTGATCAGATTCATGCAGCGAGCAATTCCGTCCCCCACGAACAACGCAACAGCCTCTGCAACGGCATCGGAGCGTTGTTCAACGAGCACCAGTTCATCCGGTGTCATTTTTGACAGGACAAACTGGTCAACGGGCTGCCCCTGGCCCTGCTCATTGCGAGCTGGCCTCCCGATCCCGATCTTTATCCGTGCAAAATCCGAGGACCCAAGGTGCTGGGCAATGGAGCGAATACCGTTATGCCCTCCAGCCCCCCCCTTGCTCACGACCTTGATTCGACCCGGTGCGAGATCCAGATCATCGTGCAGGACCAAAATCCGCTCCTTGGAAATCTTGAAGTAGTCGACAAATGCACGAACGCTTTGCCCTGACCGGTTCATATAGGTCTGAGGCTTAAGAAAGACTATTTGACCACCAAAGGCCCTGGCCTGGCCATACAGGCCATCCAATTTGCGTGAATCCACGCTGCAGCCTGATCTCTGGGCGAGAGAGTCGAGAAAGATGAAACCAATGTTGTGACGGGTCAGATCGTATTCCCGACCGGGATTACCTAAGCCGACAAGAAGGAATCGGGTATCTGCCATGGGGAGATAAAAAGAAAAAAGAGCCGGAAAGAGAGAATTCCGGCTCTTAAAAAATCTCAATCCGCCGATACCGGCGTTGCAATCAGTGAACCGCCACGCAGACAGTTGCAGCCTTTTCCAGCATCTCAACCTTTTCGGGCATGGGCAGATCACCGTAGGTCAGACCGGCGCCCCCCTGCTCAAGCGGAGTGATGTCGGCCTCAATGGTGTCCGGAATATCCAGGGGGCATCCACGCAGCGCGACGCTGTCCTTAAAGATCTGCAGATCACCACCAAGATCCACACCCTTGGCGGTTCCGGTGTATTTTACCGGCACAGTGAACTTGAGCGGTTTGTCGAGGGCGATCTCAAGGAAATCGACATGGATCAGACTTCCGGTGATGGGATCTTTTTGAATCTCCTGCACCAACACATGACGTTCGGGCTTGCTGTCGCCAGCGACCTTCAAGGTGATAACAGCATTGCGACCATGGATGAACAACAGACTCTTGTACAGTTTTGCCGCTTCAAACTGGAGAGGTACAGGATCAGCACCGCCACTGTAAAGATTTGCCGGTGTCATTTCCTGCATTCGCAACTGTCGCATCGGTCCTTTTCCAAATACCGTGCGCACGGCCGAGTCTATATTTACCTGAATCATACCTGTCCTCCCCTATCCCCGGGTCCTATAACAATTCGAAATTATATAGTTAAAAATATCAAACAAACAAATAGCTCACAGAATCCTCGTTATGGATTCTATTGATTGCCTCTCCCAGCAACGCCCCGACCGAGAGCACTGTGATTTTTTCACATTGCAAGGCTTCGGTCTTTAACGGAATGGAGTTGGTGACCACGAGCGACTTCAAGCAAGACTGATTAATCCGCTCAATGGCGGGTCCGGAAAGGACCCCGTGGGAGCAACAGGCATGCACTTCCTTGGCGCCGACCTTTTTCAGCATTTCAGCACCGCCACACAAGGTTCCGGCGGTATCGACGATGTCATCCAGAAGAATTGCCGTCTTCCCGGCCACATCGCCGATAACATGCATTGCCTCGCATTCATTGGCCTTCTCCCGACGCTTGTCGATGATAGCCAGGCCGGCATTCAACCGCTTGGCAAAGGCGCGGGTGCGCTCGACGCCGCCAGCATCGGGAGAGACCATCACCACGTCTTTAAACTTATCCCGAATGTGCTTCAGGATTATCGGTGCAGCGTAGAGATGATCAACCGGAATGTTGAAAAAACCTTGAATCTGCCCGGCGTGCAGGTCCATGCAGAGCACCCGGCGGGTACCGACAACCATGAGCATCTCCGCAACCGCCTTGGCGGTAATGGGCACACGCGGCCGGACCTTCCGATCCTGGCGGGCATACCCGTAATAGGGCATGACTGCCGTGATACGGCGAGCCGAGGCACGACGGAGGGCGTCCACCATGATCAGCAGTTCCATGAGATGATCGTTCACCGGCGAACAGGTGGGTTGAACAACAAAAACATCGGCCCCACGCACGTTTTCACCGATCTCGACCGAGACCTCACCGTCGGAAAATTGTTTCACCTCGGCAGCTCCAAGGGGAACCTCCAGGTAATCACAAATTTCTCTCGCAATTGCTGGATTGGCATTACCGGTGAATATCTTCAACTTTTTAGGCATAGCAGATTTTTTCATAACGACTGGCTGGGGCGGGAGGATTCGAACCCCCGAATGCAAGGATCAAAACCTTGTGTCTTACCGCTTGACGACGCCCCAGCCCATTTCTGATACACTGCGCGAACAGTGCCTTTACGTTTATTGCAATGGATCGAGCAAGAATACCTGCCGGTACTCCTGGCGAAACGCTTCGAGTGCCTCTTCGGCCTTGCCACAATCCTGATAGATCCCAAAAACAGTCGGCCCGGACCCGGACATCAACACCCCGTCCGCTCCCCTTTCCAGCATCGCCCTCTTTATTCGGCTCAGCTCAGGATATTTCTTCACGGTAACCTTTTCCAGGTCATTGGCGAGCGATTGGGGGTAGCCGGCACCCAAGAAAACAGCTACTGCATCCTGAGAACTTTGCAAAGTAACCGAATCGCCACTCTCTGTCAACGCAAAATTCTGATACACCCAACGGGTTGAGACGGAAAAACCGGGATTAACCAGCAGCACTCGATAGCCCTGCAGAGGAGCAACTGGCTGAAGAATTTCACCAATTCCCGTGGCCAGCATCGAGGGGGAATCGTTGGTAAAAAAGGGGACGTCGGCTCCCAGTTGCAGCCCCATGTGCGCGATCGTCTCTTGCGGACAATCGGTGGCAAACAGGGTATCAAGCCCCACAAGGGTCGCCGCGGCATCGCTGCTGCCGCCTCCGAGTCCGGCTGCCACCGGAATGTTCTTGTGCAGGGTGATCTCCACCCCAGGGGCTGGACTGAAACCGTTGTGTGCGACCCGGTCGAAAAACAGTTCTGCGGCTCGGAACACGAGATTTCCCCGATCTTCGGGGATGACGCTGCCCGGGCAGTGCAACCGTATACCGGATGCCGCCCGCTTCAGCTCAAGGGTGTCGTACAGACCGATTTTCTGCATGTGCGTTGCCAGCAGATGATAGCCATCATCACGCCGTCCCAGCACTTTGAGAAAGAGGTTGACCTTGGCAGGTGCCTGAACGGTCAGCGTTTGCCGGATCATGCCGTTTGCGTGTCGCTCAGCCAAGCTTGACGAACCGCATTTTCAGTTCGTAGAGCACTCGGGTAAGCAGCTCGTGTTCATCGGGATCCAGATTGCCCCTTGTCTTTCCAGCAAGCAGGGTCAGCGTATCGATGGTATGCTTGGCAAGTTCCCGATCAATGATCTTCTGGCCGGTTTCCGGGTGGGGTAACTCTCCCATGTGGTAGAGGGCCGAGGTATTCAAGGAGAGCACCAAGGAGGCAAAGGTCACCTCGGGCATCACACAGCGACCGGAGTCATCACGCACCCTGCCGTCGGGACAATCACCACAACTTGAGAGATTTTCTGTCATAACATTCCTCGCACCGCCTCGTTTTCCCCTGACAGGCGGCCTCAATAAGGTCGTTCTCAAAGAACCGGGAACGACGTTTCGGGCTTTGTACCATACCGATCTTGCGGCAGGAGCCCTTTCGGACTGTTTCCCGTGGAATAGTCCGCCTTACAAGGCACCTGCTGCAATCTCTTGTTGAAGACGGCTGACTATAACGGCAATGACACTCTCTCTCAAGATTAAAGTCGACCTCCGCCCCCAGTGCCATGGTCCCGATGCCAATTAGGCCATCGTGGCAGAAGCCCCTTGAAGAGAGCACAGTTAGGAGCTATATATTTCAGGTTTGAGTGATGAGTTGTCACGCAAGACTCGTGTTGTTCTCGCAACCAGCACGGGAGTGATCTTTCGATCTTCGCAATACACCAATTCTACAGTGAGTGATTCTCGTCTTCCACGCGTGGACGAGCTTCTCATTTTTTTGAGTCGATTAAAGGAGTTTTCATGGAAGAGGTCCGCGTTCGTTTCCCACCCAGCCCTACCGGTTACCTGCATATCGGCGGGGCAAGAACTGCGTTATTCAACTGGCTGTTTGCCAAGCAGCATGGCGGCAAACTGGTTTTACGCATTGAAGATACCGACGAAGAGCGTTCCACCCAGGCCTCGATTGACGGCATTATCGAAGGTCTGCAATGGCTGGGTATCGATTGGGATGAAGGCCCCTACTTCCAGACCGAATTTGCCGACGACCATGTCGCCGCCGCCAACCGCTTGCTTCAATCCGGCCAGGCCTACAAATGCTTCTGCACCAAGGAAGAGCTCGAACAGAAACGCGAAACCGCCATGGCCGAAAAAAAATCCGATGTCGGCTACGACGGCACCTGCCGCCACCTGAGCCCGGAGCAGGTTGCGGAAAAAGAGGCGCAGGGCCTGCCCTCGGTCATCCGCTTCAAGGTGCCGGAACGCCAGGGAACCCTCTATTACGATGACGAGGTGCTCGGCCGCATCGAACGGGCCTACAGCGATATCGAGGATTTCGTCATCGTCCGCTCCAACGGCAAGCCGCTCTATCTGCTGTGCAACGTGGTCGACGATATCCGTGACCGCATCACCCACATCATTCGCGGCCAAGATCACATGACCAACACCACCCGTCAGGTGCTGCTGTACGAAGCCCTGGGCGCCCGGTTGCCGGTTTTTGCCCACATGCCCCTGACCCTTGATCTGAAAAAGCGCAAAATTTCCAAGCGAAGCCACGGCGAAATCGTTGCCGTCCAGTTCTATCGTGATCACGGCTTCATCCCCTGGGCGCTCTGCAACTTTCTCTGCCTGCTGGGATGGAATCCGGGAACGGATCAGGAAATTTTTTCCCGCGAGGAGCTCATCCAGGCATTCAGCCTGTCGCGCATGAGCCGGGTCAACTCGGTCTTCAACTTCAAGCCCGGGGATGAAAAATTCTTCACCGACCCGAAGCTGATCGCCATGAATGAGCACTATCTGCGTTCAATGGATCTTGAGGAACTTGGCGCTCTGGTGCACAATGAACTCACAGCTGAAGGATTGTGGGACGACAGTTACCAATCCGAGAAAAAGCAGTGGTATCTTGAAACGTTGGCCCTGATTCGCGATCGTTTCCACACCCTCAAGGATTTCACCTCCGCCGGTCGGGCCTACTTTGCCGACCAGTACGAGATCGATCCCAAACCGCTGAAAAAAAATGTCCTCAAATTTCCGGAACTGGCGACCTGGCTGCCCCAGTTGGCCAAGCGCTATGCGGAGCTCGAGGCATTTACCGCGGAAACGACCGAGCAGACCTGCCGCGACATGGCCGATGCCTTGGATATCAAACCCGGCATTCTCATCAATGCGATGCGCACCGTACTCACTGGCCAGCTGGCCGGGCCCTCGATGTTCGATATCGTGATGACGCTGGGGAAAGAACGGGTCATTGCGCGGCTCAGCAACATTGAGCACCTGTTCAGCGAAGCCTGATAAGAGGCCCTGGGACAGCAGCAGAGAAACCGAGCCTTGCCCGAGAATCTCTTGGCAAGGCTCGCAACGTCGCTCTCGAGTTTTTTTCGAAGACGACCCTTTTCCTCATGTGATTTTTAGGGGATACACCTATGACCAGCGAAAAAGAGACCCCGGTCAAGCCGCTCGACTTTATTCGGCAAATCATCTCCGAAGACCTGAGCACCGGCAAACACAGCAGCATTGTCACTCGATTTCCTCCGGAACCCAACGGATTTCTCCATATCGGCCATGCCAAATCGATCTGCCTCAACTTCGGCGTGGCAGTGGAGTATAACGGCCGTTGCCATCTCCGTTTCGACGACACCAACCCGGGCAAGGAATCCACCGAATACGTGGAATCGATCAAGCGGGACGTACATTGGCTTGGCTTTGACTGGGGCGATCACCTCCATTACGCCTCCGACTATTTTGACCAACTGCACGATTTTGCCGTTGGCCTGATCAAGATCGGCAAGGCCTATGTCTGCCACTTAAGCGGCGAGGAGATCCGCGAGTACCGCGGCACCCTGACCGAGCCGGGCAAGGAAAGCCCGTATCGCAACCGGAGCGTGGAGGAAAACCTCGACCTGTTCACCCGGATGCGGGCCGGCGAATTCGACGAGGGCACCTGCGTGCTCCGCGCCAAGATCGACATGGCCTCGCCCAACATCGTCATGCGCGATCCGGTTATTTACCGCATCTTGAAAACCAGCCACCATCGGACCGGGGACAAGTGGTGCATCTACCCGATGTATGATTTCACCCACTGCCTCTCCGACATGCTGGAAGAGATCACCCACTCGCTGTGCACGCTCGAGTTTGAAAACAACCGGGCTCTCTACGACTGGGTCCTGGACACGCTCGACACGCCCAACCACCCGCGGCAGATCGAGTTTGCCCGGCTCAACATCAACTACACCGTGACCAGCAAACGAAAGCTGCTGCAGCTGGTGAACGAGGGCCATGTGTCCGGCTGGGACGATCCGCGCATGTTGACCATCTCCGGACTTCGCCGCCGCGGCTATACGCCGGAGTCGATCCGCAGTTTCTGCCAGACCATCGGTATCGGCAAGCGCGAGTCCTGGATCGATATGGGCGTGCTGGAAAATGCGGTCCGCGACGACCTCAACGTCAACGCCATCCGCGTCTTTGGCGTACTCGATCCGCTCAAGGTGGTGATCACCAACTACCCGGAGGGACAAACCGAGGAGATCGTGGCGCAAAACCATCCGCAGAATCCGGAGATGGGGGAGCGTGTTGTTCCCTTCAGTCGCGAACTCTACATCGAACGCGCCGATTTCATGGAAAACGCCCCAAAAAAATTCTTCCGCCTCAGTGTCGGCCGCGAGGTCCGCCTCCGCTACGCCTACCTGATCACCTGCCAGGAGGTGATCAAGGATGCAAACGGCGAGGTGAGTGAACTGCGCTGTACCTACGACCCGGCGACCCGCGGGGGGACCGCTCCCGACGGGCGCAAGGTCAAGGGCACCATCCACTGGGTTTCAGCGCCCCACGCCCTTGAGGCCGAAGTACGCCTCTATGACCGGCTCTTCACCGTGGAATACCCGGATGCAGACAAGGAAAAGCATTTCATGGAGTTTCTCAACCCGGAATCCCTGGGCGCCCTGAGCAGCTGCAAGCTCGAACCCGGCCTTGCCCAGGCAGGGGTGGCGGATCGCTTCCAGTTTGAACGCCAGGGCTATTTCTGCCTGGACGCAAGGGACAGCACCCCTGAAAAGCCGGTCTTCAACCGCATCGTCACCCTACGCGACAGCTGGGCCAAAATCACCGATCAGGGGGCTTGAGCGATGACCATGATCAATCTTCGCAAAATGGCGATCAATCAGACCGGGACCATCGTTGCGGTCAAGGTGGGCGGTGAACTTGGACGGCGTATCCGCGAAATGGGACTGGTGCCCGGCACGGAGATCACCGTCAAGCAGCGCGCCCCACTCAACGACCCGGTCGCCCTGCGCGTCTTGGACGGCACCCTGACCCTGCGCAACAATGAGGCGGATTTCATCGAGGTGGAGATCAAGCCCGCGCCAAGTTCAGAGACACGCTGAATCCTTTCTGCCTGCATTGTCCCGGTGCAGGCGGGCCCCCTTTCCTTCCCTTTCAAGACAGTGTCATTTCCGGTGCCAACCACCTGTAATGACGCTGTCTTTCTTTTTTCCCCTCTTTTCCCCTGCAAACAGCTCCGCAAAGCTTCGTGCCCTGTGCCAAGCGTGGTTGTACCGCGGCAGCCGCCCCCTACCCTTTTGCCTTTCCCTCCTCCCCCTGTTGTCTACAGTTGTCGCTCTCACAAAAAAAATTCTGTTACAGCGCAACTCCTTGGCAAAGGAGTTGACAGTGCGCATTGTTTGGGATAACTAACAATGACTGTTTTGCCGAGGGGAATATGGCGGAAACAAGATTTGTTTCAGCCACAAATTTATGCCTGTTCACACCGCCCCCTTCTCGCATCCATCCCCCGAGAAGGATAGACGTTGACAGTGCTTGACCAAATTTCACCAGGCGTTTGTTGTGTTCATGACCAAAGATCAATCTGAAAGATCCTGTTGCCTCCTGACTGACTTTCTCTCCCGATGTCGACGCCGGCACAAATGCGTGCATCGGGCCATGCAGTCAGGCACGCCGCTTTCCCAAACCTGCTGCCATAGCCGCTTTCGAGTCTGCTCCGTCAATGGCGACCGAAGCACCTGTGCCAGAATGGCCAACCTCGGACTCCTTCCCGGCAGCGAGCTTGAACTGCTCTGCAAGGGAAGCGGGCAACAGTGCATGGTCAAGGTCAACGGCGGCACCATCAGTCTCGATGCCCCGACAGCCGCCAACATCATGGTCGCACCGGTCTGACCCCTTTCATCGCCGAGTCATTGTCCACGCCAATTTATGCGGGGATACGCACCAATCCCCCCTGAGGATATGAATATGCAACAGATCCTTGTAGTCGTGACAGTGGCCCTGGTCGTCTGCATCCTGGGACGACGTCTGTGGAAAACCTTTCGCAACGGACAGACTCCGGGCTGCGGCTGCGGGTGTTCCGGCTGCTGCGGACCAACCGATGCCTGCCGACCGCCATCCTCCTTTCCCATGCACAAGCCCTGATCCTAGCTGTGGACGCTTCCCCTCGTGCCCTCTTCGATATTTTCGGGCTGGCGGGGTGGCGCCATGCCGTCTCCAGGTTTTCAAAGATAACCGCCAACTGATACCATCCATGAACACAGCACTGACCATCGCCTTGGCCGGCAACCCGAATGCCGGAAAAACGACCCTCTTCAACCACCTCACCGGCGCCCGCCAGCATGTGGGCAACTATCCCGGCGTGACGGTCGAGCAGAAAGAGGGGTGTTGCCTCCACAACAGCCAGGGGCTGCGGGTGGTTGATCTTCCCGGGACCTACTCCCTGACCGCCTACTCGGTGGAAGAGCTGGTCGCCCGCGATTTCATCATCAACGAGAAACCCGATGTGGTGGTGGATGTGGTCGATGCCTCCAACCTGGAGCGGCATCTCTATCTCAGTTGCCAGTTCCTTGAGTTGGGCGTACCGCTGGTCATCGCCCTCAACATGGTGGATGTTGCGGAAAAGAGGGGGATGCTCATCGACACCGAGGAGTTGGGACAGCGCCTGGGGGTGCGGGTGGTTCCCATTGTCGCCCGCAACGGCAAGGGGGTTGACGAACTGCTGGATGCGGTCCTTGCGACCGCGGCCTCGGAAACCCGACCGCAGCCGGCGTTTCTCCGCTATGGCTCCGACATTGACGAAACCCTGGCCAACATGCAGGACGATATAGCCCTCTGTACCGAGCTCACCGCCGTCTATCCGCTGCGATGGCTCGGGGTGAAGCTCCTGGAACACGACGAGCAGATCGTGCAGAAGGCCCAGGCCACCTATCCCGAGGTCGCCCAGCGCCTGCTCGCCCGCTGCGATGCGGTGGCCAACCATCTGCAGAACACCTTGGGCGTCTATCCCGAGGCGGTGATCGCCGACCATCGCTACGGCTATCTCAAGTCGATCATGCACAAGGGGATCGTTACCCGCAAGTTCGTCGCCGACCGCCTCTACACCTCGGACAGGATCGACAAGGTGGTCACCCATCGGTTGCTCGGGCCGCTGATCATGGCCTCTGTCCTCTTTGCCCTCTACACCTTCACCTTCAGCTACTCCACGGTGATGGTCGAGTGGCTCGCCGACTTCTTTGCCGTCATCAGCAACACCATCGACGCCCTCCTCCCGGACGGGCCTGTCAAGTCCATGCTCGTCTCCGGCGTTGTCGACGGGGTGGGCGGCGTCATGGGCTTTGTCCCGATCATCATGTTCATGTTTTTCGGCATCGCCGTGCTCGAGGACTCCGGTTACCTGGCGCGGGTGGCCTTCATGATGGATCGCATCTTCCACTTCTTCGGCCTGCACGGCTCCTCGGTCATGCCGTTTATCGTCTCCGGCGGCATTGCCGGCGGCTGCGCCGTCCCCGGTGTCATGGCCACCCGTACCCTGCGTTCTCCCAAGGAGCGGATGGCGACCCTCTTGACCGTGCCCTTCATGAACTGCGGGGCCAAACTGCCGGTGCTGACCCTGCTCATCGGTACCTTCTTCTCCGCGCACCAGGCCTGGTACATGTTCCTCGCCACCCTCTTGGCCTGGATCGTGGCTCTCTGCGCCGCCAAGCTCTTGCGCATGACCGTGCTCAAGGGCGAATCCACCCCCTTTGTCATGGAGCTGCCGCCCTACCGTTTCCCCACCGTCAAGGGACTGTTCATCCACACCTGGGAACGGACCTGGCAGTACATGAAAAAGGCCGGCACGGTCATTCTCGGGATTTCGATTCTGGTCTGGGCGATGATGACCTATCCCGGACTCTCCGATCAGCAGCAGGCCCACTTCGAGCAGCGCCGTCAGCAGGTGGAGGCATCCTCTGGTGCCGGCTCGGAAGAACGGGACAAGGCTATACAGGATATCGAAACCGACCAGGCCATGGAGCGGCTGCGCAACTCCATTGGAGGGCGGATCGGCATTGCCTTTGAAGAAGTCAGCCGCTATGCCGGCATTGACTGGCGCACCAACATCGCCCTGATCGGCGGTTTCGCGGCCAAGGAGGTGATCATCTCCACCCTGGGAACCGCATATTCCCTGGGTGAGGTCGATCCGGAAGAAACCACCTCACTCAGTGAGCGACTTGCCAAGGATGCAAGCTGGAATCCGGTCAAGGCCCTGGCGGTGATGGTGTTCATCATGTTCTACGCCCCCTGCTTCGTGACCGTGGTCTGCATTGCCAAGGAGGCCGGGTCATGGAAATGGGCCGCCTTTTCCATGGCCTTCAACACCGTTTTCGCCTTTGCCATGGCGGTGGGGGTCTATCAGATAGGCTCGCTGCTCTATCTGCACTAATTGATCCCGCCCTGATTTCTCAGAAAAATCAGGGTTAGGCCTTGTAACCGGCAAAACGAATCAACACCTCCTCCATGGCCGCCTTGGAGAGCACGGGCGGTTCGCAGACCTGCAGCGCCTGGAGGTACATCCTGGCCAGGGCCTCGACCTCGATTGCCAGGGCCAGCACATGGGCCAGGTCAGCGGCGTAACAGATCATCCCGTGATGACCGAGCAGGGTAGCGCTACGACCTTCCAGGGCTGCAACCGCAGCCTTGGAGAGTTCCTCGGTGCCAAAGGTGGCATAGGGGGCGCAACGGATTGAATCGCCACCGGCCATGGCCACCATGTAGTGGAAGGCAGGAATCGACCGCTCCAGGCAGGCCAGGGTGGTGCAGTAGAGGCTGTGGGCATGGAGGATGGCCCCGGCCTGAGGATACCGGGCGTAAATGTCGCGGTGCATGCGCCATTCCGACGACGGCTTCCGCGGGCCCGTTGCCCTCCCCTCAATATCCAGCCAGACAAGATCATCAACCCGGCATTGCTCATAGGCAAGGGCCGAGGGGGTGATCAGAAACCCTGCCCCCTCGCGGACGCTGACATTGCCCGAGGTTCCCTGGTTCAGGCCCTGGCTGTTCATCGACCGGGCCGTGCTCAGTAGCTGCTCTCGCAGTTCGTTATCGTGCATCAGCCTTTCTCCGGATACAGCCCAAGAAGCCCCAGCCTGCTGGCGGTGCAGATGCCGCGCTCGGTGATCAACCCTGTGACCAGTCTGGCAGGAGTGACGTCGAAGGCCGGATTGACCGCCTCGGTCGCTGCAGGGGCGATCGAAAAACGCTGCACCGCGCCAGTCCCATCAAGCCCCAGGAGCTGCAGCACCTCCTCCTGCCCCCGTTCCTCAATGGGAATTTCCGCAACACCGTCGTTCACGGTCCAGTCCACGGTGGAGCCGGGGAGGGCCACGTAAAAGGGGACCCCGTTGTCGGCGGCGGCCAGAGCCTTGAGATAGGTGCCGATCTTGTTGCAGACATCGCCGCTGGCCGTGGTGCGGTCCGTACCGACGATGCACAGATCCACCTGGCCATGCTGCATAAGATGCCCTCCGGCGTTATCGACGATCAGATGGTGGGAAATGCCGGCTGCCACCAGCTCCCAGGCGGTCAGGCTGGCCCCCTGGTTGCGCGGCCTGGTCTCATCCACCCAGACATGAACCGGAATGCCCTGTTCCGTTGCCTTGAAAATCGGTGCCAGGGCCGTGCCCCAGTCGACCGTGGCCAGCCAGCCGGCATTGCAGTGGGTGAGCACATTGACCGGTTTGCCGCCGTTTTTGCGATACACCTCGGCGATCAGCCTGGCCCCGTGGGTGCCGATGGCCTCGTTGGCGGCGACGTCTTCCTCGCAAATCCACGCCGCCTCCCGATACGCCTGGCCAAGCCGCTGCTCCTCCGGCAGCGGCAGCAGCAGGTCGAGCATTCGTTGCACAGCCCACTTGAGATTGATGGCTGTCGGGCGGCACCCAACCAGCTGTGCGGCCATCTCCTGCAGCGCCTTGGTGCTCGTCCCCCTGCGCAATCCCAGACAAATGCCGTAGGCTGCAGTGGCGCCAATGAGAGGCGCACCCCGCACCAGCATCCGGCTGATCGCATCCATGGCCTCTTCCACCGTATTCAGACGAACCACCTTGAATTGAAAGGGAAGCAGGGTCTGATCTATAATTTCAACCCCGATCCCGTCCTCCGCCAACCAAATGGACCTGTATGCTTCTCCGTCAACCTTCACCCTCACCTCTCTGTTCCATGTGTTGTTTGTCTCAAATCGTCCCCAGAGAGACTAACGAATAGGCTCGGCCAGGGTCAAGAGGAATCGCCCTGTTGAACCTCCGCCCCCTGTGTCGATTTTTTTTAAGAACCTTTAAGCTTTGCATGGACTGGATTTTTCCTTTTTGCTCTGCTATACAGTGGCAATAATGCAGATTTATTCGATCTTCCGGCCCAATGTAGCGATGACCACAGCCAACGACGTCCTCTCCAACCTCAAAGTTTCCGGCAACCTGCCCAGCATGCCGCAGGTGCTGGTGCAACTCCTGGACAGCTGCCGAAACCCTGAGGTCAACATCCAGAAGATCGCCCAGATCGTCGACAAGGATGCCGCCCTCAGCGCCAAGGTGCTGCAACTGGTCAATTCAGCCTTCATCGGTACCCGCAAGGCCATTCGCACCATTGAACAGGCCGTGGTCTATCTGGGCATGGACACGGTCCGCAACCTGGCCATCTCCGTTTCGGTGCAGCAGGTGTTTCGCCGGGTGGAGACCAACGGGTTGCTCTCCATCGATCGGTTCTGGCACCACTCCTACACCAATGCCCTGCTGGCGCAAAATATCGCAGAGACGGTTCAATACACCGACCCGGCGGAAGCATACCTGGCCGGATTGCTCCACGATATCGGCAAGCTACTTCTCTGGATGGCCTTTCCCGGCAGTTATGCCCCGCTCCTGCTCAAAGGGGTTCGCTGCCATAACGCCCGCCTGGCCTTCCTCGAAGAGGAGAAATTGCAGATCAACCACTGTCAGGCAGGGGCCTGGCTCTGCGAGCAGTGGCACCTCCCCACCCTCATCGCCGATGCCATCCGCTACCATCACCACGAGGTCGACCAGGTCCGCCAGGCACTGCCGCTGACCAGGATCATCTCGCTTGCCGACCTGTTGAGCCACCACGAAGCCGATGCACCGGAATGTGTCGAGGCCGCGGAAAAACTGTTTGGGCTCTCGGCCGAAAAAACTGCCACCCTTGTTGGCGGGATTGAGGAGCAGGTTGCGCAGCTGGCCGAACAGCTCGGCATCCATATTCCACGGATGTCCAGGACTACCCATGACAAGGAGCCGGAGGGCGAAGGGGTCCACCGGGAGACATCGCTGGGGCTGATCAATCGAATCCGTGAGACCTCGCAGCTCAGCGGTCTGCTCGACAACCTGCTTCGCGCCGAAAACCGCGAACAGATCGTTGGCGCGATCGAGCAGGGGGTCAACATCCTGTTCAACGAGGAGCAATGCCTGCTGCTCCTGCCCGATACGAGTGCAGACCTGCTCTTTGCCCAAACCTCCAGGGACAACAGCCTGGCCCAACAAACCAAGGGGCTGTGGTATGACACCACCACAGCACCTGAGAGCCTGCTCAATCGGGCCATGGTGGAGAAAATCCCGCAGCACTCTTTTCAGGGGGCATCTGGAACAACCTTCTCGGGCAATCTCTTTGACGTCCAGCTGCAGCATCTGCTCGGTACAGAGGGGATGATCGTCTTTCCGCTCAACTGCCGCAACCAGCTTGAAGGCCTCATGGTGATCGGCTGCATGAAAAAATCCTTTCGGGCCCTGAGCAGCCAGATGGGGGCGCTTGCCTTGCTGGCCAATCAGGCCGCCGCCGCCCTGCAGCTGGACAGGATTCGCCGCCAGCAGGCGGAGACGGTTGCCGAAGAACGACTGCAGGCCGCGACCCTGATCGCTCGAAAAATCGGCCATGAGATCAACAACCCCCTGGCCATTCTGCGAAATTACCTCCATGTCATGGAGCGCAAGATAGGACAGGGCCAGGGGGTTGTGGAGGAGCTTGCCATCATTGATGGCGAAATCGAACGGCTGGCCCGCATCACCCGTGGCCTTGAAGACCTTTCCCGAGAAAACAGTGTGCCGCAGCTTATCCATGTGGAGCTGCACACCTTCTTGGAAAAAACGCTGGCCCCCCTGCAGGCTGCGGCTGCGGTGGAAAACAGGGTACAGATCATCCTCTCCCCGGCCGATGGGCCCATAGAACTCGATCTCGACCCCGGATTTCTCCAGCAGATCGTGCAGAATCTGGTCAAGAACGCGCTGGAGGCCATCCAGGATCACGGGATCATTGCCGTGCGAACCGAAGTGGAAAACACCCAGGTTCATATCCATGTGGAAGATAACGGCCCAGGTATTGCCGCGGAGCAAGAGCAGGAGCTCTTTCGTGCCGGATCTTCCACCAAAAACAGTGTGCACCGGGGGCTGGGGCTCTCCATCTCTGCATCACTTGCCCGGCAAATGCAAGGGCGCCTCCGCTGCACCTCCTCCGCAGGGCCAACCGTGTTCACCTTGACCCTGCCCTTGAAATCGCCCCGAATCCCTTGTCACGATTGAACAATTCCAATTTTTTCATTGGACTTTTCATCCAAGACACGCTTGAATGATTTCTGTGGGTCTGGACCGTTGCCGGCGTATGCCAATAGACGACGGAGGAGCGTCGACCAATGGTTGATATCACCGGCTTCTCTCTCTTTTTTCGCCATGCTCAGCCACCCCGCCGTCCTTTTGGGGATCAAGGACATTTCACGCACCGGTTTGGTCAACATACTCTTTTATCGATATTCCTGTTTGCACAAACGTATTCATGCAAAACCTGCATACCGTTCTCATCATCGATGATGAAATCCGCTTCAGCAGCAGTCTGCAATTTCTGCTCAAGGCCGAAGGATATCAAGTGCATGTGGCCAACACAGGTGAAGAAGCCTTTACCCTGCTGAAAAATCATGCCTTTTCCGCAGCCCTGGTTGACATCAACCTCCCGGATACCAGTGGCAACCACATCGTGACCCGTCTCAATGAGGAGTACGCGGAGACCGCGATCATCATCCTCACCGGCAACGCAACCCTCGACAACGCCGTTGAATCGCTGCGGCAGGGGGTCTACGACTATCTGCGCAAGCCCTGCTCTCCGGAACGGATGCTGCGGACCGTGGCCCAATCCATCCAGCACAAACAGCTCTCCCGAGAGCTGAAAAACAGCGAAAAACGTTTTCGCCAACTCGCCCAGGCAACCTGGGAGGGAATCATCATCTACGAGCGGGGCGAACTGCTGCAAACCAACAGTCAGCTGTGCACGATGTTCGGCTACCAGGAGCACGAACTGATCGGCAAGCAGATTTTCGAGGTCCTCTTGGATCGGAGCACCATTCGCGCCATGGAACTGCCCGCAGAGCTTGAAACCATCGGTCCGTTTGAAGCCCGGGGTATTCGCAAGGATGGCACCACCTTTCCGGTCGAGTTTCGGGTGAAACACATCGATTACCAGGGCCGACAGGTCCAGGTCGCAGCCATCCGCGATGTTACCGACAACGAGACCGCCCTGCAGCAGAAAATGGTGTTGATGGAAAAACTCGCCGACGCCAAGCGCATGGAATCCTTAGGACTGATGGCCAGTTCCGTTGCCCACGACCTCAACAACATCTTGGCCGGGATCATTACCTACCCGGAACTGTTGCTCGTGGATCTGGACATGGATTTCAAGTACCGTGAAGAGCTGATGATGATCCGCGAGGCAGGAAAACGGGCGGCTGCGGTGGTAAACGACCTGCTCACCGTTGCCCGGGGCGCGACCTGTAAAAAAGAACTGCAGAACGCCAATGCCCTGATCACCGAATATCTCAACTCGGTCGAGTTTCGCGAGCTCGGGCAGCGCTATCCGGCAATCAAGATCAGCCCTTATCTGGAAGGGAAGCTCAAACTGATCAACTGCTCGGCCATCCACCTCTCCAAGTCGATCATGAACCTGGTCAACAACGCGGCCGAGGCCATTCAAAACAGCGGCCAGGTCATCCTGGCCACCAAAAACGTGCAGTTGACCGCAGCCTACCAGGGATACGAAACCATTGCCCCCGGCGAGTACATCATGATCTCTGTGGAGGACGATGGGCCAGGCATCTCGCCGCAGGATATTCAACAAATTTTCAGCCCCTTCTACAGTAAGAAAGTCATGGGCCGCAGCGGTACCGGGCTTGGCCTGGCCGTGGTCTGGAATACGGTTCACGACCACGGAGGTTACATCGACGTTGTCAGCAGCAACAAGGGTTCCACGTTCGCACTCTACTTTCCCGCCTCGAAATCCAGCGCGTATCCGCGGACCAAGCCGGTGCCGATGGCGCACCAGTACCAGGGCAACGGAGAGCGGATCCTGGTGGTCGACGACCAGAAAAGCCAGCGTGAAATCGCCTGCCGCCTACTCCGCCATTTGGGATACCAACCGATCGCCGTGGCCTCGGGTGAGGAGGCCGTTGCATTCACCCAATCCTCCTCGGTCGATCTGGTGATCCTCGATATGCTGATGGACCCCGGCATCAACGGCTGTGAAACCTATGAACGCATCCTGCGCCACACACCAAACCAGAAGGCGGTGATCACCTCCGGCTATTCCAAGGTCGAGGAGATCAGCCGGGCCATGGATCTGGGAATCACCCAGTTTGTGAAAAAACCCTTTTCAATGCACGAACTGGCCCTGGCCCTGAAAATGGAAATTCATCCGGAACTGTTTTCCGAACAGACCTGAACCGACTCAAGCGGCCAGGTCGTTTCGCCTGGATGACGTGACGCGCCTCCGATCCAATTCCCACTTCCCCCCCTCTTGTCTGCAGCTCTGCGTAAATTGTCCTCCTTGAACCAGGCGGCCTGTTTCCGTTCCCCACGTATCGTGGTATGGTGAACACGATGTGCATATCAGCCCGAGGAACTCATGCTTATCCATCAGCCCCCCCTGTTTGCGGGGCGCCCATGTAAAGGTCTTCCATGAAAAAATTTTTCTGGCTTCTGAGCCGCCCTTTCTATTGGCTGTGGAAATTTCTCAGCTCCGGTCTGTCGATCCTCGCCAACCTCCTCTTCCTGGGATTGCTCATTGCCGTGGTCACGGCTGCCCTCTATACGCCGCAGACGACTGTTCCCCAGGGAAGTGCGCTCATTCTCGCCCCTGAGGGGGATATCGTCGAGGAACGTTCCCCCATGGATCCCGCCACCAGGCTCATCAGCCAGATTACCGGGACGCCGCTCCATGCCGAGTGCTTTCTTCAGGATATTCTTGATGCCATCAATGCGGCCACCGACGATCCCCGCATCAAACTCCTGGTGCTCAACACCAATCGCCTGGGAAAAGCGAGCTTGGAGCAGATTCGCACCATCGGCCGGGCCCTTGAGCAGTTCAAGTCCACGGGAAAACAAATTATCGCCATTGGCGACAACTTCAATCAGGCCCAATATTACCTGGCCTCCTGGGCCGATACAATCTATCTCAATCCCATGGGTGCGGTCAATCTGCGCGGATTTGCGGTGTACCGTCTCTACTTCAAGGAGATGCTCGACAAACTGGCCGTTGATTTCCACGTCTTTCGGGTGGGAACCTTCAAGTCGGCGGTGGAACCCTTTCTCCGCAACGATATGTCTGCCGAGGACCGGGAGGCCAACAGCCTGTGGCTGAACGCCCTATGGCAGGCATACAGTGCCGACATCACAAAAAATCGGCGACTGGAGCCGCAGGTGTTCCAAGAAAACGTCAACCAGACGGTCTCCCAGTTGGCCTCGGTTGGCGGTGATCGGGCGCAGCTGGCCCTGGCCACCGGCCTGGTGGATGGAATCAAGACCCGTCAGGAACTGGAGGCCATGTTTCTCAACCAGGTCGGGCCTTCCATCGACAGGACCTCCTTTAATCACATCGATTTCCAAAGCTACCTGCAGACGCTGACCCCGTCCTACACCGAGACCTCCGCCAAGCAGGCATTGATCGGCATCATCACCGCCAGCGGCAACCTTCTCCCCGGCGAGGGCTCCGTCGGCCAGATCGGTGCCGACGACCTGATCAAAAAAATCCGCAAAGCGCGGCTGGATAAGCGGATCAAGGCCATTGTCCTGCGGATCAACACCGGAGGGGGCAGTGCCTTTGCCTCGGAACTGATTCGCGAGGAACTGGTGCGGGCCCAAAAAGAGGGCAAGATTGTGGTCGTCTCCATGGGAGCGATGACCGCCTCGGGCGGATACTGGCTCTCCGCCAATGCCGACAGCATTGTCGCCGACCCAACCACCCTCACCGGCTCCATCGGCATCTTCGGGGCCATACCGACCCTGGAGAAAACCCTGGCCAATATGGGGATACATGGCGACGGCCTCGGCACCACCGATGTGGCCCACTTCGGCACCCTGACCTCAGCCATGAGCAAGGAGGAAGCGGCCGCCCTGCAGATGGACGTGGAGCAGGGATATCGGCAGTTTATTCAAATCGTGGCCAAAGGCCGCAAGATGCAGCCAGCCATGGTGGAACGCCTTGCCGAAGGGCGGGTCTGGGACGGGGCGACCGCCCTGCGGCTGGGGCTGGTGGATAAACTCGGCGATCTCGAGACCGCCATTGCCGAGGCGGCAAGGCTGGCTCATGTTCCAGCGGAAAACGGACTGTTTCTCGATCTTACCCCCGATAACCTGCTGGAACGGTTCAAACGGGTGGAGCAGCCGGTCGAGGCCATGCTGGGACGACTGCTGCTGCGGGGTGCGCCTGCGCTCCAGTCCGTGCAGCAACAAATTTCCCCGCAACTTGAACTTTTTGTCCCCGCTAGGGATCCGCGCAACATCTACGCCCACAGCATGCTGCCGCCTTCGCCGCTTACTTTTTAAAAATTTCTGCCTGTCACGGGGGGCGAACACCATCCGCCCTCTCTACCGCTCAGCCCTTGACCACCGCCAGGGGCTGCAGTTCGACAACCACCTCGATCAGATCGCGCTGGTTGTCGATCACCCGGGCGATGTCCTTGTACGCCCCCGGCGCCTCCTCAAGATCGCTTCGGCGACGGATGCCATGGAGGATCTTGCGTGCATTGAGGCGGGCCACCTCCTCCTTGAGATCCAGAACCCGGCACGCCTCCTTCCGCCCTAGCACCCGTCCCGCACCATGGGAACAGGACATGAACGACTGCGGATTTCCCAACCCGCGAACAATGTAGCTCGCACTTCCCTGGGATCCCGGGATAATGCCGAATTCACCGCTTCCGGCACGGGTCGCCCCCTTGCGGTGTACCCAAACCTCGCGGAAAAAGTGGGTTTCCAGGGCAGCGTAGTTATGGGCCACATCCAGGGGGGCTTCGAATTGATCGCACCCGCTAGACTCGAACACAATTTCCTGCAGTACCCGCATCATTGCCGTTCTGTTGGCGTGGGCAAAGGCAACGCAGTAGCGCATCTCGGCCAGATAGTGCTGCGCCGCGGGTGAGGCGAGCGGTAAACTGGCCAGTTGCCAGGACTTGGGCACACTGTCTATTGTCCTGGCAGCGAGGGCCACGGCCAGGCGGTTGTAGTGCTCCGCCACCCTGTAGCCCAGATTGCGGCTGCCGGAATGGACCATCAGCCAGACACGGTTGTCAGCACCGTGCTGGATCTCGATGAAATGGTTGCCGCCACCCAGGGTGCCAATCTGACAGCGGGCCCGGGAAAACTCCTCCTCCACCACCGGCATCTCGACCTCGGCAGGCTCGGGCATGTCCGCAACCGGCCGCGGCTCTTTGTGATGGTTGAATCCCAGCGGAATGGCCAGACGCAGGCCGGCGAGAATTTTTTTCAAGGTTGTCGAATCCAGCGAGTGCAGGCCGGTCCGCACCGCCTGCATGCCGCAACCGATATCCACCCCAACCCCATTGGGAATAACCGCATCGACGGTGGCGAGAACGCCGCCGATGGGCATGCCGTAGCCCACATGGGCGTCGGCCATGACCGCCACATGGTGAAAGGCGCAGGGCAGATTGGCCAGGTTGCGCGCCTGGGCCATGGCCTCGGGATCCAGGTCGTCGAGCCACAGCAGCAGTGGAATTTTTTCTGTTGCCACGATCTGTTGCACAGTTGTCCCCTTGCTCTCCTGGCCTTCTGGTTTATAGTGCCGCGGTATGCGCTTCCGGCCGACTGCGCCTTGCGGGCACGCGGCCTTACCCCAAACTCCATCCCCCCAGAGACAAACATGATCACCCAGGATGCCCTGCTTGACCTTTGGCTCCACCTCGGCTGGCCCCTCCTTCGACTGCTGATCTATTTGGCCATCGGTCTTTTGGCAGCCCTGTTTATCGAATCGCTCAACTGGACCCGGAAACTGGCGGTCGTCGCCCGCCCTCTCACCCGTTTCGGCCGCCTCTCGCCCATCACCGGGGCCTCGTTCTCCCTCTGTTTTTTCTCCGGCATGGCGGCCAACACCATGCTCTCCGAAGGGTACGAACAAAAAAAAATCAGCCGCAAGGAACTGATCCTGGCCAACCTGTTCAACAGTCTGCCCAGCAACTTCCTCCACCTGCCGACGACCTTTTTCATTGCCGCACCGATCATCAAAGGCGCGGCAATCGTCTATATCGGCCTGACGGTCAGCGCCGCAGTGCTCCGCACCCTCTTTATTGCACTGGTAGGAAGGATACTGCTGCCAAACAACAACGGCCAGTCACAGGAAAACGATTTACCGCCGGACCAGGAAAACCCGTTCCGAACGGCTTTGAAAAACACCTGGAAGCGATTTCGGCGGCGTATCCGCAAAATCGTCACCTACACCGTGCCCATCTACATCCTGTTCTATTTTCTCAGCGAGGCCGATTTTTTCAAGGCCGCGGAACATTTCATGGGCCAGCATCTGTCCTGGATGAGCTGGCTCACCCCCCAGGCCCTGTCCATTCTGACCTTTCAGATGGCCGCTGAATTCACAGCCGGACTGGCTGCCGCCGGATCCCTGATGGCCAGCGGCGCCATGGAGGCCAAGGAGATCGTCCTGGTGCTGTTGATCGGCAACATTCTCTCCTCACCAATCAGGGCGATCCGTCATCAGTATCCCTACTACGCCGGTATTTTCAAACCGGTCCTGGCCGCCCAGCTGATTATCTTCAGTCAAAGTTTTCGAGCTTTGAGCATAGCCTTAGTCGCTTTTTTGTACTATACTCTTTTTATGTAATATCGGATCGATACCTTTAGTTTCCCGCGCTCCTGCGTTTTCACAGACCAAGGAGGACCCTGATGGACAGAACTATCCTTGTTGCAGTCGACGGTTCCGTTTACAGTTCCAACAGCCTTGATTATCTGGCCAAACTCTTTGCAGCAGACCGCAAGCTCAATATTCACCTGCTCCATGTCGTTTCTTCCGGAGGAGCGGACAAGGACTGGATGTACGATGTCGATCCGTTAAGGGCCCAGGCATCGGGCAGCGACAAACGTTCACTGCTTGCCCGCAAGTACCTCACAGAGGCCCAGGAGCGGCTCATCCGGCACGGATTTGCCGAAACGCAGATCGAAACCAAAACCAAAACGGCGTCGGGAATATGCAGTGCCATTCGCGGGGAGGCGGAACGGGGCAACTACGACGCGGTCCTGATCGGCCGCCGCGGCCTGGGGGCCGTGGGCAACGTGTTTTTCGGCAGCACCTCCACCGACCTGATCGAAAAATGCCACCGCTCGCCGCTCTGGATCGTGGACGGCAACGTCAGTGCCAACCGCTTTCTTTTGGCGGTGCACAGCCACCCATCCTCACTGATGGCCGCCGATCACCTCGCCTTCATGCTCAAGGGCCATCCCTCGGCCGAGATCTACCTCTATCACTCCGACTCGGTGTTCGGCAAGCAGACGCCTGCCAAGGCAGAGGAATTCCATGCCCAATGGGGCAAGGGCTGGTGTGATCGCTACCTGGACCTGGATAACTTTCTCTTTTACGCCCATGCGCAACTCCTGGCGGACAACGGTTTTTCCCGCCACCGGATCAAACAACTCCCCACGCAGATGCACCTGGATGTCAGCAGTGATCTGCTCAAACAGGCAAAACAACACCATTGCGGGACCATCGTCATCGGCCGAAGACGGCGGGATCTCAGCCGGGGGCAGCTCAAGGGCGTCTCCGACAAAACCGTCAAGCAGGCCCAGAATGTCGCCGTCTGGCTGGCGGGTTAACGCCCGCCGGCCGGTTGTTGCTGCCCCGTGGAGCTCGGCACAGCTCCACCTGCCTTGGGATTGACGATCACAATGGCCGCCTGCTCGGGCCTGAGATACTGCTGGGCAAGCGCGGTCAACTCGTCGGCAGTGATGGCGCGAAACTCTTCCATGATCGATAACGGCCACTGCAGCTGCCGGGGATGACGGCTGGAGAGCTTGAGCACCGATTCCATCCAGTAGCGGTTGTCCTGTTTGCTGTCCTTGATCGAGGTCAACATCGGCTCCTGCGCGCGGTGCAGTGCATCCTCACTCACCCCGGCCTTCCCCAAGCCCTCCGCCACCTCCTGAATCACCTGGGCCAATGACCGGGCCTGGTCCGGAGCGACGATCAGCGCACTGCGCATCAGCCCAAAACCCGTGATGCTGCGACTGGGCTGGCTGATGACCTGGGGCGAATAGGTTGCGCCAAGCTCCTCACGAATCTTGACCCGCAGCCGGTCTTCAAGCACCGCTGCCAGCAGATTGAGGCGGCGGGTTCTGCCGATATCCCAGAAGTCGTCCGTTTTCCAGGCGAGGGTGAGCATGGCCTTGTTGATGCTGCTCTCCACCTGCAAACGCTGCTCCTGGCCGGCCGGAAAGGAGTGGACCTCGCGGGTGGCCGCGGTGCTTTCCCTGCGCTCTTCATGACCGAAATAGCGGCAAACCAGTTGCATGACCCTGTGCGGATCAATATCGCCGACCACGTTGATTTCCAGCGGTTCCCGAACAAGCACCGGTCCCAGCCAGGCGCGTATCTGCGCCAACTGCACTGCAGACACCTCCTTCCAGGAGGCCAGGGTATATTCAGGACAGTATCCGGCAAGGAACCGCTCGCCCCTGATCTGCTGCGCCCCCTCAACCGTGTTGTCCAACTGGCGATACATGCGATGAAGGCTCTCCCTGCTGCGGTTGAAGGCCTCCTCGTCAAAGGCGGGATCATGGAGGTGATGGTAGAGCAGCTGCAGCATCAACTCAAACTCGCTGGCCAGCGAACTGCCGAAAAAAGAGAAACTTTCCGGTTCAATCCGAAACCCCAGCTCTGCATTGACCCCGGCCAGGGATGCCTCCAGCTGCTCGTTGCTCAACCGGCCTATTCCGCTCTCGCTGACCACGGCCTGGGCCAGCATGGCCATGCCCGGGGCGGGCTCCGTCTGCTTGCCCCGGCCGAACTGCACGGCAACAAGGACCTGATTGGCCTGATACCCGGTTTTCTTGATATTGAGCCGCACACCACCTGCGAGCTGATAGGTCTCTACCCCGATCTCGGGATACTGCTGGCTGGAGACCACCTTGCCCGGTTCGGCCGGCGGCTGCAGGTAGGGAAACGACACCCTCTCCTTGCCCACCCAGGCAGGAACCGGCACGGCTTCGGCATGGGCAAAGGATTCCCGTACCCTGGCCTCTCCGCCTTTGCCTTGGAGTTCCTGCGGCACCCGGCCGACAACTTCGACCAGCCGACGGCGAGCACTCCACAGATCACGCATTGCCTGGTTGACATCAGCCACCGTGGTCGCATCCAAAATCGGCCCGTAGAGGTCCATCTCCTGCTCAGGGGAAAGCGGAACCTCCCGGTCATTGAGCTTGCCAATGATCTCTCCGGCCAGTTTCCGGCTGTCGCGGGTAGCGCTGGTCTGCACCGCTTTCTCCAGCAAGGCGTGGATCTCCCGCTTGCCCCGGGCCAGTTCGTCGGCGCCAAAACCATCGCCAAGAGCCTGGGCCAGGGTCCTCTGCAAGAGCTCCATCCCCTCCTGCCACCGACCGGCCACCGCCCGGCCGCTGAGACTGGCATATCCATAACGCCCCATGAACAAACCGCCGTGCGCGACCGATTGAGCCAGGGGGCTGTCCGGCTGTTCTTCAAGCTGTTTGAGCCGATTGGAAAGCAGATGCACTGCAAGGTACCGCTTGAGTCGATTGGTCTCCCAGGCCTGAGTATCCTTGACCGGATCCTGGTTGAAAACCGTGCTCAGGGCAAGGCCGGTATAGCCCAACTCCTCCTCGGCAAAGACCAGGATATCGGTTCCGTGCTCCTTGACCTTGCCGTACTCAGGGCAGGTCCCGACCTCGCCCTTTCCCTGCAGCGGGGTGAATATCTGGGCAAGCAGCGGCTCGACGGCTTGCGGGGTAAAATCGCCCACCACCACGACAATGATATTTTCCGGTCGATACCAGCGATCGTAATAGCTCCGCAAAAGTCGGCTATCTGCCCCCTTGATCACCGCTTCCAGGCCGATGGGATCACGCTCGGCAAGCAGGGTTCCGGCAAAATCAAACTGCATCTGCCTGTTGGCCACCCGACTTGCCGCCGAATCGCGGGTTCGCTTTTCCGCCAGGATGACGCCGCGTTCCCGATTAACTTCGCTGTCCAGCAGCAGGGCTTCCCGGGCATAATCGGCCAATACCCTGAAACCGTCGGCAATGACCGTGTTCTCGTTGGAAGGGAGCAGCAGATTGTAGACGGTTTCATCATAACCGGTGCGTGCATTGGTGTCGCCGCCGAACTCCATGCCAAGGGATTGGAAATACTCGACCAGCGTTCCGGGGGGATAGTGGGTGGTCCCGTTAAACAGCATGTGCTCCAGGAAGTGGGCCAGCCCTCGTTGCTGTTCGGTTTCATGGAGCGATCCGGACTGGACGTTGAGGTACATCGCCACCCGATTTTTTGGCGTGGCATTGGTTTTCAGGACATAGCGCAGCCCGTTGGCCAACCGCCCAAACACCAGGCCGGGGTCGGGTTTGAGATCGCTCGACTCGTGGGGCCAGCCAACGGAAAGGCAGCTCTGCGCCTGGGCCGTATCTGCCTCAGCCACATTGCCGGTCAGGGAAAAACAGGGCAGCAAAAAGAGAAAAAGAAAAAGAACTCCGCGTTGCCAAAGAGAATAGCGCATTGTCGAACCTTGTTGCCTGGTGTATGGAAAAAAGCCGTAATACTGGGTGAACGACGAAAAAGGGGACAGCCTGTGCACCGCGCAGACCCGCAGGAGAGAAGGGGGCCCCCTGACAATACTCCCCGCCTGACTTCCCGGGAGAACGTCATCCAGCATACTGTCTTCCTTGCCCGGGCCGGATGCAACCGCTGCCCGGCCTAGTGATAGGGGCATGAACTCAAACTATAGTGAACTCCTGGAGGAAAACAAGATGCAGATGCGAGGGAAAAGAGCCCTTGTCCTGGGTGCATCCCGCGGGGTGGGCTTGGCTGTTGCCCGGGTCCTGGCCGGTGAAGGCGTTCGCCTGGCCCTTCCCTGGCACGACTGGCCGGAATCGACCGCGGCCATGCACCAAGAATTTACTGCGCGCTCGGAAGGGCATCTCACCCTGCAGGCCGACCTGCGGCAGGCCAATGATGTCCAGGCCCTGATGGAGACCGTTGACGAACGGTTCGGCGGCCTCGATATCCTGATCAACAACATCGAACGTGGTGGCATGCCGATTCTTCACGGCGGCTACCATCGTGCAATCAACCGGGAACAGTGGCAGCTGGAGATGGACACCACCCTCCATGCCAAGTGGCTGGTCTTTGACCGGGCGCTGCCCCTGTTGCGCAAAAGCCCGCAGGCAGCGGTGGTCAACATCTCTTCCATCGCAGCCCTCAGCGGACGAAGCGGACCGGCGGGCCTCCTCTTCAACGACGGATACAGCGCAGCCAATCGCGGCGTGGCCTCGCTCACCGAAACCTGGGCCAGGCTGGGGGCCCCGACCATTCGGGTCAACGAACTGATGCTGGGACTGATCGATCAGCGGCACGGGCCGGGAACCAGGGGATGGAGCCTGTTAAGCAGGGAGCAACGGCAGGCCCTCATGGCACACACGCCGCTGAGACGCACAGGTACGCCGGAGGAGGTAGCGCAGGCAGTCCTTTTTCTCCTGCGGGATGCGGATTTCATGACCGGATCGGTCTTGCGGCTGGACGGGGGATTCGTCCTCGGCGGAGATCAGCCCTCACCCATGCCAACAGGGACACTGTGAGGGCTGAATAAAGGGACGTTCTCCTACAGGGACGAGACGGACGGACGAGTTGTGATGTTGAGAAAACAGACCGGAACTCTTGAAGGGGGTGTACGTTCAGGACTGCAGAGGATGACCGATCAGATATCCAGCACCCAGTCCGGCAGATGATGGAGAATGTATTCGCTCACTTTCTCTCTGGCCTCGGGATCCCCTGGGGTGATGCCTGCATCGTGCATGACCTCTTCAAAGTCGTACCAGCACAGTTCCTTGTCATGGTTGCTGTAGACAGTGAGAATACGATGATTCGCCTGGTCGATATCCTCTTCTTCCTGGATGGCACCCACAATACGGGCAGCCTGTTCATACGGTAAAAATTGGGTTTCTTCTTCGCTCATGGCTGTCTCGGATTTTAAAAATTTTTTCCGTCAAGGAATCGAGATGGCTTCGTAAAATTCAAAAAGTCTGTAAAACATGTATCGTGAAATCAGTGAGTTACGAAGCTCAAAACGTCATTCCCGGGGCTTTTGAAGAGAATGACAATCAAAAAAAGGGCGAGATGATCAAATCAACTCGCCCTGAAACCTCCAAGCCAGGAAAAGATCAGGCAGGCTTGACAACCGCGCCGGAACGGATGCACCGGGTGCAGGCACGTACATGCACGGTGGCACCGTCCTTGTTGACCATCCGTACTTTTTGCAGGTTGGGCAGCCAGCGGCGACGGGTCTTGTTATGCGCGTGGCTGACGTTATTGCCGGTAGCCGGTCCTTTGCCACAAATTTCACAATTTCGGGCCATGATTGTATCTCCTCAAAAAATTATCGTTCTCGCAAAAAGTGGTGAGAACGACGTTCTATATTCCCTAAGCCCTTGTTTTTATGGAACAGAGCCTGTTACTTTTCGTAATTTTTGCGAGCGCACTAAAAAAAAGAATTTTCAATAACCGCTTATATTACCCGCGCTCCTTGAAAAATCAAGCCTTTTTCAAGGGCAGCAAGCGGCAAAACCGGTCTTCCCCTTCTCCTGCCGCAGGATTCTTCCGGCACAAGGAAGTCGGTACTGCTGGCCCTGGAAGAAGATCTCGCCGAAAGAAATATTCTTCGTTCATTGGTTGGTTTCTGCTATAATCGTTCTTACTCTTCCGCGAGCGGACCGATTTTTCACAACCGATTCCATGAGCAGCATCCCCCCTGCGGGAAGAGCTCTCTTTTCGCCCAACGCACCAAAGGTAAAGGTACTGTTCCATGGGGCATTCCATTGCTCTGGCCTATGAGTTTTTTTCCTGGAGAGCCGTTCTCGATATTCTCCTCATTACCGCCGGCCTGTTTTTTCTCTATCGCACCCTGCTTCGACTCGGGACGTGGAAGATCATGGCCGGTATTCTCCTGGCACTGGTGGTTTTTATTCTCGCCAACGCCCTGAGCCTCAAGGGGATCGAGTGGATTTACCAAAACGTGAGCCATGTCGCCGTGTTGGGCCTGATCGTCATTTTTCAGCCGGAGCTGCGTAAGGTCCTGGAAAAGGCGGTTTCCGTCCCCCCTCACCGGCTCAAGGATCAGGACACCGAACTCCAGTCGCTGATTGCGGAAAGCCTGATGAAACTGGCCCAGGAACGGTGTGGCGCCATCCTTGTCTTCCCCGGCAAAGAACCGATCAAGGATAAGATTTCCGGTGGCTATCAACTCAACGCCATCCCCTCGCTGCCGCTCATCTTCAGCATATTTGACCATAACTCCCCGGGGCACGACGGCGCCGTCATCATCGAGGGCAACCGCTTGACCCAGTTTGGCGTTCGGCTGCCGATGTCCCAATCGACCCGTCTTTCCGAGGAATACGGCACCCGCCATCACGCCGCCATGGGGCTGGCCGAACAGACCGATGCACTGACCCTGGTCGTCTCCGAAGAGCGCGGCAAAGTCTCCATCTTCACCAATGGCACCATGCAGCCCGTGCAGGAGAGCGACGACATCACCAATGCCATTGTCGAGCATCAACAGCAGATGGGATTTTTCCGCCGCGACAGCTCCTTCAGGATCCGGAAACGAACCTTGTTGCAGGTGGCTGTCAGCCTGGTCATTGCAGTTGCCTTCTGGTCCACCCTGATGGTTTCCCAGCGGGAGGTCGTTGAGCGGGTACTGCCGGTCAGCATCGACTACACCTCACCGGCCGACGACCTGGTCCTGGTCGGCGACAAGGCCAACGAGGTCAAGCTCCATCTCACCGGTCCCAAGTCCGATATCGACAACCTGGCCATGAATCCGCCCAGTGTTAAAATCGATCTCTCGCGGATGGCAAAGGGGACGCAGACGATCATTATCACCAGCGAAAACATTCATCTTCCCAAAGGGGTGTCGCTTCTTGACACATCCCCGCAACAACTGAAAATCTCCCTGGCAGCGGTCATGGAAAAAACCGTTGCCATTACCCCGCAGATCATCGGCAAACTCCCCGGTAATTTCAAAATCAAAAAGATTACCGTGACCCCGGATTCGGTGCTGGTGAATGTTCCCGTGACCAGGGAAAGCAAAAGCATCGACGAGGTGGTGACCACGCCGATTTATCTGGAATCGATCTCCAGCAACAGCAAGATCTTCTGCAAGGTCATCGCACGACCGACCATTCAGCCGGTCGCCAAACGATGGCCCGATGTCGAAGTGTCTATCGAAGTCCAAGAAGAACCGTAATATCGCACATATTTGCAATTTCTTCTGCTGGAATTTAATAAAATTGTAACAAAAATTTAATTCACTAGTGGACAGACCCCTCTCTTCAACAAACAACCACTTTAAATAGCTCACCTTTTTCATCCTCCTTTATCTCCCCCATTTTTGGCATCAGAAATGCTTGAACAAGGCAAAGGGATACACAGGCCCGGAGGTGCTGATTTCCGTACCCATCGACTCAACGGACGAGGCATTTCCACACCGCACCGTTGTGATGCACAATGAAGAATTGCTTATAAAAGGAGAGAAGAATGAAACGCGTAATTTCCATGGCCGCATTGGCCGCACTGACCACTGCCGGAGGGGCATCCCAGGCCGAAGCGGCAACCGCCACCGCAGCAATGGACATCAACAGCGCCTATGTTTGGCGTGGTATGACGGGCAACGACAGCATCGTCCTCCAGCCAAGCATCGATGTTGCCACAGAAAATGGTTTTTCCATCAATATCTGGGGGAACATGGATCTTGATGATAGCTATAACGATGAGTTCCACAGCGGTGAATTCTCGGAAGTTGATATTACCCTGAATTATGCATTCACCCTTGGCACTTTCGATGGCAAGGTTGGTATTATCGAATACACCTTTCCTGATATCGACCTCGAAAGTACCACTGAACTCTATGTCGGTCTGAGCCATGAGTTGGGTTACGGATTCAGCATCGGCAGCACAATATACTATGACTGCGACATGGCCGATGGCTTCTACATCACCCTGGAGCTCGGCTATTCCTACGACATTAATGACAAAACAAATCTCGCCTTGGGCGGCTTGATCAGTTACGCAACTGAAAATTTTGCCGAGTACTACGGTGGCAACGCCGACGCCGACAGCGGTTTCTTCAACTACGTTCTCAGTGCATCCCTGAACTATAAGGTCACCGACGCCTTTGGCATCGGCGCCCATCTGGCTTTATCGGATACTATGGATGACGATGTTCTCAGCGATGAGACTGTCCACACCAATGTCTACGGCGGTGTAAGCCTGTCCTACACCTTCTGATTTCCTATCCTCTCCCCCTCTCTCCGGTTGGATTGCATTGACCGGGGAGGGGGTTCCTTGGTTTTCAAGCCTTTCCCAGCATCTGAGCTCCGCCCACCATACCCGCTCTCCGCCAGGGGATCCCGCATTTGCCGGCAACTTCTTAAGTTGTTGAATCGTTTGCCTTGTTGTTGTTCTTTCTCTATGCTAGTATTTGCCTACATGTAAGGGCAGGGGCCCTGGTTTGGACACCGAGCGCCGCCTTCAAACGGTCCCCCCTGTTGCCGGCACCATTTTCTGGCCCTTCCACAAATATTGCCCAAGCAGTGAGGAGCAGGCCCATGACCGAGCCCCCCCGGAACACCGCGACACAACTCCAGAGGAGCCTCAGCCAGCTGGCGGGAATGCGCACCCGGTTCCGAACCGAAGAACACCCGCTGCCAAGGCGACGTCATCGCAGCGCTGCCTTCCCCATCGTTGCCCCTGCCCTCCTCCTGCGGCAACCGTTTGGACACCCCCATGAACAAGGCAATACTGCTCATCGTTGAAGGTGACGGCATTCTTGCCGCACATCTCAAAACCATCATCGAGCGACTTGGATTTCTCCCCCTGGGGCCGGTGGCAACCGGCGAAGAGGCGGTGGCCATAGCCCATCAACGAAGCCTTGACCTGATCCTGATGGACATCGAACTGGCCGGCCCGCAAAACGGCATCGGCGCCGCTGCGGAAATTTCTGCCTTTGCCGATGTCCCCATACTCCTCCTTACCGGTTTTTCCCAGGAAGCCTTTGTCGAGCAGGCCAAAAATGTAGCTCCCTGTGGACTCCTCGCCAAACCAGTGGCGGAAGAGGAGCTGGCCACGGCGATCACCATGACCCTGCAGCGCCACCAACTCAACCGCGAACTGCAACAAAGCCGTGAAGCCCTGGGGCAAAGCGAAGCCAGGTATCGCCATCTCTTCTCCAACTCGCCTCTGGGCATTTTTCGATGCTCCATGGATGGAACAATCATCGAGGCCAACCCCGCCCTGCGGACCTTTCTCGGATATGAGGAAATCTCGAGAGATACCGCGCCCCCCCTTGACATAGCACGCCATATCGATCCTGAGCAGCAATCCTGCCGGGATTTTTTTGCCCGAATCCAGACACAGGGCACGGTTCGCAACCATGAGCTGCAGGTACGGAAACGGAACGGAGAGAGAGCCTGGATAGCCGTCAGCGCCACCCGCACCGTAGACGGCGAGCGTGCAGATGGCGGCGAAGCGTGGGTCATTGATGGTTTTGTCACCGATATCACCGAAAAAAAACAACTGGGAGAGGTACAGAGCTTTCTTGCGCGCGCCTCCGCCGAATACGGCAAGGCCCCATTTTTTGAAGCACTGGTTCGCTATCTGGCCGAACACCTGGGCATGGATCTTGTTTGCGTGAGCGAATTGCAACAAAAGGGGACCTTGGCACGGACCGTGGCCGTCTGGCGCGACAACGAAATCATTGCCGGATTCACCTACAGCCTCAACGATACCCCCTGTACCGATACCGTAGGCCGCGACGTCTGCTGTTTTCCCGAACAGGTCGGCCGCAAATATCCAAACGCGCCGATCCTGCGAGAATTCTCCGCCGAGAGTTACCTTGGGGTGACGCTCTTCGATCATGCCCGCAAACCGATCGGACTGATTACCGCCATCGGTCGCGCCCCCCTTGCCAATCGGTCTCTGGCGGAAAACATCATGAAGCTGGTTGCCGGCCGTGTTGCCGGAGAACTCGAACGGCAACTTGCCGAGGAAAAACTGCAGACCACCCTCAAACGTTTCCAGATTATGCTCGCAAGCCTCTATCCCGGGGTCCTGGTGGTCAGCGATGCCGAACGGGTGGAATTCGTCAATCCGGCCTTTTGCGCCCTGTTTGACCTGAACGAGCCACTGGAACAGTTGATCGGCTGCCGGCCGGAGGAACTGCTGCAAAAAATGATACCGGTGATAGAGGATCCGCAGGCATTTCTCGCCCGAATACAGGCTATCCTCGACACCCGCCAGCCGGTGCGTGATGAAATGATCGCCATAAGCCAGGACCGCACCTATCAGCGGGATTTCATCCCCATCGTTGTCAACGAACGCCAAGATGGCCGCCTGTGGCTGTATGACGACATCACCAAAAGGAGAAAGGCGGAAGAGGCCCTGCGGGAAAGTGAACAACGGTTGCGCAACTACTTCGAGCTGGGCCTGATCGGCATGGCGATGCTCTCCAGTGACCGGCATTTTCTCCATTTCAACAACAGGTTGTGCGAAATTCTCGGCTACAGCAAAGAAGAGCTGGCCCGCAAGAGCTGGCATGACCTCACCCATGCCGACGATCGTGCCAAGGATCTGAGCCGCTTTGCCCGCATCCAGCAGCTCGAGACCGATGGATTCCACGCCGAAAAACGGTTTGTCAGAAAGGATGGCACCATCGTTCACACCGAGGTGATTTCCCGTTGTGTTCGCAACCAGGACGGCTCAATCGGCCATTACGTGGCGATGATTCAGGATATCACCACCCGCAAGCTGACCGAAGAAAAGGCCAAGACCCTGCAGGCCCAGTTGCTGCAATCGCAAAAGCTCGAGGCCATCGGCACCCTGGCGGGCGGCATAGCCCATGATTTCAACAATATCCTGGCCGCAATCATTGGTTATGCCGACATGGCCAAGGAGGTGGCCGAAAAGGGTACACCGCTGGCCCGGGATCTGGATCAGATCCTCAAGGCCGGTCATCGGGCCAAGGAGCTGGTGCGGCAGATCCTGGTCTTCAGCCGACAAAGCGAAACCGAACCGATCAACCTCATGCCGTCGAACATCGTCAAGGAGGTGATCAAGCTGCTCCGGCCGACCCTGCCCAGCACCATTGCCATTGTCCAGCAAATTTCCCCCAAGGCCGGTCCCCTCCATATCGACCCGACCCAGCTCCATCAGATCCTGATGAATCTCTGCACCAACGCCTTCCATGCCATGGAGGAAACCGGCGGCACCTTGACCATCACCCTGAAAAACGTCACCTTGCCCTCGCCGGATCTCCGTCCTCCCCTTCAGGTTCACCCTGGTGACTACGTGGAACTGCTGGTCGGCAATACCGGCAAAGAAATCCCGGCCTCCATTCGCGATCGCATATTCGACCCCTTCTTCACCACCAAGGGACTGGGCAAGGGCACCGGCATGGGGCTGTCCATCGTCCATGGCATCGTCAACGGCTACAACGGTTTCATCGACCTCAAAAGCAGTGCGAAAGAGGGGACGGTGTTCCAGATCTATCTGCCGGTGGCACTACCCGACGAAGGGCAAAAAGCACAGAAGAACGAGCCGATTCCGCAGGGTACCGAACATATCCTTTTCGTCGATGACGAAAAAGTGTTGGCGGAAATGGTGGAGAGCATGCTCCAACGGTTGGGCTACCGGGTCACCGTGCGCACCAACAGCCTGGAGGCCCTGACGACCTTTCGCAACCACCCGGACCTGTTCGACCTTATCATCACCGACCAGACCATGCCGGGGATGACCGGGCTCGACCTGGCACGACATGTCCTCACCCTTCGACCGGATATGCCGATCATTCTCTGCACCGGCTACAGCACCCTGATCTCCGCAGAGGAGGCCACGACCCACGGCATCAGGGAATTCGCCCTGAAACCGCTGACCAAAAAAGACCTGGCCGTGCTCATTCGCAAGGTGCTCTCTCCTCCGAGCCTCCATTGAACAGGGAGAATCCCCTCGAGTAATCAAAGGTTTTTGTGCCGACGACAACTTTGCCTAGTCAATGGGTCGGCTTTATGGAACAATATGTAAAGTCTCAGCACAAGTTGATGACTGATTCCTTCTTCAGCTCCGTGGCCCCGGAAAACGTATGGTGCATCCCCCATCCACAACGCTTGCCCGTTTTGTCTTTCGCGAATTCTGCAAAGCGGCCCTTGTGCCTCTTCTGGTCATCGAATTGGCCCTGGTCCTGTTGTACTTCTGGATCAACGACCATAACCAAGCCAAATCCATTGCCACCCTGGAACAGGAAAGTATCGCCCACCTCCAGGAAATCGTTGTCGATCAGTCACGTATCCTCGGAGAACAGCTGACAGGAATCCATACCCTGGCACTTGTCCTCCAAAACGAAACCACCCGTTTTTTCACAACACCGGATCTCACCCTTCCCGCCTCCGTGCCCCAACCGAATCTGGCCGTTGCCGACAACGGCATTCTCTACCAGACCAACAACACCGGCGGTGGTTCGCTCTACTATTCCACGCTGACCGACATCGGTAAGGCGGAACGGGAGAAAGCGGTCCGCAGCGCGGTTCTCGATCCGGTCTATCGCCATATTTACCAGGCGAACAAAAACATCGTTGCCGTCTACCTCAACACCTTTGACTCGATGAACCGCTATTATCCCTTCATCGACGAGGTGTTCAGCCAGTATGCTCCCCGGATGAACATCCCGGAGTTCAACTTCTACTACTTGGCAGATCGCCAGCACAATCCCAGCCGGGGGCCGGTCTGGACCGAAACCTATCTTGATCCGGCTGGCCAGGGGTGGATGATGTCCTGCGTCGTGCCGATCTACAGGGAAGATTTTCTCGAGGGGGTGGCCGGTATCGACATCACCATCAAGAATTTTCTCGACAACATTCTCAACCTCCACCTCCCTTGGGGAGCGGAAGCCTTTCTGGTCGACGGCAAGGGAACGATCATGGCCATGCCAAGTGGCGTGGAACGTCTGCTCGGGTTGAGCGAACTGCGCGAGTTCGTCTATCAATCCCAGGTCACCACGGACACCTACAAACCGCAGGAGTTCAACCTGCTCAAGGCCAAGATGCCCGGGGTGGCGGAAGCCGTGGCCCAGGTCCTCAAGCGCGATCAGGCCGTGAGCGAACTGTCGGTCGGAGAGGCCCGCATGCTCCTGGCCCTGGCAACAGAACCGGTTTCCGGATGGAAGTTGATGGTGCTCGCGGACAAGCACCAAATTCTCCAGCCGATCATCGCGCTCGAGCACCAGGCACAACAGATCGGGTATACGGTGATCGGCTGCATGCTCTTTTTTTACGTGCTTTTTTTCCTGTATCTCCTGCTCAATGCCCGACGAATTTCGCGGACGGTGAGCGAGCCGGTCGCGGAGATCTCTAAGCGCTCGGGGGAAATCGCCCAGGGCCGCTACGAGACCTCATTCCCGCACAACGGCATTGCGGAGCTCGATGAACTCTCCATGAGTTATGCGGCCATGGTCAGGGAAATCCAGGCCCTGCACATTCGACTCAAGCGGCAGATAGAGCTGGCCAACAGTGAGATTGAAGAGCGACGGCAGGCCCAGACTGCCCTGGAAAAAAGCGAAGAGAAACTGCAGGCGATCTTTGATCACAGCTTTCAGTTCATCGGCCTGCTTGAACCCGACGGCACCTTGATCGCCGCCAATAAAACCTCGCTTGAGTTCATCGGCTGCAGGGCCGAGGATGTTCTCGGCATCCCCTTCTGGCTGACGCCCTGGTGGACCGATGATCCGAACCTCCAGCAACAACTCAGAAATCAGCTGGACGAGGCCGCCCGGGGCAAACAAATCCGTTTTGAAACCGCGCTCATCGGTGTCGATGGCCACAAAGCAATCATTGATGTCACCATCTTCCCGGTGAGGAACGGTCGGGGCGAGGTCATTCTCCTCATCCCTGAAGGACGTATCATCACCGAGCTCAAGGAGGTCGAGCAGCAACTGCGGCGGGCCAAGGAACATGCCGAAGCCGCCAGCCGGGCCAAATCCCAGTTCCTCGCCAACATGAGCCACGAGATCCGCACCCCGATGAATGCCATTCTCGGCATGACCCACATGGCCGCACAGGTACGGGATGAGGAGAAACGACAACGCTTTTTGGCAACGGTTCGCCAATCCGCGGAAAGCCTTCTGGGCCTCCTCAATGACATCCTTGATTTCTCCAAGATGGAGGCAGGGCAACTGCAACTCAACAGCACCACCTTTTCCCTGGAAGATCTGCTGGCCGGCATTCTCTCCACCATGCAGGTTTCGGCCACGGAAAAGGGGCTGGAGTTCAGGATCGAATCCGACCAACGGTTGCCGGACTGCATGCTCGGCGATGACATGCGGCTGCGGCAGGTTCTGATTAATCTGGTGAGCAACGCCATCAAGTTCACCAGTCACGGTACGATCACCCTGCGGGTCAGTCACGAGGAGGGGGCGGATGCCGCGGCCCAGCCCCAGGTGCATTTTGCGGTGCAAGATACCGGCATTGGTATCGCCCGGGACAAACTGGCCTTGATTTTTGAGAGCTTCGAACAGGTCGACACCTCCTATGCCCGCAAATACGGCGGGAGTGGTCTGGGACTGGCTATCTGCAAGCAGCTGACCGGGCTCATGGGGGGACGCATCTGGGTGGAAAGTACCGAAGGCCACGGATCGACCTTTCATGTCGCCTTCCCCCTGCTGCCCTGCAATGGCTCCGTTTCTCCCCACACCGACTCCGCCGCCCCTGCGGCCTCTGCACCTGTTTCCGGCTTGCGCCTGCTGGTGGTGGACGACAACGAGGTCAACCGCGACGTGGCCAGCCTCTCGCTGGAACAGACCCACCGGGTAACCACGGCCAACAACGGCATGGAGGCACTGGAGGCGATCGCTGCTGCCGATTTTGACGCGGTGCTCATGGACGTGCAGATGCCGATCATGGATGGCCTCGACGCCACCGCCACCATTCGCGCCCTGGAACGGGGGGACAGTGCCGCACATCCCCTGCCGCAACCTCTTGCGCAAGCCCTTGCAGAGAAACTCGTCAAGCGTCATCTGCCCATCGTCGCCATGACCGCGCACGCCATGGGCAGTGATCGCGATATGTGCCTTGAGGCGGGCATGGATGCCTATGTGACCAAACCCATCATCCCCGGACAGCTGCAGGACGTGCTCAACGAACTTTTCCGCAGGCCTCGCCCCGCTGCCGCCCAAACGGCCGAGCCTGCCCAGCCCTCTCCCTCACCTGAGGTCCCATCCCCAGAGCAGGTCCGCCATTTTCTCCAACAGACAACAGGCCTCGAGGAAGAACTGATCGCACGCATCCTCGCAGCCGCCTGCACAAGCATGGCAGATCATCTCGCAGCCGCCTTCCAGGCCCTGCACGAGCACGATATCCCCATCCTTGCCCGCTCCTGCCATACCCTCAAGGGAACCCTGCTCCAGTGCGGGCTATCGCTCTGGGCGGAGAAGGCCCAGACCATCTATAACGGTGCCCGGGAAAATCGCGACCTGCCCTATGCCGAGCTCCTCGAGGAACTTCAGGCCGGCTTGGCCCCTCTTCTCACCAGGCAGAACGGACCTTGACGGATGCATGCAAAAGCATGATCCTGACAATCACGGAGGGTACAATCAGCACATGACCAGGCTGAGAACGTCGCTCCCACTTATTTTCGAGAACGACAACTCCACCAAGAAACAACCTTTCAGGGGCCCCTCCCTTTGGAATACGACATTACGCCTAACTGATGAACCAGCTCAACGACGATCACGACGTTCTGAAAACCTCCCTGCCCTCCCCTACGCCCAAGACGCGTCTTCACATGGGCATTCGCGACAAGCTGATAGCCATTTTTATCGTTATCAAGGTTCTTCCCCTGATAGCCCTGGCCCTCTTTGCCGCCCGCCAGATCGGAGAGCTGGGAACCACGTTCAAACAGAATTCCAACGCCATGGTGACCGATACCAAGGCCCTGGTCAACCAGACCGGGACCATGGCCACGGAACGGTCCATCGTCGCCCTTGACCTCAAGGCACGCGAAAGCATCGAACGGTTGACCACCGAAATTGCCGCTTCGGTGGCCGATTTCCTCAAGGCAAGGGACCAGGATATCCTCCTTGCCGCCGACCTGCCGGTGCAGGCCAAGGCCTACCGCCGTTTTCTCGATGTCCACCAACGCAAGGTGATCGATCACCCCCCCTGGCGGCTCAGCGAGGACGGCAGCCATTGGCAACCGGCGATGCCCGCCCAGGCAACCATGCCCCAGGTCGATCCCGGCTCTGCGGACAACAAAAAAGATTTCCACTATGCGCCCCCGCATACGGCAGTAGCATCCCGCCTCCAACCGCTCTATCATGAAATGACCTTTGTCGATCTGAAAGGCCAGGAACAGATCAAGGTCTCCGCCACCTCCCTCTTGCCCGGCGAACGCCGTGACATCAGCCAGCGCCGCAACACCTGGTGCGGTGCGGAAACCTACTTCAAGGACCTGGAACAACTCGGCCCCGGCGAGGTGTACGTTTCCCAGGTCATCGGGCCCTATCTGCCTTCTCCGATCATCGGCCCCTACACTCCGGCAAGGGCTGCAAAGGCGGGTGTTCCCTTTGCCCCGGAGCAGGCAGGCTACGCCGGCAAGGAAAATCCGGTGGGCAAGCGGTTTCAGGGCATCATCCGCTGGGCTACGCCGGTGTATAACGGTACCCGTAAAACCGGCTATGTCACCCTGGCCCTTGATCACACCCATATGATGGAGTTCACCGACCATGTGGTACCGACCACCCAGCGTTTTTCCGATATCTCCGATGCCGGTTCGGGCAACTACGCCTTCATGTGGGATGACCAAGGCCGCAACATTTCCCATCCCCGGGATTATTTCATCGTCGGCTTTGATCCGAAAACCGGCGAGCAGGCCGTGCCGTGGCTGAGCAACGAGCTGGAACCGCTCTGGAGCCAAAGTGACGGTTCTTTTGCCCATTTCCAGCAGCTGGCCCCCACCTTTCATCAGCAGACCCTGGAGAAAAACCCCATCGCCGCCCTCACCAAGGCCGGAATGCTGGGGCTCGACTGCCGCTACCTCAACTTCGCCCCCCAGTGCAGCGGGTGGTACAGCCTGACCCAGCACGGTGGCTCGGGCTCCTTTCTCATCTTCTGGAGCAAGCTGTGGAAGCTGACCACCGCCGCCGCCATCCCCTATCATACCGGCCGCTACAACACCCTTCGCGGATTCGGCGTGGTCACCATCGGCGCCAATGTGGATGAGTTCCACAGTGCGGCCAATGAAACCGCCGCCGAGATCAAGAAAATCACCACCGAATACGAGAGCAATCTGGAGCATCGGCTCAGCACCACCCTCAGCGGCATCGAACAGCGGCTGCGCTCCACCATCACCAACCTCAGCCTCTCCACCGGCATCATGATCGCCCTGGTGATCATGATCGCAGTCTGGATGGCCGCCACGCTCACCCGCAAAATCACGACCATCATCAAGGGGGTCAAGGATTTCCAGGGAGGTGCGCTCGAGACCAGACTCAAGGTGGAGAGCCGGGACGAACTGGGTGAACTGGCCGAAGCGCTCAACGAAATGGCCAATCAGCTGCAGCAATCGGTCATCGCCCTTGAGGCGGCCAAGGAACGGGCCGAGCAGTCGGACAAGGCAAAAAGCCTGTTTCTGGCCAACATGAGTCATGAAATCCGTACGCCGATGAATGCCATCATCGGAATGAGCCACCTGGCCATGCAGGTCGATGAGGAGAAAAAACGGGCTCGTTTTCTCAAGACCGTCTACGAGTCGGCCCAAAGCCTGCTTGGCTTGCTCAACGATATTCTCGATTTTTCCAAGATGGAAGCCGGGCAGCTGAAACTGGCTCCTCTGCCCTTTTCCCTGCGGCGTCTCGTAGGCTCCATCATTGCCACGCTGAATCTCCCCGCCATGGAAAAAGGCCTCAAATTGCAGGTCCAGATCGATCCCCAGCTGCCGGAGGTCCTGATCGGTGACGATATGCGCCTACGCCAGATATTGATCAACCTGGTCGGTAACGCCATCAAATTCACCCACGAGGGCACCATCACCCTCAGTGTGGAAAGGAGCAGTGCACCACCGGAAAATCCCCAACTCATCGGGCTCCACTTCGCCATCATTGATACCGGCATAGGCATTCCCTCGGAAAAACTTTCGCTTATCTTCAAGAGCTTTGAACAGGTCGACAGCTCCTATGCCCGCCAGTACGGAGGGGCCGGGCTTGGCCTGGCGATCTGCAGCCAACTGGTCGGCCTCATGGGGGGACGGATCTGGGCGGAAAGCCGAGAGCAGCACGGCAGCACCTTCCATATCGAACTGGCACTGCCTTTCTCGCAGAAAAAAATCAATGCATCCCCCCTCGATACGGCCAAGGACCCGGCTCCTGCCCTGCAAGGGCTGCGGATTCTGGTGGTTGACGACAACGAGGTCAACCGCGACGTCGCCGGCATGATCCTCTCCCGCGAGCATACGGTGAGCACCGCGACCAACGGTATGGAAGCCCTGGTGGTGCTGGCTGAACAGGAAATCGACGTTATCCTCATGGATGTACAGATGCCCCTCATGGATGGACTGGCCGCCACCCGGGCCATCCGCAGCCTGGAACAGGGAAAGAGCGTCCCGGTTCACCTGCCCGAGGCCCTGCGGTCGGTCCTTTCCCGCAAGCTGCGCGGCGGTCATCTGCCGATCGTGGCCATGACCGCCCATGCCATGGGGGGCGACCGTGATCGCTGCCTGCAAGAAGGCATGGACGACTATCTGACCAAGCCCTTCCAACCCGATCAGCTGCATGCTATTCTGGTCGAGTTGCTCACCGGCCGCACCACCGGAATGACACGGACACGATCAGCCCAAGCAGTGATCCCGTCCCCAACGACCAGTTCTGTTTCCCGGCGGGAGGCCATTCGCACCCATCTGGAGGTCACGACCGGGCTTGCGCCGGAACAGATCGAGAAAATATTTGCCGCAGCCCTTCGTTCCATTCAAAACGGCATAGACCGGGTCTGCGATGCGCAACAGCGCGGTGATCTGGAAGACCTGGGCAATGCCGCCCACACTCTCAAGGGAACCCTGCTCCAGTGCGGACTCGACAGCTGGGCCGCAAAGGCCCAGGATATCCACAGCGGCGTCCGCAACCAAAAGCCCTTGCCCTTTGCTGCAATGGTGGCGGAATTACAGCAGGGCCTGGGGCAGCTGATGACGGACTAAAAAAATCAATTCGTTCTTTTCATTGGATATTTCCCTCATGATCCGTGTACACTTTTGCTAAGCGCCGTATCGCTTGCCGCTCATTGTCCGCCCTATCGAGTTGAGGATTGAACCGTACCCCAGTGAGGAGGACCTGCCCCAACGCCATGGGAAAAATTGCCATCATCGACGATGACGCTGTCTTTCGGGTTCTCCTCAAGGAACACTGTGCCAACCTTGGCCACCAGACCAGGACAGCGGCGAACATCAGCGAAGGGAAAAATCTCCTGACCGAAGACTCGGTTGATCTGGTCTTTCTCGATGTCAGCCTGCCCGACGGCAACGGTCTCGATGCCCTGCCCTTTATTCAGGCCCTGCCCTGCTCGCCGGAGGTCATTATCATCACCGGCATGGGTGATGCCAACGGGGCGGAACTCGCCATCAAAAACGGGGCCTGGGACTACCTCCAGAAACCCCTGAGCCGGCAGGAGGTGCTGCTCCATATCCGCCGGGCCATGGAGTACCACGAAAAGAAACTCCAACGAACCTCGCAGATCAGCCTGAAACGCGATGAAATCGTCGGCAAGAGCAAGGCGATCTCCGCCTGCCTCGACCGGGTCGCCTTCTGCGCGACCACCGAGACCGGGGTGTTGATCACCGGCGAAACCGGCACCGGCAAGGGGCTCTTTGCCCGGGCCATCCACGCCAACAGCACCCGCGCCAAGGGCCCCTTTGTGGTGGTTGACTGTACCAGTCTCCCGGAAAACCTGGTGGAATCCATCCTTTTTGGCCACGTCAAGGGCGCGTTCACCGGGGCCAACAGCGAGAGCAAGGGGCTTATCGAACAGGCAGACGGAGGCACCCTCTTTCTCGATGAGGTGGGCGAGTTGCCGCAGGAAATCCAAAAAAGTTTTCTCCGGGTGCTCCAGGATCGGGTCTATCGCCCCGTGGGCAAGGACCGGGAGCAGCAAAGCAACTTCCGCCTGGTGGCCGCCACCAACCGCGACCTCAAAAAGATGGTGGACGAGGGAACCTTTCGCAAGGACCTCTATTTTCGTCTCAACACCTTCAATATCCACCTCCCCCCCCTTCGCGACCGGGAAAAGGATGTGGAAAAACTGGCGATGAGTTTTGTGTTCTCCCTCTGCCGCCGCAACCGGTTGCCGATCAAGGGCGTGGTCCCGGAAACCCTGGAGGTATTGTCTGCCTACCCCTGGCCGGGCAATGTGCGGGAGTTGGAGAACACCCTTGAAAAGGCAATTCTCGCCGATCCCAACGATCCGGTGCTCTACCCCATCCACCTGCCTCCGGACATCCGCCTCCCGCGCATTCGTTCCCGGGTGCAGGCAAAGGTCTCCGAGGGAGGCGAGCCCGCGGCCGATGGACAGATCGGCACCTCTGCCCTGCCCCTGCCCGAACGGTTGCTCCCCTTCAAAGAGTACCGGCGCAGGCTGACCCAGGACATCGAGCGTCACTATCTCCAGCTGCTCCTCCAGGAAAGCGAGGGGGATATCGCCCGTGCCTGTACCATTTCGGGCCTGAGCCGCTCCCGCCTCTATGACCTGCTCAAGATTCACGGCCTCACCAACTCCCCCGATTCCCGTCCGGAATAATCGGACCCAGTCCTCTCCGATCTGTCCGATATTCTCGGACTTCCCCATCCCCCGCTGTGCGACTTCACAGGATAAATCCTATTAACATCCTGAATTAATGCGATTTCATAAAAAAGTTCCTTTTGGCACAGATTTCGCTTTTCCTTCTCTATAGAGAACAGGAATCCCTATCGGAATTCCATCACAAGAGGAGGATCCCCATGAAGCTACGCATCCATTCCATTCAATTCAAACTGTTGGCCACGGGTATCTTGTCTGTGATCTTGCCGCTGGCAATTCTCGGTTTTTTTGCGGTGACCAGGTCGTCGTCGGCGCTCATGGATCTTTCCAAAGAAAAAGCGCAAACTATGGCTGTGGATCTCGCCGACCTTGTCACCCATCTGCTCAGGAGCGAACTCGAAGTCTCCCGCTCCCTGGCCGCCAATGATTCGATCAACGAGGCGATGGCATCCCTGTCCAGCGGCATCGGTGCCAACCGCACCGAGATGCTTCGCGATCTCCAGGCGAAGTTGAAGCACGAGTTGACACGCGTCAATGAGGGCAACCATTACCAGGGTCTGTATGTCGCCGACAGCGAAGGCCAGATCCTCACCGGCATCCTGGACAACGGCGAGGAATACACCCGGCTCTCGATCGCGCAAAACGATGATTTCCTCCGCGCCAAGAGTTCGGGCAAGGCCGCTTTGGGGGAGATGATCCGCTCCCAGGCCACCTCAAAGCTCATCGTCCCAATCTCGGCCCCGATCTTTTCCGAGCAGCATAAGTTTCTCGGCACGGTTGGCCTGGTCCTCAAGGCCGACTACTTCACCGAGCTCATTCCCCAGAAGAAATCCGGTGAAACCGGCTACGCCTATATGGTCAATCGACAGGGCATCCTCATCGCCCATCCCAAGGCCGAGTTTCTCCTGAGCAAGAACCTGGCCAAGGAGCCGGAGATGGAGGAGATCATGGCGCAAATGCTCGGCGGCAAGGTGGGGGTCGAGGAGTATGTGTTCACCGGCATTCATAAGATCGCCGGCTTCGCGCCCGTGGGCTACAACGGCTGGTCGATCGCCTTCACCCAAAATTCCGCCGAATTTCTCGCCACCGCCCGTCAACTGCGCAACGTCACCCTGATCGTTGCCGGTTGTGCCTTGGGTATTGTCACCATCCTGTTGTTGACCTCGATTCGCAAGATTGTCCGCCCGATCAACGCCGCGGTCTCCGGTCTCAAGGACATCGCCCAGGGCGAGGGTGATCTGACCATGCGTCTGATGGTGCAGTCCAAGGATGAGGTGGGCGAGCTGGCCACCTGGTTCAACCTCTTTATTGAAAAGTTGCAGCAGATCATCCGCGATGTCGCAGCCGGGGTGCATACGGTTGCCTCGTCCTCCACCGAGCTTTCCCAAATTTCCGAGCAGATGAATCAGGGGGCGCAGATGGCCTCGGATAAGTCCAACACCGTGGCCTCCGCCGCGGAGGAGATGAGCGCCAACATGAACAATGTGGCCGCGGCCATGGAGCAGTCGACCACCAACACCAACATCGTGGCCACCGCCTCGGAGGAGATGTCCTCCACCATCGGCGAGATCGCCCAGCACGCGGAAAAGGCGCGGACCATCTCCGACAATGCCGCCAAACGGGCCCATGAGGCCTCAAGCAACATCAACGAGTTGGGAGAATCCGCCAAGTCCATCGGCAAGGTCATCGAGACCATCACCGAGATCTCCGAGCAGGTCAATCTCCTGGCGCTCAATGCCACCATCGAGGCCGCCCGGGCAGGAGATGCTGGACGAGGGTTTGCGGTTGTCGCCAATGAGATCAAGGAACTGGCCAAGCAGACCGCCGCCGCCACCTACGACATCAAGGACAAGGTCGGCTCCATTCAGGGAACCACGGCCAAGACCGTACAGCAGATCTCGGAGATCAATGCCGTGATCATCGATGTCAACGAGGTGGTCAGTTCCATTGCCACCGCGGTCGAGGAGCAGAGTGCCGCCACCCAGGAGATCGCCAGCAACGTCAATCAGATGTCCCAGGGAATCAGCGAGGTCAACGAGAACGTCAATCAGAGTTCGATGGTGGCCACCGATATCGCCAAGGAGATCATCGACGTCAGCACCATTGCCGGCGAGATGTTCACCAACAGCGCCCAGGTCAGCGAAAGCGCCCATGGTCTCTCAGCCATGGCCGAACAGCTGAACCAGCTGGTGGGTCAGTTCAAGACCGAGGACAACGGCAGCAGCCGGTATGGCCATGAAAAGATCGGGAACGCTGCAAAGGCATCGGTACAACCCCTGCATACTCGCCGACCGGCGCATACATAAGACCATGAAACCGAGCCTGAGCCGCAAACTCCTTGTCCCCATCCTGCTGCTGATTACCGTTGGCCTGGTGACCACCCTGGCGGTCACCTACTTCAGCGCCAGACAGGCTACCCTCGCGGAATCGGGGCAGCGCCTGCAACGGGAGACCAGGCTTGCGGCACAACTCATCGACAACTGGTTTCAGGCCCGCCAGGTCGATCTCAGCCTCTGGGCTCAGGAAGAGAGCCTGATCGACCTGGTGCGGGACAATGCCTATGTGGAAAACCGCGGCGGGAAGGCAGGCCGCTTTCTCGCCACCCAGCACGGCGCCCACCCCTATCTGGAGGGGATCTTTGTCGCCGACGCCAGGGGCAATGTCCTTGCCTTTTCCACCCAGGCAGCCCAACCGCTGGTCACCATCCACCTCAAGGACCGCCTCTACTTTGTTGAAACCCTGAGCGGCAAGCAGGTGTTCTCGCCGCTTATCCTCAGCAAGATCAGCGGCAATCCGGTCTTCGTGGTCACCGCGCCGCTCAAGGTCGGCGAGAACATCAAGGGCGTCATTGGTGGCGTGGTCAATTTCGCGGCCTTCAGCCGCCTCTTCATCGAAAATTTCAAGGCGCAGGAAAACAGGTCCGTTTTCCTCGGCGACACGCGGGGCAACATCCTCACCGGCGCGCGGCTGGAGCTGGCCACGCTGCCCCCCTCCCTGGTGGAGGGAGTGGCCGCCGCTCCCCTCCAGGTGGAAAGACTCTCTCTTGACAATCAGGAGCAACTGCTCTGCGGGCAACGCTTAACCTACACCAACTGGTTCATCGCCATCAGCCGGCCAGTGGACGCGGTCCTGCAGCGAATCAACAAGGCTGGCCAACTCAGCGCCCTGCTCGCCGCGCTCGTCCTGGCATCCATTTCCTTTGTCGTTTTGCACCTCTTTCACCGTCAGCTCAATATCCGCATCCAGGCCATTACCCGGGTCATGGGCCTGGTCAAACAGGGCGACCTCAGCTGTCGTATTGACCAGCTTCCCGGGCAAGCTGATGAGCTCGGCGATCTGGCGGGTTCGTTCAACCGGATGGTGAGCCAGCTGGAGGGGACCATCTCCCTCTTGAACCGCGAGATCCAGATGCGCAAGGATTCCGAGGAGATACTTTCCTATCACCAGCAGAACCTGGAAACCATCATTGCCGAACGCAGTCGTGCCCTGGAAGAGGAAATCATTGGGCGGAAGATGATGGAAGAACGATTGGCCCGCTCGGAAAAACTGGAAATGATCGGCACGCTTGCCGGTGGCGTGGCCCATGATCTCAACAATATCCTCTCGGGCATCGTCACCTACCCGGACCTGCTGTTGCTCAAACTGCCCGAGGACAGCCCATGTATTGGCCCCCTGCACACCATCAAGCGGACCGGGGAAAGGGCCGCGGCCATCGTCCAGGATCTCCTCTCGCTTTCCGGGCACAGGTGCCTCAAAAAAGTACCGCTTGTGCTCAAGGACCTTTTGGATGGATGCCTGGCGAGCAAGGAATATCGGGAGCTGCTTGCAGAGTTTCCCCACCTGACACTCAGATGCGAGGTGGCCGCGGATCTCCCCCCCATCATGGGGGCTGCCGGCGCCCTGTCCATGGCCCTGCTTCACCTGCTAAGCTTTGCGGCCAGAATGACTGAAAAAGAAGGGGGCGAGGTGGCGTTCTTCGCTCAAGAACGGACCCTGCTCCAGCCGCTCCAGGCCTATGAACAGATCGAGGCCGGTCACTACTGCGTACTGACCATGCGGTATTCGGGGCGAAGCCTTGCGCCGGAACACCAGGCACGAATTTTCGAACCCTTCTATACCAGTAAAAAACTGCGTCTGCCGGGGACCGGCCTGGAGATGGCCGTCATTCTCGGCACGATCAAGGATCACCACGGTTCTATTGACCTCAACATCGAGGACCAGGGCAACGCATGCTTCAGCCTCTATTTTCCCTGCAATCATCACACGGGCGAGGAGGACGCAGCAAACAGAAAGAAGTGAAATCCGTTCTGTACCCAGGCGCGCTCTAACGCTACATCGTGAGGTGTACTCGTGAAGCACACTTCTCAAGGAATGCATCATCGCTTTTCTGTTCATCCAACCCGGAGTCTTCACGTGATTCGAGTCAACCAATTGGGCATACTCGCCAAGACCCTGGTCATCGTCTGCACCCTGGTCGTGGTCCTCTCCCTGACTTTTCTTGCGCTCTCCTTTTGGCTGGTGACGACCAAGTTCCAGGGGCTCGAAACCGAGGAAGCGCGACTCAATATGGAACGGGTGATCAACGAGCTGAACAACTCCTGTAACCGACTGGAAACACTGGCCGGTGACTGGGCACCCTGGGATGACAGCTACACCTTTGTGCAGGACCTCAACCGCGATTTCATCGAGAAAAACCTTGGTGAGGAGAGCTTCAAGACCCTGGGGATCAACTTCATGCTGTTTGTTGACGACAGCAACCAACTGGTCTACAGCCGTTTTTTTGATCTCGCCCGGGAAGCATTCACCCCCCCGGACACCTCGATCATCTTCGCCCTGCGGGCCATCCCCGATTTTTTCCGGTTCGCCACCCCGCAGACAAAAAATTCCGGTTTTCTCCGCTCGCATTCCTCTCCCGTACTTGTCGCCGGTGCCCCCATCGTCACCAGCACCTACAGCGGCCCCATACGCGGCACCCTGGTTGTGGGTCGTTATCTCGACCACTCCAAGCTGGAAGAGATCGGTGCGCAAACCAGGCTTTCCGTGGAAGCCCTGCCTCTTCCCCCGGAAAACCGACAACCTTTGCTGCAAACAAACAGTCAACGATCTTCCCTTGATCAACGCTCTTTTGCCATCGCCTCTCAGGTCCTCGATCACCAGACCTTGCGCGTGTACACCGCACTCAATGATTTGCGCGACCAGCCCATGGGCATCGTCGCGGTCAACCTCGAGCGCAAACTGTTTCAACAGGGACTGGCCATGTGGAAGGAGCATGCCCTTTCCCTCGTCGGCCTGGGCCTGATGTTTATTTTTGCCCTCGTGCTTCTGCTTGACCGCATCATTCTACGCCGCCTGACCCGGCTCAATGAGGAGGTCGCCTCCATCGCCCAGGCAGGACGCCACGACCTGCGGGTGAGTAGGGATAACCAGGATGAAATCGGCACCTTGGCTGAAGGCATCAATGCAATGCTCGCCAGCCTGCAATCCCTGCAGATGATCCAGGAAAAAAGTGAACACCACTTGCAGGACATCATTGATTCCGTCAACTGCGGCATCATGCTGGTCGATGCGCAAACCCGGGAGATTGTTTCCATCAACCGTGCCGGGGCAAAAATGGCGGGCCGATCCCCGGAGGATATCCTTGGCCAGGTCTGCCACCGGTTCATCTGCCCGCGCGAACGGAACTGTTGCCCGGTCCTGGACAGGGGAGAGACGGTGGATCTCAGCGAGCGCGAAATGCTCCACGCCGATGGCCATACCGTGCCGGTGTTGAAAAGTGTCAGTCGCATCGAACGGGATGGACGGCCGCTGTTGGTGGAGAGCTTCATCGACATCACCGCGTTGAAGGCCATGGAGTCCGAGTTGGCGGCCAGCGAGGCCAAGTACCGGCAATTCTTTGAAGAGGACCTCACCGGCAACTTCATCAGCACCAGGGAGGGTACCCTGATTGCCTGCAACCCAGCCTTTGCCGAGATATTTGGGTACGCATCACCGGCCGACCTCATCGGCGGCCGAATGGAACATTTCTATTCCTCCCCGGAAACAAGAAAACTGCTGATGGAGCGTCTGTCCGAAAAGGGCAGGCTGGATCGGTTTGAAGGGATGATGCGCCAGAAGAACGGTCAACCGGTCTACATTGTCAGCAATCTGATCGGAGAATTCGACGATCAGGGTCATTTGCTGAGGATCCGCGGCTACCTCTTTGACGACACCAAACGGATGATTTTGGAAAAAGAAATCCGCCAGGCGCAAAAACTGGAGGCCATCGGCACCATGGCCGGGGGCATCGCCCATGACTTCAACAATATTCTTGCCGGGATCATGGGCTATACCGAAATTCTCCTGCGTGATCTGAATGAAGAACAGGACTCCAAAAACCGCCGCAACCTGCGCAATATCCTCAGTGCCGGAGAACGGGCCCGGGGCTTGATCGAAAAGATGCTGACCTTCAGCCGGCAAACGGAGGGCGAACGACGGCCAGTCAACCTGGAACGCATTCTTGGCGATGTGCTGCAACTGATCCGGGTCAGTCTGCCCAGCACCATCGAAATCAGTTCGCGCATCACCGACTCGCCCACGGTCATGGCGGATCCGATCCAGATCCATCAGGTGTTCATGAACCTCTGCACCAATGCCGGCCACGCGATGAAGGCCAAGGGCGGCACCCTGACCATCTCCCTGGATAGGGTAGAGCTGGACGCCGACTTCACCGGCCGCTATCCGGCCCTGACCATCGGCACCTATGCGGAAATCCGCATCGAGGATAGCGGCAAGGGGATTCCCGAACACCTGATTGAACGTATTTTCGATCCCTTTTTCACCACCAAGGGCAAAGGAGAAGGCACCGGCCTTGGCCTGTCCATGGTGCACGGTATCGTCAAGGCCATGCATGGTCTGATCACCGTGGATTCCACCGAGGGCAAGGGCAGCTGTTTCACCATCTATCTCCCCACAATCAATGAGGAAGAGAGCATGACAGCCGTTGAACACCAAAGCATTCCCACTGGCCACGAACATGTGGTCTACGTCGATGACGAGGGCTTTCTCGTGGATATCGGTTCAGAAATCCTCCGCGGGTTAGGGTATAGGGTGACCGGTTTTACCGACAGCCAGGAGGCGCTTGATTATCTGCTGCGCCACGTCTCCGAAGTGGACCTTGTCATTTCCGACATGACCATGCCCCAACTCACCGGCATCGAGCTGGCCCAAAGCCTGCATCATCTTGATGGACCGCCACCGGTGGTCATCTGTACCGGCCACAATGAAGGCCTGAGCCAGCAGGATGTCGCCCATATCGGGGTGCGGGAACTCCTGTTGAAGCCGGTGACCGTGCATAAACTGGCCCAGGTCGTGCGATCTGTGCTCGATGAAAAAGCTTCCAGCTAAAAAAAACAGGGCTCACAGTTGAGCTTCTCCTGCAGGGCATCGAGAATGACGTTTCGAGCTTGGCAACGCGCCTCCTTGACGATTCAGGGCCTTGCTGATTCTGACTTTTTTGACGAGGTTGTCATTTTCCCAAGAGAGTGTTTTCATTTTTCCGATGCATGCGGCTATAATCAAACAGACGGCAACTCAGCGGCCATTCTGCAAACAATATCCGCTGGTTCCGAAAATTCTACGCACTCTTGCCGCCCCCTGTTGTCCCAGTGTCTCCGCAAGTGATGGACGCGTCTCTTGCCTCAGCCTTGGCAGCGGATTGCGAAGTCTCTGGCAACCTTTGCCGACACACCCCCTAACGGATGTAATAATGCTTCATGCCACCTTTTCATTGCACAACGCAGCTACACCATGAGTAAAACGGCGCACCGACACAGCCCTGCATCCCAGCACAGTTTGGGGATTCTTCCGCGGAGCCTGCGCCGCCAACTGTTTCTCGCCTTTGCCGCGGCCCTGGCCATCCTCCTTGCCTCTGGTCTGGCTGGGCTCTTTTTTTTGGTGCGTTCAACCGAGCAGCAGGGCTGGGAGGGACGTCAGAAGGAAGCCAGCCAACGGCTCGTTCACTCGGTCAAGGACTTTATCCACCAACAGCAGAGTATGCTTGCCCTGATCAATCTCTTTGGCCGGGATGAGTTTTCCCAACACCTCGATGAGGTCAACCTGCTCAAGAAGAAGGCTCCGATCCTCAAGGAGTTGGTGCATCTCAACCAGGCAGGGCAGGTCCTTGCCAGTTCCAGCGGCGGCCGGGGGAGGCTCGATCAGCCGGACTCCATGGGCCGCAACGACTGGTTTCTTCGTGCCCGATCAGGAAGAGCCTATATCGGCGATATCCAAGATGCGGAGAGCGCGGATACCCTGCTCGTCTTTTCCGCGCCGGCCGAAGGAGGTGGGGTTATCGCCTGCCTGCTCCACCCCGCACCCCTGCGGGAGCTCGTGTCCCATCTGGATCTTGGCAACAACGGAACCGCCTATATCATCAACCGCAAGGGCATGCTCATCGCCCATAACAAGGTCGAGATGCTTGGCGAAACCAACCGTCGGCAGCCTGTTTTTTTCCCGCGCCCCCCGACTGGGCCCCTGCCGAACGCCTGGCATGGCCGCTCTCTCGACAGGAAGGGCAAAGAGGTCGTCGCCACCATTACCGCCATCCCCGACAGCCCATGGATCGCTGTCACCGAATTGCCACTCAAGGAAGCCTCTGCGGCCAGTCAGCGCGCCTTGCTCCTCATGTTGGCCGCCTCCGGCCTGATGCTGCTCGTCCTCACCCTGGTGATGCGAAGTCTGCTCAAACGACAGTTCATCGACCCCTTGGCCCGACTCCAGGAGGGGGTCGATCGCATCAGCCGGGGCGACCTGGAAAATCGCATCGCCATGAACGGACCTGTTGAACTGGACCATCTGGCGGAGGCCTTTAACCAGATGGCGGCGCGCCTGCAACAGCGAGAACGGGAAGCCGCGGACCACGCCAGGGAGCTGGAGGCGAGCGAAGCCAGGTACCGGGCCATTGTCGAAGACCAAACCGAACTGGTCTGCCGCTCTCTGCCCAACGGGGTGATCACCTTTGTCAACGAGGCCTTTTGCCGCTACTTTGAACAATCCCGCGACCAGCTCATCGGCAAGGATTTCAAGTTATTTATCTCGGCGGAAAACCTGCAGAAAAAATTGACGATGCTGGCAGGCCTCACCAAGGAGAACCCGGTGGCCAGTTTTGAGTACCGCATCGTCCGCCCGGGGAAGAACGACAAATGGCTCTCCTGGACCGATCGCAAAATCTTTGACCCCAAGGGGCAACTGCTCGAGTACGCCGGTGTCGGCCGCGACACCACCCTGCGCAAAGAGGCGGAACTGGCCCTGATGCAGGCCAAAGAGGAGGCTGAAAGCGCCAATATGGCCAAATCCCAGTTCCTGGCCAACATGAGCCATGAAATCCGTACGCCGATGAATGCCATCCTCGGCATGGCCCACCTGGCCATGGAAACCGCGGATGAAAAGAAAAGGCACCATTGCCTGGCCACGGTCAAGCAATCCGCGGAGGAGTTATTGGGGCTGCTTGGTGATATCCTGGATGTCTCCAAGATGGAGGCCGGTCAACTGGAGTTGCATCCGGCGCCCCTTGAGCTCCGTCAGCTGATCGATTCGGTGCACTCGTTCATGGGGGTGCAGGCCAGCACCAAGGGGCTTCAGTTCCAACTCCACTACGACCCGTCTCTTCCCCAATGGATCCGGGGCGACGCCCTCCGTATTCGCCAGATTCTGATCAACCTCCTGGGCAACGCGATCAAATTCACCGAGGCGGGCACAATCGCTCTGCACATCGACCGGGAACCTGCCGGAACAACGGATGAACCGGAACAACTCGTGCTCCAGGTGAGGGATAGCGGCATCGGTATCCCCGCGGATAAACTGCCCGCAATTTTCAACCGATTCGAGCAGGTCGACAACTCCTATGCCCGCAGATACGGGGGTGCCGGCCTGGGACTGGCCATCTGCACCCAACTCACCGCCCTCATGGGGGGATCGATGAGCGCGGAGAGCGAGGAACACCAAGGCAGCATTTTTTCCTGCCGGTTGCCGCTTGAACCCTGCTCCTCCCCTCTTGCAAGCGAAGACCCGGAACCTCTTGTGGAAACGTCGGCGGCCCTTCCTCGAAAATTGCGGATTCTGGTGGTGGATGACAACGAGGTCAACCGCGATGTGGCCGGCATGATGCTCGAACAGGACCATATCATCACCACCGCCACCAACGGCATCGAGGCCCTGGTCAACCTGGCCTTCGGTCGCTTCGATCTAGTGCTGATGGATGTGCAGATGCCGATCCTCGACGGCTTGGCAGCGACCACCATCATCCGCACCCTGGAGGCGGATAAGCCCTTGAGCGTGAAACTCCCCCCCAATGTGGAGCAGATTCTCCGGCAAAAACTCCGCGGCGGCCATCTTCCGGTGGTGGCCATGACCGCCCATGCCCTGGGTGGCGACGACGAGATCTGCCTTGCCAGCGGCATGGATGCCTACGTGAGCAAGCCCTTTGACACCGCCCGCTTGGCCGAAGTCCTCAGAACCGTGACCGAACAGTCTCTGCCGCCCGGGGAGACGACGCTGCCCGAGGAGCCGCCCTCGGCGGCCGCAACAGCTCAACCAATGCAGCCGAGCGTTGCAAAGATGCGCGCCCACCTGCAGCGCTCGACCAATCTCACCCCTGATCAGATTGAAAAAATCCTCGCCGCAGCCCGGCAGAGCCTGACCGCACAACTTGCCGCGGCAGAGCGGGCCCAGGCGCAGGGAAACACAACCGACCTGGCCAAAGCCGCCCACACCCTCAAGGGGACCCTGCTGCAATGCGGGCTGCAGGTTTGGGCCGAGAGGGCACAGCAGCTCCATACCGCCCTGCAGCACCACCAGACAGCGGACCCCGAGTTCCTCACCCAGCTCAGAGAGGGACTTCTCCACATCCTCGTCCAACCCGATGACATGCCATGAGTGAACCGACACCCATCCCCTCCGATGAAAGACGACCGCTGATCCTCGTGGTCGACGATGATTTTGCCGCTCGGCTCCAGCTGCGCTTTACCCTTGAAAATGCTGGCTACGAGGTGGTCGAGGCCGGCAGCGGCGAAGAGGCGCTGGCCCGTTTTGGAGACCAGCCGCCGGAGTTGATCCTGCTCGACATCATCATGCCGGACATGGATGGCTTTGCAACCTGTCGCCGCCTGCGCCAGACCCCGGGGGGCGAGCACACCCCGGTAGTGATGGTCACCGGCCTGGAAGATGCGCAAACCATTACCAGCGCCTTTGATGCCGGTGCCACCGACTTTATCAGCAAACCGATCAATATGCTGATCCTCGGCTACCGGGTTCGTTACTGGTTGCGCTCGGGCTCCATTCTCAACGATCTCAAGATGAGCCAGCAACGGGTTTTCAGGGCCCAACAGATTGCCCGTCTGGGGCACTGGGAACTGCATCTGGAGAGCGGCAAATTCCACCTCTCCGCCCAGGATCCGCAGCAATTCGGTGTCAGCGATCCCGACCTTTACGAATCCCTGTTTGCCCAGATCGTCCTCTCCGAGCGGCATACGGTGAAACATCTGATGCACGAGGCGCAAAACGAGGGGCACTCCTTTTCGCTCAACTATCGCATCGTGCTCCCCAGCGGTCAGGAACGCATCATCTTCAACCAGGGGGAGATCGTCTTCGATCGCAAGGATCGCCCCTCCATGGTGGTGGGCGTGGTCCAGGATATCACCGAACTCAAACAGGCCGAGGACCAGATTCGTTACCTCGCCTATTACGACAACCTCACCGGGCTAGCCAACCGCACCCTGTTCCGCGAACACTGGACCAAGATCCAGCCGCAGACCTTTCGTAGCGGCAAGAAGATCGCCATCCTCTTCATCGATCTGGATCACTTCAAACGCATCAACGATACCCTGGGCCATCCGGTGGGCGACAAGGTACTCATCACCGTGGCAGACCGGTTGAAAAGCGTACTTCGTCAGTCGGACATCCTCTCCCGTTCCCAGAGCGAGCAGCCGTCCTCCATCATCTCCCGCCTTGGGGGGGACGAGTTCACCGTGCTCTCCGCCAACTTCAGCTCCCTGGATCATATCGCCAATCTCGCCGAACGCATCACCCAGGTCATCGAACAGCCGATCCTGTGGAACGACCAGTCTATCGCCCTGTCTGCCAGTGTCGGCATCAGCGTTTTTCCCGATGACAGCGAAGACTTGGACACCCTGCTCAAGAACGCGGATACCGCCATGTACGAGGCCAAGGAAAAGGGGCGCAACAATTATCAGTTCTTCCAGCATGAGATGAACGATGCCGCCCATGCCCGTTTTCAGTTGGCCAACAGCCTGCGCCGCGCCCTGCAGAACAACGAGTTCGAGCTCTACTACCAGCCTCAGTTCTGCAACCAGGACAAGAAGATGACCGGCGTCGAGGCGCTGATCCGCTGGCAGGACCCGGAGCAGGGGCTGGTGGCGCCGTATACGTTCCTCCCCTTTGCCGAGGAGAGCGGCTTTATCCATTCGATCAACGACTGGGTGATCGTCCAGGCCTGCACCCAGGCCAGCCTGTGGGTCAGGGAGGGGCTGTTCGAGGGGTGCCGCATGGCGATCAATATTTCCGGACAGAATGTCAACTTCAAGAAACTGGCCAGCCGCATCATGGAGGTCCTCGAGCAAACCGGGCTGGATCCGCACCATCTCGAATTGGAGCTGACCGAACGGGTGATGATGGAAAACACGGACCAAGCCGTTGCCTCGCTCCAAAAATTCAAGGAGATGGGCATTGCCATTGCCATCGATGACTTCGGCACCGGCTACTCGGCGCTCAGCCATCTGCAGATCTTTCCGCTGACCACCCTGAAAATCGACAAATCGTTCGTGCAAAATATTTCCGGGCACAACAACAGCGTCTCCCTGCTCCAATCCATTGTCGGCATTGCCAAGAGTTTCGATCTCAAGGTCATTGCCGAGGGGGTCGAAACCGAGGAGCAGCTCAAGGTGCTGGACGCCATTGCCTGCGATGAACTGCAGGGATATCTGTTCAGTCGTCCCATCACCCGGGAGGAGTTTGAACAGGGACTGCGCACCGGGAGTTTCGGGCTCTGATGCCTGTTTCACCTGCTACTGTTTCACCTGCCCCTGCCTGGGGCAGGCCCAACGAGGAATAGTGTACTATGACCGCGCCGATCATTCTCATTGTTGACGACGAACCCGCAAATCTCACCGTCCTCTCCGGCCTGCTTCGCCCCGCCTACACGGTGCGGGTCTGCAAATCAGGACCGCAGGCACTGGAGGCCGCGGTCCGTGACCCCAGGCCGGATCTGATACTTTTGGATGTGATGATGCCGGGCATGGATGGCTTTGCCGTGCTCGAGCGGCTGCGCCAACAGCCCCAGACCGCCGAAATTCCGGTCATCTTTGTCACCGCCCTCGACGACACCATGGACGAGGAGCATGGTCTCCAGTGTGGCGCGGTCGACTACATCGTCAAGCCGATCAAACCCACGGTGGTGCTGTCGCGGGTGCAGGTCCATGTGGAGGTCAAACAGGCCCGGGACCGGCTCAAGAGTCACAATGCCTGGCTCGAGGCCGAGGTCAAACGGCGCATGCGCGACAACCTGCTCATTCAGGATGTGAGCCTGGCGGCCATGGCCCAGCTGGCGGAGACCCGCGACTCCGAGCTCGGCAACCACATCGCCCGCACCCAGGCCTACGTGGAGACACTGGCGCGCCATCTCCAGCAGAAACCTGAGTTTGCCCCCCTGCTTGAAGAAAACGCGCTCAAGCGCATCGTCAAGGCCGCGCCCCTGCACGATATAGGCAAAATCGGCATCCCCGACAATATCCTGCTCAAACCGGGCAAGCTCGACGCCGAGGAATGGGCGTGCATGCAGAGCCACTGCCAGATCGGCAGCAATGCCATTGAACGGGCCATTGCGGCCACCCTGCCCCATTACGACACCACCGCCACCGAGACCGAAAAACCCGAGGCCCTGCTCTTTTTGGAGGTGGCCAAGGAAATCGCCCTGTTCCACCACGAAAAATGGGACGGCAGCGGCTATCCCTTTGGCCTTGCCGGTGACCAGATCCCCCTCTCCGCCCGCCTGATGGCCCTGGCCGATGTCTTTGACGCCCTCACCACGCCCCGGGTGTATAAAGGTCCCTGGTCGGTGGAAGAGGCCACCGCCCTCATTCGCGAGCAGCGATCCAAACACTTTGATCCCTCTGTGGTCGAGGCCTTTGAAGCCGAGTTCGCCACCTTCCTCACCATTCAACAGCAACTCGCCGATTCCCCCCCCGAGGTTTGAGCCATGGACGGTTCCTGGACTGATTCCGACACCCCCCTCGCCATGATCGCCTCGGGCCGGCTCCAGGCCCTGCGTCCGGAAGACAGCCTGCTGGACGCGGTCCGCCTGATGAGGGACAAGCGTCTCTCCGCCCTCCCGGTGGTGGATGCAGATCGTCGTCCCGTGGGCATCCTCACCGATCGCATCCTCCTCAAGGCCCTGCACACCGACCTTGCCCCGCAAACCCTGCTCGGCGAGGTAATGCTCCCCCCGCTCACCGTTGCCGAGACGATCCGCTGCCGGGACGCCTACCAGACCTGCCTGCGCGAAAATGTGCAGCACCTGGTGCTCACCGATGGCAACGGGCAGGCCATGAGCCTGGTCACCCCGACAGATTTCCAGCGCAACCTCGCCCTTGCCTCGCCTGCCGGACAGACCCGCGTGGGGATGATCATGCGCCCTGCCCGCTGCGTTTTTTCCCCGGACACCCCGCTCCCTACGGCCCTGGGCCACATGGATGACCGCATGGCCAGTGCAATCATTGCGGTCGACCAGGGACGCCCGGTGGGTATTCTCAGCCAACGGGACCTGGCGCCGCTCTACCTGGAGATGCAAGAAAAACGGCAATGCCCCCTGAGCGGGGTCATGACCAAGCCGGTGTACACCGTCACTCCGGACACGTCCCTGGCGGAGGCCGCAATCACCATGCTCAACCGCCGCGTCCGTCAAGTTCCCGTGGTCGATCCAGACGGATCGCTCCTCGGCCTGCTCTCCTCCCAGGACCTGATCCAGGCCATGGCCTTCGGACTCACCGATTCCGCCCAGGAAGAGGAAAGCTCCATGAAAGACTTCTTACTGGAGCATGCCCCTTTCCCCCTCTACATCACGGGGTTGGACGATGGCATCGTCCATTTTGTCAATGTGCGCGCTGAACGACAGTTTGAGCTTGACCGGCATGAGATTTTAGGAAGACCGGTGACGATCTTTTACTGCGATCCTCAGGCGCGAAAAGAGCTGCTGCGCAAACTGGAGCAGGAGGGAACGACCTACGATCACGAAATGTCTCTGACCAACACCAGGGGCAAGGTCTTTCAGGCCCTGGTCTCCTCGACCGTGATCAGCTACAAGCATAAGCCCGCCATTCTCTCCGCCGTCAACGATATCACCGAGCAACGGCGGGCAACCGAACACCTGCTTCACGAGCGCTCCAAGCTGCATGCCCTGCTGCAGTCCATTCCCGATTTACTCTGGGTAAAGGATCCTGAGGGCCGCTATATCGTCTGCAATCCGTTCTTTGAACGATTTTTTGGCGTCTCCCAGTCCGAGATCCTCGGCAAGACCGACTATGATTTCGTTTCCGAGGAGCAGGCGGATTTCTTTCGGGCCAATGATCAGAAAGCGATCGAGGCGGGACAACCGCGCATGAACGACGAGTGGCTCAAGTTTGCCGACGGTAGCAAACAGGGGCTGTTCGAGGTTATCAAGAGCGGTTATTGGGATGAGAATGGCCAGCTGCTCGGGGTGCTCGGCATAGCGCGTGACGTCACCGAACGACGCAAAGAACAGCGTGCCCTGCAAAAACGGATCAAAGAACAGCAATGTTTGTACCGAGTGTTTGCCGAAACCGAGGACGTGCAGGCCCCCTTGGGCGAACAGCTCAGCCACCTTGTGGACCTGATTCCCCTGGGCTGGCAATACCCGGACATTGCCGCCGTCCAGATACAGACCCCAACAGCGGTCTATGCATCACCCGGTTTTCATCCTTCTCCCTGGATGCTGCAGGTCGAGGCCGCCACCGGACGGGGCGAGACAGCCAACCTCAGCTTAACCTATAACGAGGCCCGCCCGGAGGAGGACGAAGGTCCGTTTCTTCACGAGGAGCGGGAACTGGCCGAGGCCATTGTCCAACGATTGGCCGAGGTGATCGAACGCCGAACCGCCCTGGATTTCATCAAAATTCGCGACGAACAGATCAATGCCATGTTCGCGCAGACCACGGATGCGGTGATTTTGGTCGATGCGGAGAACCAAGGTTTTGTCGATTTCAACCCAATCGCGCACACCTCCCTGGGATACACCCATGAGGAGTTCCGCAAGCTGTCGGTGAAGGATATCCAGGTCGATCTCAGCAGGGAGCAAATTCAGTCGATGCAGCTGCGGATTTTCCAGGGAGAATCCATCCGGTTTGAGACCCAGCATCGCCATAAAGATGGTTCCCTCCGCGACATTACCCTCACCCTGCGTGCACTCTCCATCCAGGGCAGGCAACTGATCTCCGCCGTCTGGCACGATATCACCGATCATAAAGAACGGCAACGGCAGCTGGCAGAGAGCCAAAAACGGCTCAAGGCCATCACCGACTCCGCCCTGGACGCCATTCTCATGATGGACAACCAGGGCAGCCTCTCCTTCTGGAATCCGGCGGCGGAACGGATGCTGGGCTATCAGAGGGATGAAATTCTCGGCAAAAACCTGCACACCCTGCTCGCGCCCGAACGCTATCATGCAGCTCATCAACGCGCCTTCGCTCAATTTCTCCGCACCGGTCATGGCGAGGCGGTCGGCCAGACCTTGGAACTCGCCGCCCTGCACAAGGATGGCCGGGAGATTACCATCTCCCTCTCCCTTTCTTCGGTCAACCTCCACAACCAGTGGCATGCGGTGGGTATCCTCCGTGATATCTCCGAGTTGAAACAGCAGCAGGCCGCTCTCGAAGCCGCCCTCAACGAGGCACAACGGGCCAACCAGGAAAAAACCGAGGTCCTGGCCCACCTGGAGGAACTGGTCCAGGCCCGCACCGAAGAACTGGACCGCGTCAACGAACAACTCCGCAGCAGCGAGGAACGGTACGCCCTTGCCCTGGATGCATCCAGTGACGGTCTGTGGGATTGGGACCTCGTCAGCAATGCCGTGTATTACAGCCCCGGTTACTACCGCATGCTTGGCTATGAACCGGGGGAACTGCCCTCGGACAATATTTCCAGTGGGGTGAACCTCGTCCATCCGGAGGACCTTGAGTTGGTGTCCACCGCCATCGAGCAGCAACTGCTCGTTCAAGGCCATCTCGAGCTAGAGAGTCGTGCCCTTGCCAAGGACGGTTCCGTGGTCTGGATACTCAGCCGGAGCAAGGTGGTCTCCCGGGATGCGGAGGGACGGCCAACCCGGGCCCTTGGCATCCACACCGACATCACCGACCGCAAACAGCTCGAATCCGAGTTGCGCAGGGCCGCGGAAGAGCAGGAGGCCATCTTCAATGCGGCTGCCTCGGGGATCGGTTTTATCCGTGATCGGAGCGTGGTGCGCTGCAATCGGAGGATGGAGGAAATTTTCGGATTTTCCGCAGGCGAGATAGTCGGTCAGACAACCCGTTCCTGGTATCAAAGCGAGCAGGAGTTCATCGAAGCAGGGCAGCAGATCGCCCATGACCTGCGAACCACCGGCAAGCATTCTGCCGAACGCCAGCTCTGCCGCAAGGACGGCAGCCTCTTCTGGGCGAAGATGAATGCCAGGCCCTGGGATCCGGCCGATATCACCAAGGGATTGGTGGGGATGATCGACGACATCACCGTGGAACGCCAGGCAGCTGAAGCTCTGCGGAAAGCCAAGGATCAGGCCGAGGCCGCCACCCGCGCCAAATCCGAGTTCCTCGCCAACATGAGCCATGAGATCCGCACCCCGATGAACGCCATCATCGGCTTTGCCCACCTGCTCAAACGCGACCCCCTCACCAGCCAGCAGATGCACCAACTGGACAAGCTCACCGAGGCCTCGCGCCACCTGCTCCATATCATCAACGATATTCTCGATCTTTCCAAGATCGAGGCCCAAAAAATGAGCCTGGATATAGATGACTTTGAACCGGCCCGGGTGGTGCACCAGGTCTGCGACCTGCTCGCGGACAAGGCCTCGGCAAAAAACATCAGCCTGCACATCGACCTGCAACGGATTCCTCCCATGCTTCGTGGCGACGGCCCCCGGCTGGGACAGATCCTGCTCAACCTGGTGGGCAACGCGGTCAAATTCACCGAAGTCGGCAAGGTCTCGATCACCGCCCATCTCGCCCACCAGGAAGATGATCAGGTGCTGCTCCGATTTTCCATCGAGGATACCGGCATCGGCATGACCGAGGAGCAGGTCAAACGCATCTTCACCGCCTTTGAGCAGGCCGACACCTCGACCACCCGCCGCTTTGGCGGCACGGGCCTGGGGCTTGCCATCAGCAAACAGCTGGTCGAACTCATGAATGGCAAGATCGGGGTGGAAAGCCGGCTTGGCCGGGGAACGACCTTTTGGCTCGAGCTCCCCTTTGCCCGCTCCGACAAACAGCCGCAGGTTCGAAGCCATGGTGTGGTGCTGAAGGGGCAATCGGTCCTGGTGATCGACGACATGCCCGAATCCCAGGAAATACTCGCGGCCATGCTCCAGGAGATCGGCATGCGGGTCGAGACGATCGCCCATGGCCCAGCCGGGCTGCAGCGGCTGGTCGAGGCGGAGAGGGAAGGCGCCCCCTTTGCCCTGGTGGTGCTCGACTGGATGCTGTGCGAGACAAACGGCATCACCCTGATGGAACAGCTGCCCCAGCTCGATCTCAAGACCCCACCGGTCTTTTTGATGGTGACCGCCTACGGGGAAACGCCCCCCTTGGAAGCGGCTCATAGGGCAGGCATTCGCAAAGTCCTGATCAAACCGGTGACAGCCTCGCAGCTGCTCGACACCCTGATGGATATCATGCCAGCGGTCCAGGCCCCCCTGGATCCGTCTGGGAAACCGCAACAGCCGGGCCAGGGCGCACGGATTCTTTTGGTTGAGGACAACTTCGTCAATCAGGAAGTGGCACAGATGCTGCTCGAATCCCTGGGCATGCAGGTCACGGTGGTGGACAACGGCGCGGATGCGGTTATCCAGGTCAGTGAAGAACCTTTTGATCTGGTGTTCATGGATGTGCAGATGCCGGTCATGGATGGGCTGCAGGCAACCAGGGCCATCCGCCGCCTGCCCAACAAGCAGGGGCTGCCCATCCTCGCCATGACCGCCAACGCCTTCAGCGAGGACCGCGAGCGCTGTCTTCAGGCGGGGATGAACGATCATATCGCCAAACCCATCGATCTGGACAGGCTGCAATCCCTTGTGCACAAATGGATAGGGCCAGGGGAAACTTCACCGGCAGCGGAAAAACCACCCACGGCCCCGGCCGGCGCGGAGCAGGCAAGCGGTATTCGCGAGCAACTCGCCGGGATTGCGGAGCTGGAGGTTGACGCCGGTCTGCGCCTGCTTTTGGGCGACGAACAGGCCTACCTGCGGCTGCTCCGTCAGTTTGTCCAGCTTCATGGTCAGGATGCAAATCTCCTCAGGGCGATGATTGACGAACACAACTGGTCCAAGGTCCGTGAGCAGGCCCATGCCCTCAAGGGGGCGGCAGGGACCCTGGGCGCCTGGCAGATCAATCAATGTGCCGCCGCCATCGAACAGGGGGCCAAGGAGAGACCCGATGAACACAGCCTGCTGGCGGCACTGAAGCCATTACCAGCCGCCCTCGACCATTTTTGCCAGGCCGTGCAACAAATATCCCCCCCCTCCGAGGCGATCAACCCCGTAGAGCGGGTCGACAGCGACAAGGCACGGGTTATCCTGCAGCGGTTGGCCTCGTTGCTGGCCGTTGAAGACAGTGCGGCCAACGATCTCTTTGTCGAGGAATACCCGCTGCTCCTGAGCGCCTACGGCAAGCAGATCCAGCCCCTCAGCCACCAGATTGAATCCTATGACTATACCGATGGACTGGCAACGATCAAACAACTCCTACAGCGTGATACAAGTTGCTAGTCGCCAATGTGCTCCATAGCCTCCTCCAATCCCCTTTATTCCCGAAACAGAGCTCATACAGAATCCTGACACAAACATAACAGAGCCCCGATACAAGGCAGAAGATTCATTGAGAGAAAATCCCTCTATGGCAACTCTGCCAAGCCCTTCAGACGAAGGTGCCATTCATTTTGTGGTCTACGGAGCTCATGGAACCACGCACAGAAACCTTGCTGCACAGCGTCATCGAGCAGCAGACTATTCAGATACATTTTCAGCCCATTGTCCATCTGCAGACCCGGCAGATCTACGGCTATGAGGGGTTGATCCGCGGCCCGGTCAACACCGTGCTCTACTCCCCCACCCAGCTGTTCGAGGCCGCCACCCGCGTCGGCCGCCTGGCGGAACTGGATCTGATGTGCCGACGGGCGGTGATCAACCGCTTTGCCCAACTCGGTCTGCCCGGCCGCCTGTTCATCAACGTCGATCCCTACAGTCTGGTGCACGAACATTTCCGCGAAGGGCTCACCCTGGAATATGTCGAACATTCCGGCCTGAATCCCTCGCAGCTGATCATCGAGCTGACCGAAACCCATCCGGTGGAGGATGTGCAGCTCATGCAGCAGGCCATGCACCACTACCGGGAAATGGGGTTCAGGGTCGCGCTCGATGACCTGGGCGCCGGTTATTCGGGGCTCAAGCTCTGGTCGGAACTACGGCCGGATATCGTCAAAATCGACCGCCACTTCATCCAGGGCGTGGACCAGGACCGCACCAAGCAGCAGTTCGTCACCACCATCCTCAAAACCGCCACCGCCCTGGGCTGCAGGGTGATCACCGAGGGGGTGGAAACCGAGCGTGAGTACGCCACCCTCCGAAAAATCGGGGTGGAGATGCTCCAGGGCTACTACTTCTGCCGCCCGACCGCCGTTCCTCCGGTGACCCTCCCCTCCAAACTGTTTCGCAAGGAGATGCGCAGTTACGAGGAGGACGAATCCCTGACCGTGGAGATCCTGATCAAGCCGGCGATCTCGGTGCAGGCCAAAGCCACGGTGTTGGAGATCGGGGGCCTGTTCACCTCCACCCCGGATCTGGAATCGGTGGTGGTGATCCATGAAAGCGAGGTCCTCGGCCTGGTCCTGCGACGGGAGTTCATGAACCTCTATGCCAGCCTCTATGGCAAGGAACTCTACGGCAAGCAACCGATTCTCCGCTTCATCAACCGCAACGTGATGCAGTTCGACAAGCGGCTTCCCCTGGAGGAGGCCAGCTACCGCCTGACCACCTCCCTGGACATCCATACCGAGGAGTTCATTATCCTCGACGGATGCTGCCTGATCGGCAAGGGGCTCTTGATCGATCTCTTGCACGAGATCACCAAACTGCAGGTCAACCGTGCCCGCCACGCCAACCCGCTCACCATGCTGCCGGGCAACGTGCCCATTCAGCAGCAGCTGCAAAAGCTCTTTCAGCAACAGATCCCCTTTACCGTCTGCTATTTCGACCTGGATAACTTCAAGCCATTCAACGATTTTTTCGGCTTCAGCCGTGGCGATCAGGTGATCCGCTTTCTCTCCGAGATCCTGGTCGCCAACATCAACGACCAGGTCGATTTCATCGGCCATATCGGTGGCGACGATTTTGTGGCCATCTTCCGCTCCCACGACTGGCAGCAGACGGTGGAACGTATCCTCAAACAGTTCGATGACTCCATCTGCGGACTCTATAACGGTCATATCGGCTGCGTGATCACCGCCACGGACCGAGAGGGGCGCAAACGCCAATACGGACAGATGACCCTTTCCGTGGGGGCGGTGGTGGTCAAGCCCTCCCAGTGGCATTGCCCGATCGATCTCTCCGAGGAGGCCTCGATCGCCAAGCACCACGCCAAGGACATGCCCGGTTCAAGCCTGTACATCCACCTCCTGCAGGCGGAGCCGCCCGTTCAACTCGCCCCTGCAACAACTTCACCACTTACGGTACGTTAATTCATGCAATTCTTGACGCTTGCTCTGTTCCGGCCGAGGTTCAGAACCTCGGTCACTCCAGCCTCTCCCAAAAACTGGCTGACCGTTGGCCTCAAACTGCTTTTGGGGGTGGCCATTGCCTCCAACAGCTGCATCGCGGCCCTGCTCTCCATCAATCACGGGGCCACCCAGCGGGTGGAATCGATGATGACCGAGGTCATGGAGATTCGCGACCAGATCGATACCAACCTTCGCGATTCCATCGTCCAACTGCAGCAGCAGTTCCTCGCCCTGCCCAAACACTTTAAAAACGACCCCACCGAACAGGTTGTCAAAGTGGTGGAACAAACCTTCCCCCCGACAAAACGGCTGACACTGACCGGCAGAGATCAATACAGCCCCTTCTATTCACGAACGGAAAAACGGGATTTGGCCAAGGGCAAATTTGTGGTGCATATCCATGCAAATCAACTCCTGCTCTCCCATGGGCTGCTCGATGAGGACGGTACCTTCACCGATAAAGTGGAGCAACTCGTGCTCGCAAGCGCGGATCCGGAGGCGGATCGTGATCGGCTGCAGGCCCTTGTTGCCGAGGTAACGGCCAAGAGCGGCAGCGCCCAATTTTACGAGGAAAAAGTGGCTGAGCTTCGTTCCATGGTGGCGGACAAAAGTCTGGAGGCGGAACAGAGCCGCACCCAGATTCTTGGTTTTGTGGACCGGATCAATATGCAGGAACGACGCATACAGCGGGCCATGGAGCAACAGCAGTACCAAAGCCTGTACGCGGGACTGGCCGCGGTGGGGATCAATGTTCTTGCCCTGTTCCTGCTCACGCGGATCATCATCGAACGACCGCTGCAGCATCTGATCCGCATCGTCGAGGCCCTGGGCGCCGGAGAGTTTCCGGAACTACCGCCACGCAAACGCCGCGATCAGATCGGGGTACTCTATGCGGCCATTGCCCGTTTTCGCGAGACCCTGCTCCACCTCAACCGGGTGGAGCAACGCAAGGCAGAGGATCACCAGCGGATCAGGGATCTGGTCGGCACCATGCCCCAGACCATTCAGGGGTTAAACAGCCGTTCAACGGAAATGGCGCAGGTTGCCCACACCATGCAGAATCTGGCCGGCCAGACCAGGCAGGCATCCTCCGAGGTGGCGGAACTTGCCGACGACACGGCCCGGTTGACCACCGAGGTCAACGACTCCTCCCATCGCATCAGCACTGCTGTGGGGGAAATAAACGAGGAACTTGGGGTACAGAACCGGGCCGTGGAAAAAATCGTGGACGAGATAGAACAGGCCCGCCATCACCTGGCGGCCCTGCATGGATCGGTGGCGGAAATAGATACCATTGTGGGCACGGTGCGGGCCATCAGCGATCAGACCAAGATCCTGGCGATCAACGCCACCATCGAGGCGGTCAAGGCCGGTGATGCCGGTCGGGGATTTGCGGTGGTGGCCGGGGAGGTCAAGAAGCTCTCCCAGGATACGGCACTGGCCACCGGGGATGTGCTCGCAAAAATCGAGGCGATCAACACCACCTGCACCTCCTTCCTCACCTCCTTTGACACCATCGGCACCAATGTCGATGCCCTGCACCGGGTCACCGCAACCATTGATCAGGCAATCGGCCGTCAACGGCAGTTGAGCAGGACCATTGTGGCCTTGACCGGTTCCGCCGGCAACAACACCGGTGAGGTCTCCACCCGTATCGGCGAGGTCAGTGCCGCGGCCGCGGAGGTTCTGCAGCATGCGGAGACCACCAACAGCTGCGCCGAGGTGATCGCCTCCCAGCTCGGCACCCTGCTCTCCGGCAGTGTCCGCAGCCTGGATGCGATCACCGGCTAATGCCCGAGGGACGAAAGGTGGCTCTTTTTCGGGTTCAACTGATCAGCGATTTCGTTCACCATCATAACCGTGGAGATGCAAACCGGCCCGGCCGACCAGGTAGGCGCTGATCGGGGCGGTGGTGAAGATGAACAGGGTGATGAGCAGCTCATGGAGGCTCAACCCGCCCCCCCGGCCTCCGAAATGGAGCATGGAACCAATGAGGATGCCGCCGAGCCCCAGGGTGGTCGCCTTGGTCGGACCATGCAAGCGCATGAACAGGTCGGGAAGGCGAAGCAAACCGATCGAGCCGATGAGAAGGAAACCGCCGCCGATCAAGAGAAACAGGGCAACAGACAAATCAAGCAACATGGGATCCACCTCACTCGATGATGTCGCCGCGCAACAGATATTTCGACAGGGCCACCGTCCCGACAAAACCCATCAGGGCGATGAGCAGGGCTGCCTCGAAGTAGGCGCTCCGATTGAGGTGTATTCCCAGCAACACCAGCAGGGCGGTGGTATTGACGTACATCGTATCCAGGGCGAGGATGCGGTCGGTGTGCCGGGGACCACGGACAAGACGCCAAAAGTTGCACAGCAGGCCAATGCCGATGCAGGCAAAGGCAAAAGAGACGGCGATGTTCAGCATGCGAAGATCTCCTTGAGCGGTTGTTCGTAGCGCTTTTTGATACGGGTGATCAGTTGGGCCTCGTCATCGACATCCAGGGCATGAATGAGCAGGACCCGCCTATCCGTGCTCAGGTGGATGGACACCGTGCCCGGGGTCAGGGAAATGGTGTGGGCCAAAACGACTATGGCCATATCCTGCTCCAGATCCAGGGGCAAACGGATAAAGGCCGGCCGCAGGCGATCAACCGGCCCGAGGATGAGGCGGGCCACGACCAGGTTGGCGACAACGATATCCCAGAGCAGGATCCCCAGGTAGGGAACCAGCAGCAGCGGCCGGCGAAGACCGGAAGGATCGGGCCAGAAACGGGCGGTAAACAGGGGCACACCCAGGCCGAGCGCTCCCCCGAGAAGCAGGTGAGCTGGTGCCGCGGATTCGGCCAGCAGCAGCCACACCAGCCACAGGCAGAGACTCATCAGGGGCCGGGGCAGGAAGCGTTTCATCGTTGTTCTCCCTTATTCGGGCCACCGAGCACAGCCTGGATATACGCCTGGGGGCTCAGCAATTGGTGGGCCGTGGCCTCGGCATACTTGCCGAGGGGAGCGGCAGCAAGGGTCATGGCCAGGCTGGTTGCCAACAGCAGAGCGGCGGGCAGCAGCCGGAGCCAACCGACCGGATCCTCTCCCTCCGAGGTCGATCCTCCGCCCCAGAAGAGACGAATTCCGGCACGACTTAAGCCAACCAGCGAGACCAAACCACCGCCAAGAACAAGCCCCCACAACCATTTTCCTTCGACCGGATCCACCGCGCGCAAGAGCATCAGCTTCCCAAGGAACCCGGCAAGCGGCGGCAGGCCTCCGGCGGCAACCGCACCCAAAAGAAAGAGACCGCCGAGACGGGCCTGCACCGGTGCCGTCCCCCGTACCAACCGATCCTCCCAGGCGCCCCGCTGACGGGCCAGGTGATCAGTCAACAGATAGAGACCGCCGCTGACCAGGGTGGTGTGCGGCAGATAGTAGAGGGCGGCTGTCAGCCCCTGAGCGTTCATCGTGCCGATTCCCGCCAGCAGGGTGCCGACCGAGAGGATCACCAGCGCACTGATCAGATTGCGCAGCCGAGCCGCGGCAAGCAGGCCCAGTCCACCGGCGGCGAGGGTCAGCAGGGCCAGAGGCGGCAACAGACCGGCAATGACCCTACCCACCACTCCCTGTGCGGGAAAGATCAGGGTGGTGACACGCAAAATGGCATAAATCCCCACCTTGGTCATCACCGCAAACAGCGCCGCCACCGGGGGAGTCACCGCCCCGTAGAGGGGCGAGAGCCAGCCGTTCAAGGGCACTATCGCCCCCTTGAGTGCAAAGACCACCAGCAGCAGCATTCCTCCGGCCTGAAGGAGAAAGGCGGAGTCAGCTCCGGCCGCTGCAATCTTCACCGCCATATCCGCCATGTTGAGGGTTCCCAGGATGCCGTACAGGGTGCCCAGGGCGAGCAGAAACAGGGCGGAGCCGACCAGGTTGAGCACCACATAGTGCAGCCCGGCACGCACCCGTTGCCCCCCGCCGCCGTAGAGGGCCAAACAGTAGGAAGCGATGAGGAGAATTTCAAAGAACACAAAAAGATTGAACAGGTCGCCGGTGAGAAAGGCGCCGTTGATCCCCAACAGCTGCAGCGGAAAAAACACATGAAAAGAGGGACCGAGACCATCCCCACCCCGGACCGCGTGGAGCAGGCTGAGCAGGGCCAGGAGGGAGGCGGTCACCAGCAGCAGGCCGCTCAAACGGTCCAGCACCAGGACGATGCCAAAGGGAGGCGGCCAGTTGCCGAGGCGATAGACCTGCGGCGTGCCATTGCCGGCGCTGGCCAAAAGATTGATCGCAACCGCAAGAACCGCGCTGAACACGGCGATGGAGACCCAGCGCTGCTGACGAATCCTCTCTCTGCCTAGGAGCAGGTTGACCATCCCCGCAAGCAATGGAAGAAGCAGCGGCAGGACAAGCCAGTGGTTCATCGCCCCTCCTCCTTGCCGTCCACATGGTCGGTGCCGAGTTCGCCCCGGGCGCGCAGGGCGAGGATGAGGACAAAGGCGGTCATGCCGAAACCGATGACAATGGCGGTGAGCACCAGGGCCTGGGGCAAGGGATCGGCGACCGTCCCTTGGCTGGCTGTTTGGCCCACCAGGGGAGGCACCTCTCCCAGGAGTCGGCCCGAGAAAAAGAGAAAGAGATTGACCGCATAGGAGAGCAGGGAGAGCCCCACCACCACCGGAAAAGTTCGCCCTCGCAGGAGGAGATAGACCCCGCAGGCAACGAGAACCGACACAGTCAAAGCAGCCAGCAGTTCCATCAGACACCTCCTTGGTGCGTCTCGGCGCAGCGTTGATTCAATTTCCCCAGCGTGGCCAGGATCAGCAGGACCACGCCGACCACGCAGAGGTAGACGCCGAGATCGAAGAGCATGGCCGTGGCCAGTTCGAACTCGCCGACCAGGGGCAGATGCACATGGGCAAAGGCGGAGGTGAGGAAGGGGCGTCCGAAGAGCCAGGATCCCAAGCCGGTGGCGGCTGCGATCAACACCCCCCAACCGATCAGCGGTTGGTACCGTTGGCTCCATTGACGCCGCGTCCAGGCGATACCGCTGGCCATGGACTGGAGGATCAGGGCTACTGCCGTGACCAGACCGGCAATAAAACCGCCGCCCGGAGCGTTATGGCCGCGGAGAAAGAGGTGGATCGACACCAAGAGGGCCATGGGGAGAAGCAGACGGGTGATGCGGGAAAGCACCAGAAACTGGCGCTCATCGGTCCAGCGAGACGGTATGCCCTCCACCGTACCGGAATCCAGGCAGAGATTGTCGAGCAGGCCGTGGATGCCGAGAGCCGCCACCGCGAGCACAGTGATCTCACCCAGGGTGTCGAAACCGCGAAAATCGACCAGGATGACATTGACCACATTGGCCCCGCCGCCTCCGGGGAGGCTGTTGGCAAGAAAATACCCGGAAATGGAATCCACCCCTCGGGTGAGCATGGCCCAGGTGAGCAGACCGACTCCTCCCCCAAGCCCAAGGGCAAGGCAGAGGTCACGGCCCCGCCGTAATGGCGGGGACTGGGCTCGGTCCTGCCGGGGGAGAAAAAACAGGGCCAGGATCAGCAGCAAAATGGTCACCAGTTCCACTGCCAGTTGGGTCAGGGCCAGGTCCGGTGCCGAGAAACGGACAAAACTCAGCACCATCATCAGTCCCACCACACTTAAGGCGATCAGCACGGAAAAACGCCTCCGGTGCCAGAGCACAGTGAGGATGGCCCCCCCCATCATGATCAGGGCCCCGATCAGGGTCAGGCCGTCGATGGGACTGAGGGCCAGGGGGCCGGCAAGGGCGGTGGTCCTTGTTGCCAACGGCCAGGCCAGGGCCAACAGGGCGGCGAACAACAGCAGGACATTTGCCCGCTGCAACGAGCCGCTTTCGAGGGTGCCGCTGAGGATCTCTGCGCCACGGCTCAAGCGGTCAACGACGGTTCGAGAAAGCATCAGGGGGTCAACACCGGGCCAGCGCTTCCTCTCAAAATCGAACAGACGATGGCGCACTGCATAGAGTGCCAGGCCGCCCACCAGGGCCACCAGGCTCATCAGCAGGGGGCCATTGAACCCATGCCAGATGGCCAGACTGAAAGGGGGGACCTCGGTACCGAGGACGGCGCCGGCGGCCAGCTTGAGGAAGGGGGCCACGATCAGGCCGGGAAAGATCCCCACCAACAGACACTGGCCAACCAGGATCACCACCGGCAGCCGCATGAACCGGGGCGGCTCACTTGGCGGATAACGGGGCAGGTCCCTGGGCTCGCCGTTGAAAAAGACATCGTGGATAAAACGGGCGGAGTAGGCCACGGCAAAGATGCCTGCCAGGGTGGCGGCCAGCGGTTCCACTCCACGAAGCGGCCCGAGCAGGTTGAGATGCAGGGTCTCGGCGAAGAACATCTCCTTGGAGAGAAAACCGTTGAGCAGCGGCACCCCGGCCATGGCCGCAGCCGCCACCATGGCCAGGGTGGCGGTGCGGGGCATATACCGCCAGAGACCGTTGAGCAGCCGCATATCACGGGTGCCGGTCTCGTGGTCGATGATGCCCGCCGCCATGAACAGGGAGGCCTTGAAGGTGGCATGGTTGATGATATGGAAGACTGCGGCCACGGCGGCGAGCGCAGTATCGATCCCCAAAAGAAGCACGATCAACCCCAGATGACTGATGGTCGAGTAGGCGAGCAAGCCCTTGAGATCGTGCTGAAACAGGGCATGATAGGCCCCGTAGAGCAGGGTCACCAGGCCGATGCCGCCAACAAGGAAAAACCACGGATCCGTCCCGGAGAGCACCGGAAAGAGGCGGGCAAGCAGAAAGACTCCGGCCTTGACCATGGTGGCCGAATGGAGGTAGGCGCTGACCGGAGTGGGCGCAGCCATGGCCCGGGGCAGCCAGAAATGGAAGGGGAACTGCGCCGATTTACTGCAGGCGCCCAGGACGATCAGCGAAAGGGTCGGCAGATAGAGCACATGGTTGCGAACCAGGTCGCCGGCCAGGAGCAGCTCCGAGATGCGATAGGTGCCGCCGATCTGCCCCAGGAGCAGGCAGCCGGCCAGGAGCGCCAGACCGCCGGCGCCGGTGACACCCAGGGCCAGGGCTGCGCCGCTTCGGGCTTCCGCCTTGTGGTGATTGAAGCCGATGAGGAAAAAGGAGGACAATGAGGTCAACTCCCAGAACACCACCAGTTGGAGCAGATTGTCGGAGAGCACCAGGCCGAGCATGGCCCCCATGAAGAGGAGAAACAGGCTGTAAAAACGGCCGACCGATCGCTTCCCGGCCAGGTAGTAGTGGCCGTAGAGGATGACCAGCAGGCCGATGCCGAGCACCAGCAGGACGAACAGCGCCCCCAGCCCATCCATGCGCAGGGCCAGATCCAGCCCGGCCTGGGACAGCCAGGGCCGGTACAACTCCAGGGGGGTACCGGCAAAGGCGTGCAGGAGCGGAGAAACCGAGGCCAAGAGAGCCAGGCCGGTGACGATCGCCGCGGTCAGCGCCGGGGTGGCCCGCCCCTGACCTGGCATCGGCAGGGCCGGCAACAGGGCGCCGATCAACGGCAGGAAAACAACAGCAAGAAGCAGCACGACGTATTCCTCCGGCAGCAGTGAACCGCTTGCCGCACGAACCGGGACCGAAATTCTTTTCCCTCTACTCCGGGCTGCGGGGAATTCAGCGGGAATGAATCCGTATTTCTCCGGGTTAGGGCAAGCGAGGACTCTCATCTTGCCATAAAGCCTGGTCAAAAGCAATTGCAACAGGCGGTGCAAAGGGCAAAAACCCTTCAGCGAGTCAGAATAAAATCAACATCTTATAAAAATTGAAAAAATCAACCTGAAGGGATTTGGGCACAGGGAGGCATACAGAGGGAAAGAAGAGGCGGGAGAGGGGCCGCCTGGAGCACAGGCGACCCTGAAAGGAAGAGGATCACTCGCGAAGGATGGTGGTTCGCTGTTCAGGATCATCGGGGAAGACGCGGCCCTTTTCCAGGCATGCAAAAATATGTTGAAAGACCACCCCCGGCTGGCCTGGGGTGCGCCCGCTGCGGAAATAGCTGTGCCCTTTGAGGTCGTAGGCATTGTTGACGTCGTCGCAGTCAACGATGTAGACGTTGCTGGGGGTGAGCTTCATGTTCTCCGGGCCGCTGTGGCCCAGGCGGCGGGAGGCGATCTTGTTTTTGAGGTTCGCCGCCTTGCTGCTGCGCAGGGCCAGGTCGTCGGATGCGTAGTAGACCACCACGTTGCGCGAGGCGTCACAGATCAGCTGTCCCTTTTCCCCCCGGTGAATCGATTCGTTTTCAATGTCTGCGGCCACGAGGAAGGTGTTGCGGAAGATCAGGGGAACGCCGTCGGCCAGATCATAGGTGTTCCAGTGGTGCAGGGTCTCGCGCAGGACGCGGTTGCCCATGGAGTGGGCAAGCATGTTGATTCGTTTCAGGCAGGGTGACGACTCGGGGTCGTTGAGTTTAGACTCGCGCCATTCGATGAAACGGCACAGGGCTCGGGAAAAGGCCGGGGCACTGGCATCGGCGGATTTCTGATCGTCCCAGTAATCCTGGACGATGCCGAAATCACCGTCGCAGGGCCAGATGATGGGTACCACCAGCACCTCCTGGGCAGAGGCGGCATCGCAGAGTTGCTGAAACTCGCCCGCTGCCTTGAACACATCCTCGGGCATGTTGGAAAAACCATGGACGTAGAGCAGCATCTGCCGATACGGCGTGGCCTTGAGCTCGGACATGAAGTTGAGCCCGCCGACCTCGGTGATGCTGCCATCGGTGTTGCGGCGGCAGAAAAAAATCGAGTTGCTGGGTGCGTTGTTGCGCAGGTCAAAGGCAAAGCTGCGCCCCACCCGCGTCTGAATGGAGCCCTTGGGAAAACGGTTGGTGATGAAAAGCATGGTCCCTCCTTGGTGTGAACTGCTGTGTTGGATCACGGCTGCTTGGAATCCGGAGATATCCGCCGTCACGCCGGCGAAGCAGTGGCCGTTTCAGAGTGCCACAGTGCCACCTCCGCCTCCCGGCGGCGTTTCAGGCCTGCCGACTCCTTGCCGCCTGCCTTGGTCCAGCGGAGAAATTGGGCGGGTGCCTCGTCCATGTGGCCCTCGTTGATCACCCGCAACAGGGTTGACCGCGACAGCGCCCCGACCCCGACGTTGTAGGCGAAACTAACCAGTGCGCAAAAACAGGCATCACTGAGGGATACCTTAAGCAGGTGCTCGACCCCGGCGGCAAAGCGACGGAGATCGTCGGCAAGCAGGACCTCCGCCTCGGCCCTGGTGATGCCAGCGGGATAAATGGCGCAGGCCCGGTTTTTATTCTCCGCTCCTTTGAGCTGCTTGCCCTGGTGGTCCAGCACCACATGGCCCCAACCGATGGTCCAATACCCCGCAGGGCAAAGATAGGGATCGAGGTTGACCGTTTGTGGATTGCCGTCACCAAGTCCTTCAAACGATCGAATCAACGTGACTGCCTGGGTAAGATCTCGAGTCATGGCCGCTCCTTGAGGTGTAGAGGACAACGATCAACCAAACTTAATGTCACAGGGCGCAGGAAAACTCAATGGAGGAAAATCGGAGAACTATCGCATAGATATTCTATCCCTTCAAAAAATGGCGTCAGGGCCTGGCCCCCTCGACGGTACTCTGACAATGCATCTCCGGCGTGTCGTAGCCCCAGGTGATCATGGCTTCTCCCTGATGTTCCCAGAAACTTTCGTTACGCCCGGCATAGCGCGTTCCGCTGGCGCTTGGCGCAAGGAACATGAGGGAGGATTGGACACCGCGTTCGGCAATGAGCGTGGGCGGTTCGGAGGCAAAAAAGGTGACAGAGAAAACGCTCTGCTCAGGATCATCACAGCGGTAGGTGATCGGCCCGGTGACCGGCACCAGCCGATAGCGTGCCTGGAGTTCGGCGATGCGCAGGGTGTACTGTTCCTGCACACAACCACGTTTGTCGGCACTCTTCCAGCACGCATCACGCCCTTTGATCCAGCCACGCTGCTCGGCCGTCAAGGATGCGGATTGTTCCTCGCCGACCTGGGCAATGGCCTGGACGTACACCCCAGCCAGAGTACGGTCGAGCTCTGCCAGTTCCTCGTCTGCGCAGACCAGGGCCTCCACGCTGCCCTTTTGCACTTTCTTACAGCTAAAGGAAGGTTGTGCCGCAGTCGCGACTGCAGCACTCGCCTGCAGCAGACTCATACAGCCCACCACCACCATTGCAACGCGGAACAAACGCTTCATGGCTCTTCTCCCTTTGTATTCAAATCGTTACGCTCTCCCCTAAAAACGGGGAAGAGCAGGCCCATGGATTCATTTACCGATCACCATCTCCAGGGTAACGGTTGAACCGGGCCGGCATCCGGGAAATGTCTTCCCAAGGACTGTTTTGAACTTGATCGATTTTCGGGTGAGCAGCCGCTTGAACTCTTCACGGGAAAACTGCTTCTGCACCACATCACCGCAACCGGATCTCAACCCCTGGCCTCCGCTGGAGGAGAGAAACAGGATATCCGGTCCGTCAACACGCAGGCTGACCGATGGGCCGCTGCTGGAAACGCTGACCACACTGCTTTTTCTTCCCGGATACTCCTCTCCCTCGGCCGCTGCCCACAGGTCGAGCTCCTGCCACTGACTGCATGTGGGAGGCGAGCCCACATACTTGCTGCAGACCTTGCCCTTGAAATCCGAGGCGTCGATTTCCATGGAAATGGTATCGATCCCGTACTCTTCACGGCCGGTGTACCGCTGCTGCTTCCGGTCGAAATAGCGGGTAACGATCAGGTTGCCGACAAAACGCTCCCTGATACTGTAGGATAAATCGCGCCGCAGCTTGCCGTAAAAGGTGGAGGTGCTGCCGCTGTTGATCTGCAGGGTGCCACTGATGGGCAGGGCCTGGGCAATGGGGATGACCTGTGCCAGCCGAGCCGACTTGTCGCGGGCGCTCCGCGCGGTTTTCTTGGCCCGGTCATTGATGACCTCCCGGCGACGGACGATTTCATCTTCCGGATACGTGGCCTGCTCCACCACGGCCACCGGTGATGCCGAAACAGGCAGAGCGTGGGAAAACAGGCTCAACAGCCCAAGGGCCAGACAACAACGGATAAAAAGATGCATGGAACCTCACATGTTATATGTTCAAATAAAAACAGGCTGCCTGTCTCAGGGGAACTCCCCAAGACTGAGTACGCCGGCCGTACGGAGGGCGTCGATTTCCTCGCGGTTCACTCCTGCCAGGTGCAGGATATCCTCTCCCCCCTCCCCCACCCGGGGAGGCTGCAGGCGAAGCGGCAAGCTGTGGTCATCGAGACGCAGCGGCAGCTTGGGGAGCTTCACCGACCCGGATCCGGGGAGGGCCACCGCATCCAATCCTCCCGACAGATTCATATGGACATCCTCCCAAAGATCCATCGGCTGATTGACCGGGGCAAAGGGAATGGCCGCCTTTTCGGCCAGGGCCATCAGTTCGGCTCGGGTCAGGGCCTGCAGGCGCCGCTGCAGTTCGGGCAGGAAGGTGTCCCTGGCCTCGATCCGCCCCTGGTTGGTTGCCAACTGTTCGTCGCCGGTCCAATCGGTAAAGCCGAAGGTCTCGCAGAAACGGTGCCAGTGGCGATCCGAGGTGATGCCGATGAAGACCTGCAACCCATCACGGGTGGTGAACAGCTCATAGACCGACCAGGTGCGACCGCGCTCGGGCATGGGCGGCGGCACCTCGCCGGTCACCGCTGCTCCGGCCATATGCTGCCCCATGAGATAGGCCACGGATTCAAACAGCGAGGCCTGCACCTTGTGCCCTCGCCCGGTCTGCCGCCGCTGATACAGTGCGGCTAGGATGCCGATGACACCGAAGCTGCCGCTGAGAATATCGGTGACCGAGGCACCGGCCCGCATCGGCCGGCCGGTGGGCCCCGTCATATGGGCCAATCCCCCCATCATCTGCACCACCTCGTCCAGGGCCATGCGATGGGCATAGGGCCCGGGCATGAACCCCTTGAGGGAACAGAAGATTAACCGGGGATTTCGTTTTTGGCAAACCTCGGCGCCGAGGCCGAGCCGGTCAACCGTACCCGGCGCAAAATTTTCTATCAGGACATCGACCTGTTCCACCAGCCTGAGCAGCAGTTCCCGTCCCTGGTCCCGCTTCAGGTCAATGGCCAGGCTTTTTTTATTGCGGTTGAAACAGAGAAAAAAACCGGCGCCAAACCCCTTGAGATGCCGGGTATCGTCGCCGTTTCCCGGTCGCTCGACCTTGTAGACCTCCGCTCCCATGTCCGCGAGGATCTCGCCGCACACCGGCCCCATGATGTTGTGGCTCAGTTCGAGAACGCGTATCCCGGCAAGCGGCAATGGACCGGCGGCTGGCTGCTCATGTGCGGGCATTGGAAACCTCCCTGTTCGGCTCAATCATTGTTTTCCCTGGAAAGGGGTGTCGACGCAACCTGGTTGTGGTCAATGAGCTTATCATACAAGGCATACTGATCGCCACCCCTGGCTTTGGCTCGGTACATCGCCTGATCGGCACACTGCATCAAGGCCAGTTCATCAACCTCGTGATCGGGATAGAGGGCTACGCCGATGCTGGCCGCGACCTGAATCCGATGACCTTCGATGACAAAAGGCAGGGCAACGGATTGACGAATTTTTTCCGCCACCTTCAAGGCATCCCCGCTCTCCTTGATACTGGGCAGGAGCAAAACGAATTCATCGCCCCCGAGCCGTGCAAGGGTATCGGAGGCGCGCAGTTCCTGTCCCAACCGGTCGGCCAGGGCCTGGAGGAGACGATCGCCCACCGGGTGGCCGAGGCGGTCGTTCACCGGTTTGAACTTATCCAGATCAAAAAAGATGAGCGCAAGCAGGGTGCGTTCACGATGGGCCTGGCGAACCCCCTGGGAGAGGCGGTCCATGAGCAGGGCCCGGTTGGGCAGACCGGTGAGGAGATCGTGGTGGGCCAGGTGAGAAATGCGCTCGGCCTCGGCACAGTATTCGGTGATGTCGGAAAAACCGGTCACCAGGTAGAGCACCTCCCCGCCATCGTCCAGCACCTGATTGATCGAGAGCCAGGCGACAAAGATCTCGCCGCTTTTGCGCCGATTGCGAACCTCGCCTTCCCAGTGTCCCTGCAGAGCCAGGGTTTGCTGCAGATGTTGGTAGAACTCTTCGCTGTGGTAGCCGCTGGCCAGTAAGGTGAAATCCCGTCCCACCGCCTCCTCGGACGTATAACCGGTTATGCGGGTAAAGGCCGGATTGACGGCAATGATGTTCTGATTGCCGTCGGTGACCATGACCGCCTCGAGCACGGTCTCAAAGACGGTGGCCGCAAGTCGTTCGTACTCGCGCCTGCGGGCAGCCTCCCGTGCCGCGGCCAGGCGCTGTTCCCGCCGATAAAAGGTGGTGGCCAGGTAGACCAGGATCACCAGGATCATGCTCACCAGCACGATGGTACGGATGCTTTCCTGGAGCCAGGCTGCAAGCATCTTCTCCTGGGAGATGTGCACCATCACCAGCAGCGGGAACTGCCGCGAGGCCCGGTACGCCGTCAGGGTGGCCCCGTTTCCCTTTCGCTTGCTCCGATAGCCGCCAATCTCCGATTCGCGCAGGTGCTCCTGCAAAATCGGGTCGTTATCCGTCATGCCGGGCAGCAAGGCACTCCCGGTGGTGAACAGAATCAGGCGATCATAGCGCAAAATCTCAACCAGGCCAATCTCCGCTTCCAGCCACTGGCTGTAGGAGTTCAGAAAATAATCGGGATTGATCGCCGCCACCAGGCGGACCCTGGTCCCGTTGTACTCCCCCTGGGCAAGCACCGGTACGAAGATCATCTGTGAGAGGGGAACGGACTGGTCTTGACGAGTCGGCGTCCCCTGTGCGAAATCTCGACCGGACCAGGGGCGACCTATGCGGAGGGAGATACCGCTGGACACGGTCTCTAAGGGATAGTACTCGCTCAGATCCAGCTGACGCCCGATAAGCTCGGCATTGGAACTGACCGTGACCCTCCCCTGCCCATCCACCGTGGAGAGGGAGCGAATAAAGGGGGCTTGCCGGACAAGGCGGGAAAAATGCCCGTTGACCGGACCACTGTGCCCATCGACGAAACCGGCCGCAATGAAATCGGCCATGCGCCGGACAGTTTCCAAGCTGCGGGTCAGCTGTTCCTCGAAATTTCGCGCGTGATAACTACTGAGCGCCAGTCCATCAGCGAGCGCGGTGCGACGCTCACGGTCGATGACAAAGGCGGTACTCAGACACACGGAGACAAGGGCAAGGACAATGAATACAAAAAAAACGAGATGATGATTCAGGGGGCTCCGAAAGCTCACAACCACCTATCGGACCTAATTGAGCCGGGCCATGGCTTCGAGGTGATAACGCTTGCTGATGGCGAGCAGTCGGCCGTCTTTTTGGGTGCTCGCCACGAACTGGTCAACACGGGCACGCCATTGCTCATCTCCTGGAGCCATGGCATAGGCATAGGGGGTGACATGGTAGGCTGTCGGCGGGGCGATCAACCGCGCCCAGTCGGAGTTGGCCAGCATCCGCTGACTGTAGGGGTAGTCGGTGATAAAGAGGTCGGCCCGCCCCGATTCGACCTCCTGCTCCCGGGCAAAAGGCGTGTCCAGCACCGCCAGCTTGGCATGGTGCAGTTTTTTGCGCATCAGCGGCTCGTGCAGGGTGCCTTTGGCCACGGCCACCACCATGCCGGGCTGGTCGATATCTTGCCATTGGTGCACCCGTCGATTACTGCGGGTGGTGATCGCATAGACATCGCTCTGCAGATGGGGCCGGGTGAAACGAAGTTTTTCCTGCCGAGGCTGGGTGACGCCGATAGCGAACATGGCGATGTCGCACCGGTTTTGGGTGAGATCGCCGATCAACCGGGCAAAGGAGCTGTCAACGAACTCGACCTGCAGCGAAGGATTGAGGTCATGGGCCAGTTCCCTGGCCATCTCCACATCGATTCCGGAGAGTTGATTGGTTTTGGGATTGCGGAAACTGATGCCGTAATAATCGGGCCAGATACAGACCCGGACGCTGCCCCGCGTAAGAATGGTCGCCAACCTGTTTGCAGCCGCTACGGGAGACACGCACAACAGCTGGCCCGTCCCCAGGGTCATCAGCAGGACAAAAGATACAATCTTCAGGGGCATGCGATCTCCTTCGAGGTGGAGCACCGATTCGAGCCATGACAAGCAACGGGTTGCAAAGGCCCTGTGCCGTGGGAACCGGTTGTCTTGCATCACTGATTTTCACAGTATAGAGGGTTGGGTATCCTGTGTCAACATTGGTATAAAAAACCGGACATTGCCTCTTTTTCCAAGATCCTGGGCGCTAAAAACAAGGGCCTCGCTTGCCTGTCTCCACTGTGGGGTTTATTCTTTTTCGATTACCACCAATGCTCAGCCGGGAAATTTAGGGGGCATTCTTCCGGGATCGGTGGGCACGTCTGTTTGAGCCCACCCTGGCCAACATGCCCTTTCCTTTAGACCGATTTCGCGCCTGCACAGTGTATAGGTGGGCAGGAAACACCACCTGCCCACCCGCTAGGCAACTCTCCGCTAAGAAGTTTGAGCTGAGCTTCGATGGTAATTTTGTATTGTTTCATCTTCCGCCGCAATCACCTGCAAACGACATCAACGAGGAAAACTGATCATGGCCGGTTCTTTACAAACATCCCAGGCACAAATACTCTACATCCCCCACGGTGGCGGCCCTCTGCCGATCCTGGGTGAGTCTTCGCACCGTCAACTGGTCGCCTTCCTCGGCACCATCTCCGGGCAACTGCGCAGGCCCCGGGCAATCGTCCTGATCAGTGCCCATTGGGAGGCACAGCACCCCACCCTCACCGCTGCCTCCCGACCTGAGCTGTTCTACGATTACTACGGCTTTCCGGAGGAGTCCTACCGGATCACCTATCCTGCTCCCGGCAATCCTGCGCTGGCGGGAAAAATCAACGACCTGCTGAAGAGCGCCGGATTGCAGCCGGTACTGGACAGCGAACGGGGCTTTGATCACGGTCTTTTCATCCCCTTGAAGCTGATGTACCCCGCGGCGGACATCCCCTGCGTCCAGCTCTCGTTGCTCTCCGGCCTCTCCGCCAGGGCTCATCTTGATCTGGGCAAAGCACTGAGCCCTTTAAAGGATGAACCGCTGCTCATTATCGGCTCCGGCTTTTCCTTCCACAATATGCGCGCGTTTTTCTCGGGCTCGGAAGACGGCCGTGACTCCCAGGCCGAAACATTCAACCGCTGGCTGATCGAAACCTGCAGCTTGGAAACGCTCAGCAACGAAGAGAGGGAACATAGGTTGGAACAATGGCAGGAGGCGCCGCATGCCCGTTACTGTCATCCGCGCGAGGAACACCTCCTGCCGCTGCACGTCTGTTACGGCATGGCTGGGACCAGGGCCAAGGTGGTGTTCAACGATCAGGTGATCGGGAAACAGGCCTGCGGGCTGTTATGGGGGTAAGGCTGCCCTGGTAGGGGGAGACACTCGGGGATCAAGCTCCCCATGTCCTCCACAAAAATCCTCCAAGGAAAGCCCGATTAGAGGCAGATCGTGGCAAACTCCAGGTGGTGTTTGAGAATTTTGGTTCCTCCCCCTTCGGAGACGATTTGCGCCACTGCGCCCGCATCACGGACCCAACTGCCGGCAAGATGCGTTACCTTGGTGCCGGCGAAGACCTCCGGCCGCATGAAGGTGGAGGGCCCCAGAACCACCACCGCCCGGGGATTGCCCAGTCCGGCAAGCAAGCCATCCATGGTTCCGGTGACCAGCGATGTGCCGGTGATAATGGCCACGTCGCAGGCTTCCAGGGGTTCCCGCCCCTCTTCAGGGGTCAGGGTGCCTGCCTTTTCCGGGACAAGTTCGAGAATATCCAGACGGCATCCGATCTTTTTCAGCCGCGGCACCACCGGGCCGAAGAAGCCGACCATTGCCACATGTTCCTCCGGCTGGACATCGATCAAATCGACAATCTCGGTGGAGACGTATTGCGGCCGCTCCAGTCCTGCGGCAAGGGCGTTGGCCGTGGCCAGTCCGATGGTCTTGGAGAGCGACTGGCCAAAGCCGCTGAGCAGCGCCAGCAGCTCATGGGCCTCGCGCCCGGCCAGGGTACCGGCCTTCGCCTCTTGACTGCAACTGCCGGTGCGGGTCTGTGCGGTCCAGGCAAGGCCCGCCTGCCCATTTTCCAAACGAACGCAGGTATATCCCAAACCTATGCGCACATCCTCCACCCGAACCGTCTGAGCAACCGGCTCAAGCAGGGCGATGATCCTCTGTTGCATTGCTGTTTCCATCCAGCAACCTCCTATCTTTTTTTACCTATAACGAAAAACACGATAGCACCTGCCCGATAATCATCGAGAAGGTAAATGATTATACCGCGTTGTACCCTACACCAGAGAACGGGTCTTGGCTACCTCGTTCTCAAGCTCTTTCGCAGGTGAAGCAGCGCTACCCGCTCCCCCTGCCAATCCGTCCGTTCCTCCAGGGCATAGGGCACGAATCCGAGCTTGCTGTACAGCAGGAGCCCGGCAGTATTGCGGCTAAAACAGGAAATGCGCACCTTGTGTGTGCCGAAGGTCGCCTGAGCAAGAGCGATCATCTGTTCGATGAGATAGCTGCCGACCCCGCAGCCCCGGGCGTGTGGCGCAACCATGACGTTACCGATGTTGGTATAACCGCTGTATTTGACCCGGAACAAATCGGCAAAGGCAACCACCCGGCCTCCATCCTCGACCACGGTGGGGGCGGAACGCTGGGCAACGGTCCGGGCCAGCTGATCCGTTGTCAGGGGATAGGTTGCCGTGGGAAAAAGGTAGAACAGTTCCTCCTCATTCTGGGCAAAACTGCAGACCACGGAAAAATCCTGCGCCGTGACCGGACGATGGAACCTCACCCGACTCATGGCGTCTCAACCTCACTGCTTTTATCATGGGTTTCAAGAGCTTTCAGCCGCTCCCGCTTCTGCTCAAGCACAGAGAGGTTGCTACTTTTGTGGTCTTGGTCGGTCTCGGTCTTGATGACCGACTCCAGCTCGGCAATCTCCTTGGCGAGCTGCTGCTTCTCGTCCTCCACCCTCTTCGCCTTTTCCGCCTTGTCAAAAGCGATGTCCTCCGCGGCGGTGGTCTCACTGAGAGAGGTTTTTCCAACCGTGGCGTGCGGTGGCAGAATTCGTTCTTCCCTCTCCAGCCGCCGCTGGTTCATGAAGGTTGGGGAAACGATCACCACCCCGTGGCTGTGCAGGGTATCGAGCACGCAGCCATGGAGGAGGGACTGAGCGGTGATCAGGTGTCTGGTCTCCTGAAGAAAACCGGAAACACGGTAGGTGACCGAAAAATCGCCCAACTGGAGAATATGGACAAACGGCTCCTGCAGATCGCAGGACTGGGCGGCCTCCACCAGCAGCTGCTCAATCCGTTTATGATCGAGATCATAGCCCAGAGAGAGGGAAGCGGAGATGATGGTGCCGGAACCGAGAATGGTCGCCACGGGATGGCCGATGCAGTAGCTGTTGGGCAGGGAGATGAGCTCCCGGGTTGCCGTCTGGATCTCGGTATCGAGCAAACCGCGCTCCGATACCCGGCCGAAGTATTCGCCAATGCGGATGAAATCACCCACGCGAAACGGTTTGGTAATCCGCAGCAGCAAACCTGCCATCAAGTTGGCGATGATGGTGGTCGAGGAGAAGGCAATGACACCGGAAACGATCAACCCCACCAGACCGATGAGCTGATTGCGGGAACTCTCGCCCACCGGCAAGACGAGCACCGCAATAACCACCCCGAACAGGGACAGTCCCATAACTATCAGCTGGCGGGGAAATTTTCGTTCATCCCCCATCTCGGGAAATCGCCCGATGAGCAGCCAATGCACGCCCTTGAGTAAAAATCCCATGCCGATGAGTACCAGCAGCAACGGAAAAAAGGACTCCAGCGATGTGATCATCTCTATGCCTCCCTGTTCATCAGCGACAGTTCCTCCTCAATCACGACCACTGCGCTGCTTTGCACACCAGCAGACAACGCCTGTACGCCCAGAATTCATGGCAAGAGGACGGCTCAACTCACCAAGGTATCAAAACCGGTGTAAAAAAACCGCCCCAAACCAATGGTATAGAGCAAACAGCCATAGAGTGCGTGCTCGAAGGAAACCGCCAGCAGAGAACGTGTTCTGAAATAGGTCCACGAAAAGAGATACCCGCCGAAAAAAGTCAGCACAATCGACAGAGGGTGGAAATAGATGATATGGCCAAAGGCAAAGGCAATGGCGCTCAGATGGATCAGGTACCGTTTTCTCCGTACCACCTCACCGTAACGATGAAAGAGAAAGGCGCGGTAAATCAACTCCTGCGGATACACCGCCAACAGTGGATAGACAACCATCAGCCACAGCCAGATGGAAAAATGATTGCGGGGACAGGCAAAAAGAGACTGGGGGTAGACCAGGGCGGTGAAGAGAAGCAGAATCAGGGCCGTGCCGGCAAAGAGGCGCAATATTCGCGGCAAATCACGAATCCATCCTTTTTTATTGAGAAAAAATTCATTGCGAAAACTTTCGTTTTTATAGAGAAAGGTTACCCCGGCCAGACCGAGCAGGACAAGAAACAACATCGGCGAGGAGTGGCGGTGAAAGGCGTAAAACAGGGGCACGAGAAAATACAGGACGACAAATTCGGCCCAAAGCATGACAGTACGCTGGGGGAGCCCTAAAACTGTCTGTTCAGAGGTGGACATTGCAGAAGCTCTCCTCGATGGTGTTCGGCCAGGGAAAAAGGGGCGGGCCACTCGATTTCATGGCGTCATGTTCCGACTTCATTGTCTTGAGGATATGTATTTCCGCACGGCCTCCATTGCGAACCGAAATTTTTATCCCCATGATTCCGACAACCGGTTTCGAAGCCAAAAAATGATGACGTCGTAAAAAGTCAAAAACTTGAATATTGCGCATCGCGAAATCAGGAACTTACGAAGCTCGAAACGTCGTTCTCGGGCCTTTTTACGAGAACGACAAAAAATAATCAAACCGGAAAAGTCGACATTTTCATCCCCCCCGCCCTGCCCTCTGCCAACATCAACCAGTACCTCTTGTGAAGTTACGTCTCCAACGAAATTATCGTTTAAAGGTTGCAAGATAGAGACGTTCAACTTTGTCCCTGGCCCAGGGTGTCCTACGGAGAAAAGTCAAGGAGGATTTGATGCTTGGGTTATGGCTAAAACAGTTGATCTTGATGCGGTGGGCAATCTTTTCCCAGCCATAATGCTCGACCAATCGGGTGACAATCTGCTCAAGCGTTACACCATGCAAGGGGTTATTGGGTTGCTCATTGTTCATCCTGACTCCACGGACCTCTCGTTGACGGGCTTGAAAACAGAAAAAGGGCTCGAAAACCACGTTTCGCAACCCACATTTGCAGAATATCCGCTTTCCACCATTTTGTCATGGTCGTAAAAAAACTCGAAGAGGTCGTCTCGAGCTTGGTCACCCCCTGATTTGACACCACCTGATTGTTCAGTTTCTTGACTTGTGACGAAGCCATCGTGTTTGCCTCATGGCGAATCCAGTATTTTCTTTCTGGGGAGGATGTTTTTGCAGGTCCGCACACTGGTTGGTCACGGACAGAGCTTCCGGCCGGCGAACAGGGGGGCGGAAGCCCCCCAGCTTGCCCCTATCCCTCCTCACGGCAGAGAGTCGGTCACCTCGTCGACCAGGGCAAGAATCGAGCGGTACGGGATCTCCGCATGCAGGGCCAGACCGATCTCGCAGGTCTTGCTGGTGGAGTAGCCCGCCTCGCAGCCATAGACCTGCTCCTTGAGCCCATGAAGGGCGGAGCGGTTGAGCTCGGGAAAGTTGAAGCCCCGATCACCGGCAAATCCGCAGCAGTGAATATCCTCGGGAACCACCACCTCGGTGGCACAGAGCTGGGCCAGTTGCCTGAGCTTGCCGTCGAGCCCCATCTTGCGGGTACTGCAGGTGGGGTGAATGGCGATCCGTCCCCTCTTGCGGGCAAAGACAAGGCGATTCACGAGAAATTCGAGCACAAATTCGACAGGCTCATAGAGCCGCAGCCGTTTGTCCAGGGTGTTGCGCATCCGCATGAGACAGGGGCTGGTATCGCAGAGCACCGGCAGCTCGCCCTCTCTGGTGGCCTCGAGCAGGGCCCGGCTCAACTCTTCGGCCTTGCGGTCTGCCTGCGCCATGAATCCCTTGCTCTCAAAGGCCTGCCCGCAACAGAGGCCCTCGACCTGCTCAGGGAGGATGACCGCATAGCCTCCCTTGGCGAGCAAAGCCAGGGTCTGCTGGGGAAGGGCGTCACGATGGCCCTCGCCCCGTGACGGCCCGCTCATGGCCCGGCTGGCGCAGCTGGGAAAATAAACGACCTGAAGCGGATTATCGTTTGTGACGGCAACGGGACGCAGGGCAGGCACGCCGGAGGGCATCTCCCGATTCCACAGCGGCACTTTGCCAGCAGTCGCAGTACGTGCTGCCTGGCTGGCCGTCTCCATGAACTCGGTGCCGGTGAGTTTGTGCACCGTATCCACACCATTCAACAATCCGCTCACCGACCGGGTCACGCCCCTGAAGTGGTCGGCCACGTACTCCGCCACCGAGGAGGCCAGTTGGCCATGGGACTCCATACGTAGACTCTTGATCATCTTGCCGGTATCGATGCCCACCGGGCAGAGGGTGGAGCAGAGACCGTCGGCTGCGCAGGTGTCCATGCCCGGATACTGATAGGCCTTGACCAGTTCTTTCAGCTCGCCGGGCTGACTGTTGGACGCCATCCGTCGACTGATCTCCCGTCGGCCGACAATGCGTTGCCTGGGGGTGAGCGAGAGGTTGCGCGAGGGGCAGATCGGCTCGCAGAAGCCGCACTCGATGCACTTGTCCACCAGTTCGTGAGTGGCAGGCAGGGGTTTGAGATTCTTGATATGGGTTTCGAGATCGCTGTTGAGAATGACCCCGGGGTTGAGCAGCCCATGCGGGTCAAACAGGGCCTTGATCTCCTTCATCAGGCCGAAGGCCGCCTCGCCCCACTCCTTCTCGACAAAGGGCGCCATGTTGCGGCCGGTGCCGTGCTCGGCCTTGAGGCTGCCGTCGTACTTTTCCACCACCATCTTCACCACCTCGTCCATGAAGTCGCGGTAGCGCACCACCTCCTTTTCAATGGAAAAATCCTGGGTAAAGACAAAGTGGAGGTTGCCGGCCAGGGCGTGACCGAAGATGATAGCCTCGTTGTAGCCGTGCTTGACGAACAGGGCCTGCAGATCAAGGGTTGCCTGCGCCAGGTGCTCCATGGGAAAGGCCACATCCTCGATGATGACCGTGGTCCCGGTCTGGCGCACGGCCCCCACTGCGGGAAAAAGCCCCTTGCGGATCTTCCACAGCTGGGTGAACTCCGTGGGCACGGCGGTGAACTCGATCGGCCGCACCGTCTCCAGGGAGGTCAAGCTTTCGGTGATCTGTTTGATCTGGGCCTCCAACTCAGCCGCCGATTCCGCGCGGGTCTCGATCAACAGGGCGGTCACCGCAGGGCCGAGTTCGCCCAGGAAGCTCGGCATGCCTGGTTTGCCGGTCACCGAGGCCAGGCCAGCGCGGTCAATCAACTCCGCCGCGGCCACCGGCTGCTGCTGGAGAATCACCACCGCCTCGCACACGGTTTGGATATCCGGGTAAAAGATCAGTGCACTTGCCTTGTGGCGATGCTCGATCACCGTCCGGTAGACGACATCGGCGATAAAGCCCAGGGTCCCTTCCGAGCCGATCATCAGATGCTGCATGATCTCGAAGGGATCTTCAAAATCGATCAGGCTGTTGAGGCTGTAGCCGGTGGTGTTCTTGATCTTGAACTTGTAGCGGATCCGCTCGCTCAACTCGCTATCGGCCAGCACCCGCTCACGCAGGGCGGAAAGTCCCTCCACAAGTTGGGGATGGCTCCGCCTGCAGGCGGCCTTGCTCTTGTCGTCGCCGGTGTCGACAATGGTGCCGTCGGCAAGGATGATCCGCATCGCATCCAGGGTGCGGTAGCTATTCTGCTCCACCCCGCAGCACATGCCGCTGGCATTGTTGGCGAGGATGCCGCCGATCTTGGCGCTGTCGATCGAGGCCGGATCCGGGCCGATCTTACGGTCGAACTCGGCGAGAATACGGTTGGCATGGCCGCCGATGATGCCCGGCTGGAGTTGGATTTTCCCGGCATTGTCAAACACCCGGTAGCGGGTCCATCCCGGACCGAGGCGAACGAGGATCGAATCGGTGATCGCCTGCCCGGAAAGGCTGGTGCCCGCAGCGCGAAAGGTGACCGGCAAGCGGAGTTTTCCCGCCTCACGAAGGATGAGCTGTACTTCCTGCTCGGTGTTGACATTGATCACGATCTTGGGGATGAGCCGGTAGAAACTGGCGTCGGTACCAAAGGTGACGGTGCGGAGGGGATCTGTAATCAGCTGCTCGGTGGGTATCTGTTTTTTGATGCGTTGAAAAAAGGTCTTGTACTTTCCAGGTAGCATGGGGCCTCCTTACAAATAAGAATGAGTCTCAATTCATAAGAACGACCGGACTCAAAAGCTAGAAAAAACTTGGCCTCCTCCCTTTTTCCAGCCTGACATCGAGCAAAGCCTGCCGCAATAATCTACGGGTTACAACAACAAACACCAAAAATGTGTTGTGTGGTCTTTGGGGCAATAGCGGATGCCATCGAGCCGCAGCCAAAAGGACATTCCCCCGATTTTCCTATAAAAAAAATAATACTGTCATCTTTTCCCTGTTTTAGGTTACCTTTCCTCTTCTCCGACAAGTGGCCAACAGTTCTCTTTCCAGCAACAAGGTAATCCCCCAGCCATGTACAACTCCACGCCTCCCGAGCAAATACCTCCGCTCCTGCCGGTAACGGCAACCGTGCTCCTGCAACATTGGTTTGATACCACGACGCTGGACCAGGGGCTGGCACTGCTGAGACAGGGAAAAGTATCCCATTTCTTCATCTACAGAAACAGCGCGGCCTGCATGTGCAGCACGGGTACGGTCTCTCTGCTGTTCCAGCAAACAAGCCGGATTGCCGCGGGCTTCACCCTCCAGGAAGACCATTGCGAATGCTGCGCTCCTGCCAACAGGAGAAAACGGTGCGGGCATATCGCGGCACTCTGTATCCTGAGCCTGCATGAAAACCACGATGGGTCCTATGCACCGCTCCCGCTGCTGTTCAAACAATCGGTCTGGGGAAAGACCGCCGATTTTCTCGTCAACTGGCTCGGCCAGGAAAAAGGCGCAACACAGTTCTCCCAGGACGAAAACGTGGTCAGGCTCGAGAAAGCGATACACCAAGGCAGCCTCACTGCCGTCTTGGCCAACAGGGGAACCACGGCCACAGCCCTCCTTGCCCCCGAGGCAAGCGACAGGATTCATGCCCTGTATGAGCGGATGCGGCAACGCTGCCTCACCAAAAACGAACAAGTGCTGATAAAAGCGGGGATGTCCAGCAAAGGTCTGCAGCAGGACGGCTCGGTCTGGACCCGGCTCTGTGCCCTGGCCTTCTGCGGCTTTGCTGACGCCTCCCCTATGATCTCCTATTCCGCCGCGACGGGTTGCTTTCAATTTGAAGTCGGTGAGAACAAGACCGGCCTGCACATCTCCGCCCCCCTCCCCCGAGCAAAGACCTATGAACTGCTCAAAAATTTTAACATGCTCAAGGGAGAGTTCCGCCAGTTGCCCGATGGCCGCCCAGGCAGCGAAGTATCGCTGACCGCTGAAGGCAACATCGTTGTCAGCCCCATTGTCTGGTTGACTGACGATCGGGTCATGCGCGTATCGGATCTCCACGACCGCAAATTCGGCAATCACTATTACCTCCACGGCGAAGGATTCCTTCGCATTGGCGCGGCTGATCGCGCAGCAAAAATCACGGTGGAAAAGCCTACGCAAACGGGCCCTTCCCTGTTTGATTATTTGCAGAAAGACGATGAGAGTATCGTCGAAAAAAAAGAAATCGCCGACTTTCTTGAGCGCAACAGGAAGCAGCTGCAGCATCCGGACAACCGGGTTGCCGCGGAGGTGCTGGATGTTCGTTTCATCCATGTCCCTGACCGGCTGCTCATCTCCGAGCTGCGGGAAGAAGACGGCTGGATCGTGCTGACCTGCCAATTCGGCATTGGCGAGGAGGTCGTTTCCTTGCCGCACCTGCTTGGCCATCTGCAATCAAGCCAACCGTTCACCCTTGGCCTGACAACGCTCGAGTTGCACGAAGGCCCGCTGGCCTGGCTGTATCAACTCTTTGCCAAAAATCGGAGCGCAATCGACAATTCCCAGGGCAAGGCGCTCATTCTCACCCGGGGCGAGTTTGCCTGCCTGATCGGCGCCATCCCCGTCATCGACCACCGGCACAATACCCCCAGGCTCCGGCAAACCATGGAGCGGCTCACCACTCCGCACCAGCAGAATCAACGCAACACTGCTCTTCGCTATCCCAGCCATCTACGTGATTACCAGCGGGACGGCCTTTCCTGGCTGTTCACCCTCTACGAGTTGGGTTTGGGCGGCATTCTTGCCGATGACATGGGCCTTGGCAAAACGCATCAGGCGCTGGCCCTGATCGAGACGGTTGTTCGGGAAACAACGGACTCAATGCCCATTCTCGTTGTCTGCCCGGCATCGGTGCTCCTCCACTGGGCCGACAAGATCGACCGCTTTTATCCGGACCTTCGGTTCTCCCTCTATTACGGCCCCAATCGCAACCTGGCGACCGCTCTTGAGCAGCCGATCATTCTCACCACCTATGCCGTCGCCCGCGGAGATCAGCACATACTGGAACAGTACTCTTTCGATCTCATCGTGTTCGATGAAATCCAGGCCATCAAAAACCGCAGCACAGCCACCCATCAGGCATGCAGGGCCATCCGTTCCCGGGTTGCGATCGGGTTGTCGGGCACCCCGATAGAAAATTCGCTCGCCGATTTGTACGCCATCTTCAGCGTCTGTCTTCCCGGATTTTTTGGGACGTTCAGGAATTTTCAGTCCACCTTCCTCCTCCCCATTGAAAAATTCGGCTCAGGGCAACAGGAGCAGCTGCTCAACCAGCGAATCCAGCCCTTTCTTCTCCGCCGTTCACGAGCCAAGGTGCTGGTCGAGTTGCCGGAGTTGATCGAGGATGACCGCGCATGCGAATTAAGCGACGATCAGCTCCTCCTGTACCGCGAGACCATCGACGGACAGCAGCCCTTTCTCATCGACCTTGCCGACCAGGAGACGCAGATCGACTATTTGCATGCCTTTGCCATGCTCACCCGCCTCAAGCAGATCTGCGACCACCCCTGCCTGGTTGAACAATGTGCCGATCCCAACGAATACCGCAGCGGCAAATGGGACCTGTTTCTCGAGTTGCTGGAGGAATCGCTGGACAACGGCCGCAAGGTGGTGGTCTTCAGCCAGTACCTGGGCATGCTGGAGTTGATGGCCCATCATCTCGCAGCTCATGACATTGGTTTCGCCTCCCTGCGGGGCGACATGCCTATCTCAAAACGCCAAGAAATGATCGACCGCTTCGCAACAGACGATCATTGCCGGGTCTTTACCGCAAGCCTGTTGGCTGGAGGCACCGGTATCGATCTCATTGCCGGAAACGTGGTCATTCACTACGACCGTTGGTGGAATCCGGCCAAGGAAAAACAGGCGACCGCCCGTGTCCACAGGATGGGACAACAGGACATCGTCCATCTTTTCCGGCTCAGCACCCAAAATACCCTGGAAGAGAAAATCGACAAGATCATCGCCAGCAAACAACAGCTCAGCGACGCTATTATCAAGGAAAACGATCTGGGAATGATAAAACAGCTCAGCAGAGAGCAGTTGCTGGAGCTCTTCACGCTGTAAGGGAAAAACGGCACAGATGTTTTTGCGGGTTGTATCTCTCTCAATGATGAACTCTGATCACCACTTGAACTTCTCTCGGAATTTCGCTAGAAGATATATTGTACTCTCCTTGAAATCCATTGCTCTTGGTATTGAGTTTGCCTGCGGAGCCGCCTTACTTCTTACAAGAAAATGTCCATTTTTTATCTTCCGTGAACATTTACTCTATAATGCCGGGAGGTTGTACGTATGAAAACTGGTCTTGGTTGCAATTCTTTTTTAGCAAGCCTTAGCTGCCTGACATTTTTATCCTGTAGCGTTCTGCTTTCTCCAGCCACTCCTGCCCACGCCCTCAATGTAAGTCTGGGAGGCGGTGGGCTTCTTGATCCATCTTCCCTAACAATCACCTCGGTGGAGTCCTTCGACACCTCGGATAACAATAAGCAAGGATTGAGAGCAGTACTTCCTACCGGCATACGACAAGGCGACATCTGGTCCGGAGAAATGAACCAGGGGGTTTACAGGCTTACAAATACGCAAGATGAAAGCGCTGTGCGCTACTACTGGATCGATCGCGTCCCCGGGATGTTGCCTCAACAGAGTCTCTCGGAAGGCGGCGTGTCCATAGAAACGCGCGTTGAGAAAGGGACGGAGAATTCAGCAGCCGGCATACTCTATCACTTCACCCCTGAAACGAAGAATTATTACGCCTTTGTTGTGTTCAAAGAGGGAAAATATGGGATTTTTCAACGAAGTGAGCGAGGATTCCGAAAAGTTGTCAGTGGAAGTGTCAAGGCATTCAAACCTGACAGCACCAACCGACTGTCCGTTGTCCCGCGCTTGCTGGACATGGAATTTTATGTAAACAATCAACAGGTTGCAAAGATTAATGACGGCACTCGCCCTCAGGGAGCGGCGGGAATTATTGGCATAGGTGCAGGGATTTTTGTTTATGACAATTTTACAACATTTGAAATTCAAAAAGCACCTTCTGCAACTCAAAGCATTACCCCAACCAAGGTGAAGGCGGGGGATCCCCCTGCCGAGCAGGGGAATCCTTCAGCGCCAGATCCAGCTGAATCGACGCCTGGCCAGGCGACTCCTCAGGATCAATGCGCAGGGATTTTTGCAAATAATCAGGTAAAGCTGATTTTGCGCAGCATCGAGGGCACCTATTCGGGAACCCTTCTTTTTAACGAGGATACCTTTGCGGTGAAAGCTGGAAAGAAACAGGCCGGACTTGCCGGAACCTTTTCGTCAAGCGGGTACGATTATGCCTTTGAAGCAGAGTGCAAAGGGGAAACGCTTATCTTCACAACTGAAGGGACTGTCTATCAGCTGAAAAGGATTCAATGACGGGGAGACAAAAGACGGATTTTTTTCGGATGGCATCATTGTCGTTCTCGTAAAAAGGCCCGAGAACGACGTTTCGAGCTTCGTAAGCTGCTGATTTCAGGATGCGTGACATTCAGGTTTTTGACTTTTTACGAAGCCATCATCATTGTCACATACTGATTTCACCGTACGTAACTTTGTCATTCTCGTCAAAAAACCCGAGAATAACGTTTCGAGCTTCGTAATCCACTGATTTAACATGACGTGATTTTGAGGTTTTTTTTTTTACGATGCCATCAACTTTCAGTTTTTCGAGTTTTCACGAGGCCATTATCATTGAAATTGCAACAAGGCGCTCTCTGGTGTCTACAGGGATAATCCCAAGCAATTTTAACTGACTATTCCGAGAGTAAAAGGAGGTGTACCATGAACAATAGAATGTTCTCTTATGTGTTGCTGTTTTTCTTTGTCATTGGACTTTCTTTTCCGGCAATGGCTTTATGCGAAGCCAAGGATGAATTGCGCAATGAATTAATCTATCTCAAAAAGCTGAAAGAAGATGGTATTATTACCGAGAAACAGTATGATACCGCTGTCAGAGATGCATTGCAGGCCTGGCAAGCTAAAAGTCCCGCTGCTGAAACCGCACCAGATAAACCTGTGAAGGTTATTACTCCCCCTGAAAAAGACCAGGTAAAAGAACCTGCCCCAGTTCCCCAGCATGCAGCCCCTGTGGCGGGAGTTGAGCAACCGGCTGAGGCACCTCAAGCGCAGGAACAACAGGCTCAGGCACAAATGCCGGCAATAGATTGGGGTATCCTCAATTCCTATTTTCATATCACCAATGTCCATGAAGGGGTTATGAAAAAAAAATCGATCCTGGGGGATCTTGAAATATCACCAGCACTGATTTTTGATGTCACGGCAAAGGAATCTTTCAACATCTCGACTACAATATTTAATGTAAAATTTTTTGATAAAGATAATTTAGAGATAATCTCAGTCATAGTTGACATCAAAGAGAAGTACAATCAATACACCTGGAAGCCTGGAAGCAAGGGGACAGGGTATATTCCCATCGAGGGCATCGACATGGCAAACGTCGCAGCTCTTAAATTTTATAAAGGTTTTTCATCTAATTAACTCTTCATTTACGCAATTCGCTATGAGACGAAGTTATCAAGCGATAGCTATATATCACCTAGCGGCTACCCTACTCTTGGTGCTTGTCTCTGTTTTTGTTTGTGCTGCTGAAAACCCGCTTGAAACACAGTTGCAGCGGCTCAAAGAATTGAAAGAGGCGGACCTCATCACTGAAGAAATGTATTCCAGTGAGGTTAAACGACTGCTTAGGCAGCTTGATGCTCCCGGGAATCAACCAAAACCAAAGCTTTCTCCTGTCGAGCTGTTGATCCCCAAGGTTGAATGGGGAGATTTGAATGACTACTTTGCCGGGTCAAATCTACGATCCGGTATATATGCTCCAGAAGGGGTACCTGCCGGCCTTGTTAATATTTCCGAAGAAAGTATGGCGACAACCTCAGTGGCATTATATTTCGACGTCAGGTGTAGACATCCTTTTATTGACCGCTACATTTTTGAGGCTGTTTTTTACACCGCGGAGAATGAGACTGCTCTCGCCAGAGTGCCCGTTCAACTCAAGCGTTTGAAGGAAACTGAAGATATAATGACATGGCACAAAGACGAGCAGGCGATTGCCTCTATCCCCATCCCCATTAACCAGAAAGAATTGGAGCTTTCAGCAATCTCCCGGGTTGTTTTTGAGGTATCGGATCCCTTTACCTTTCCAGTACCCTCTGTCGAATGGACAGTGCTTCCCGAACTCTTTTATGTTACCAACCTTCGCAGCGGTCCTTTTGTCCTGCGTGATCCTTATGATTATTATAAGCGTCTGGTACCTGCGGTACTCTTTGACGTTGAAGCGAAATTTTCTTTCTCCATGGGAACCGCCTCATTCAGGGCACACCTTTTTGATGCAAAGAATGCATGTATAGGAACGGTCTCGCAGGTGCACTTTACCCCTGCCTTCATTTCTGAGAATCAAAGGGATGCGTTTATAGATTATCCCAAGAACAAAACGGGATTCATTCAACAAAAGAGATGGCCCAAAGGTGGACGAGCCAGCGCAGCTATTCCTTTTGTTTCCAAGGTGGAGTATATGGGCGAAAAACTATTGGTGGATGTGGAACCAGGCAGGATTGCAAAAATCGTTTTGCGGCAAAACTGAGTCCAACAATGATAAACTGAAGGACCTCTGCAAAAAGGCCACCCCGGGTTCCCGGTCGAGTGCGAAACAAATAGTTCTGTGTCTATTACTGACTATCAAAGCCCTCGAACTTTGGCTTTAGACGACATACCGGTCGTCAAACTCAGCAACAGCCTGGGCTTCCACTGAATGTGGTTGAAATGGCTTAAATTCGATCCACATTTCAAGGTGAAGATGCCCGCCCCTGGCTGTCTGCTGCGGTGCCATATTGGGGGATTCATCCCCCCTTGACATTTCAGCTTGTATATGTACAATACCCTGTACAGGAGGTGCAAAATGGAAGCGATAACCTATACCGCTGCACGACAAAACCTTGCAAAAACAATGGAAAAGGTCTGCAAAGACCGCACGCCTATTATTGTGACTCGTAAATCTTCGAATTCCGTGGTTATCATGTCACTCGAAGACTACGAAGCCCTTGAAGAAACAGCATACCTCTTACGCTCCCCCAAAAATGCACAGCGCTTGATTGAGTCCATTGCCCAACTTGAAAAAGGAGAAGGGACCAATAGGGATCTCATCGATTGAACCTCGTCTTCTCCGACCACGCATGGGATGACTATCTGTACTGGCAAAAAACAGATAGAAAAATTCTCCGCCGTATCAACGCCCTTATAATGGAAACCAAACGCAATCCTTTTGAGGGACTTGGCAAACCTGAGCCTCTCAAACACGCGCTTTCCGGTTACTGGTCCCGCCGCATAGACGATGAACATCGTTTCGTTTATAAAGTTACCGAAAATTCAATGCATATTGCCCAGCTTCGACACCACTACTAAACGTTACACCGGCCCCAACGTCAAAGCTCACTGGCGGGGAGGAGCGCAGCGGAATCTCCGTTTAGTGCAGCGCCTTATCCGCCCTTTTATCCCAGCTTTTTTGCTATATACACCCCGTAACCAAAGTGAGACTTGTACTTTTCATAGAGGCCAATTTCGTCTTGCTCTGCGTTCACTATTTCGCGTGCTTGTTCGCTGTTCCCGTTTCGATTCAAAAAGTTTTCGAACCTGGCTTGCATGGGCCGGTAATATTCCTCCAGCCAACAATGCTCCGGTAAAACGAAGTACCCAACTGGTGTAAATCCGTGTTTCTCCAAAACCCTAATCTTTGCTGAAGCCACATTGATTTCGGGATACTCGCTATCCCAGTGTTTCTGGAGTTCGGCTGGTCGGGAGCCTGTGAGCCAAGTAATCTCGGAGGCAACCAATAGACCACCCGCTTTCAGAAATCGACGCCACTCCTCTACTCCCTTTTCAAATCCAATGTTATAGATTGCTCCCTCGGACCAGATGACATCCAACTCCTCGTCGGCAAAGGGCAGGTCGTCCATGAACCGGGCAATGGGTGATATCTTGTCCGCCACCCCGGCGCTTTCGGCTCTTTGATCCAAAATGACCAGAAAATCCTGAAGGAAGTCTACTGCAGTGATCCTGGCATTCAAGAGGCGGGCAAGCAGAATGGTGGATGCTCCCGTGCCGCACCCAATATCGGCAACCTTTAGCGGTGCTGCCCTGTCGATCATGGCCAGACTTAGGGCAAGTTCTGTTTCGGCATCCCCGCCCGGCCCCTGGCGATAACCTCCCTTGTGAAGGTCGATCAACAGTTTGTAATCATCCATAGTTTTATCCTTCTTTCTTTGAGAGGCGAGGTGTCACCGGTAAGTCAACCGGTTGCCGACTCGATGCCGATAAACCTTGGTTTAAGGGTTAATTCTCTTGATGCCGATTCGTATGCGAAACCCGGGGACCTCAGGCAGTCCGTGTTAACCGCCCGGTTCTGCTGATTTTATTTTCGAATGCTCTTTTCTTTCTTTTGTGTATTTCCACCATGGTTTTGGCGAATCACCGTTCATAAAGTGGGTAATAGAAAGAAAAACATCGATAACACATGGATCGTGCTCTTGGCCGGTGGCCTTGCAAAGTTGAGAATACATTTCATATGGGCATTTCCCCGTCAGTTGGGAAGGGTTGTTTATGCCAATAAGATTTAGGTCTTTTTCCATTTCTTGACCAATATTCGGCAAATCGGTAAGACCTTTAACCTTTTCTCGTATGACCTTTGCAGGATTCATTGTATTTCTATGCCTAACGGCGAAACCAAGGGGCCGCGGCTGTATCGCGGTCCCGCTTGAGCGCCTTGTTCAAGTAAGCCGCTGCGCGGCAGAAAACCTTTACTCTTGACGATTTCCTCTTACCCTTCCAGCAAAATCAGCCTTCATCGGTAATCACATTCCTCTCCCCATCCGTAACGAGTTCTGTAGGCGCTTTTTTCTACCAACCCGCAGACGGAAAAGGAGAGGAAGATGGAAAAGTATTCCTGGTTCAAGACCGAGTGGCACGGACAGTTCGACAAATCCATGCAGGTAAGCGGCCTGGGTGAGCGAAGTCGGCAGGTCTATACTCTTGCCATGCGCTTGCTGGGCGAGCACTGCGACAAAACCCCCGATCGCATCACCGAGGAGGAACTCCTCGATTACTTCATCCACCGCCAGGAGGTGAGTGGCTGGTCACCGGCCACCATGCGCATCTGCCATGCCGGCATCAAGTTCTTCTTCAAGCATGTCCTGAAACGGGATTGGCATCTTTTGCTCCTGGCCAGGGCTCAACGGGAGAAGTGTCTGCCGGCCTTGCTCTTCCTCGAAGAAGTCAAAAAGGTCCTCTCCAAAAACTCACCACCTTCCACAACTACGTCAATCTGACGACCGTCTGCACCTGCGGCCTCCGTCTCCAGGAAGGACTATTCCTCGAAGTCTCCGATATCGACGGAGCGAGGAAGATGATCCATATCCATCGAGGCAAAGGAGCCAAGGACCGGCACGCCCCCTTGCCGGAGTTCACCTCTACCTTGCTTCGGCGTTATTGGGCAACGCACCGCAACCCCAGGCTCATTTTTCCGGCCGTTGGCAGAGGGCAGCAGAAGGCGCTGATCTCGCAGGAACCGATGTCCATCGATGGGGTGCAAGGCGCTTTCCGCAGGGAGCATCCGACACTTATGGGATTATTTAACACCTCGGATCCTCTTTGGCCGTGATGCTCTCTGTGCCTTGGCGCAACGCAGTTTGAGGATATTGTTTGCGTAATCGACTTTCCACCAGGCACCGGATCTCTTGAGGCGGATATTGCTGAAGAACTTATTGGCACTTTCGATCGCTCCGCTGCCAAGCGGGTACCCACCTCGCCGCAAACGACCATACTCGATCCTGTCTTTATTTTTTTTCAGGTAGTTGACCAGCTTAGTTCTCTCAGTTTCCGCGGTGGCTGTTTTGCATTTCATTCTGCTCAGGCCAGCGATGACATGTGTGGCATTGTTGTGAAAGAGTCGAACCTTGGTTTGCTCTATCCACTCATCGGCTTTCGTCGATTCAGCAAAATGATATTTAGCAAAATCGTGGAGGTGTTCCGAGCAGTGGAAATAATCAAGGACTTGGCGGCATGTTGGGAAATATTCTTTGACGCAGTCCCATATCCAATCGGCTCCATCACCTACAAAACACAGGCAAACTTTATCCAGCGGGATAATGTCTTTGCCTCTTAGCTCGGCAAGGAATCCTCGAAATTCAGCAACATTGCTGATTTGGTGCCAACTTAAAAGATGAACTATCTTGTCTTTATCGAGCAAGTAACCGCGTATCCCTTTAGCTTCGCGCCAGCAATGCGGTTGCCCCCTTGTCTTCTGTTCTTATGGGTACCATGGCACCGTCAGCAGAAAAGACAAGCACTGGTCTTCTGACATTTTTATCCGAAATATCTTCTATGATTTTCGATAGTTCCTGCGAGGTTGGGGTAATCTCCTCAAGGCTGATTTCAGCGGCGACTTGGTTGGTAAGTTTATGCACGGTGTCAGCGGAAATATCAAAGCGATAGATTTCGTTCATCATTTCCGCAGCTTCTTCAAAAGTTTCCTTAGCACCGAAGAGAGAAGCTATTTTTTGAACATCATATTGGTATTTGCCATCCCTCAAATTAAGCGCATCTTCATACGGAGGATGGACGGCTTTACATTTGGGGCAAACATAGTACGGGCAGTCAATGACAATGGTACCAATAGTGGTAACGCACTCTTTTTTAGTGGAATATTTTTTATGAGCTTTGGTCCCGCAAGAGGCGCATGTCGGAGCTTGGGGCTGCAGATCAAGTTCACCTTGAATGATAATCTGGACTAATTCGGGGTCTATTGACGGGTACTCTTTCCTGATCTTGTCAATTATCTCAAAAAATGTGTTGTTGGGAGCATCAACACACTGGATAATGTGAGCAATTTTTCGATCAAGGATATTATCGTACATGTCTTTGTAGTACTTGGACCAATCCCGAATTTTCCGCACTGCTGCCATGGTATAACCTACTGATTTTGCTGGATATTATATTATGAAAGAGGCGGGATTCAAACAAAAAACAACTGTAACATATTAAAATTATTACGCAAAGCAACCATCCCTGCCCTGCGGGGCGATTCCATAACTATCGGATGCACCCTCTTGCTTCGACCTTAAGTCTCCATTCGTCACTTTTTTCAACTAGTGTGTAATTTCCAATCAATCGAAAATCGTCAGAAAATTTTTCTTGCTTTCTCAGAATAAGATTTTCGACAACAGCCGTAGCTCCAACATCAGTCTTTACTGACTCTCTTAGCATATTAATCAGCTTATTGTCGTTTTTGATTTCATCGATGATTGTTGAGTTCCAGACGGTATACGTGACTTGAAGAATCTTTTCTATTTCATGCCTAGGCGGCGTTTCACCCAAAGATTCAATTAGTGGCATTGAAAATTCTAAAAAGGTTTCTGATATCTTACGGTTTGGTAATTTTTTCTTTTCTTTCTTTTTCATCTTAAATGCCGAACGTTCCGCCTCACCGGACCCGCGCTGTTTGCGGGGTCCGTGTGCAGGCGGTGGTTAGTGATTATTAATTTTCTTTTTCCTGTAAAGAAGGATTAAAAGCATTAAAAACAACAAGAATACATAAACTGGCCAGAAATAGAAATACCATAGAAATGAGTAAGATCTATGAGTAGTTTTTAAGCCAAGAGGAGGATTGACCCAAATTTGGATTTGCTCACCTGCTATTTCTTTTCCTACTTCTAGAATAGCAATTTGAAAAACATTGAATCCAGATTTCAATTGAAAAGGTTTTGTTTGAGACTGTGGCCAGGAGAATTCTGAAGGATTATTGTCATCTTCAAAAACTACTAAGTTGCGAGATATGGTATTTTCCCCGTATCCACTTGCTGGCATTGCTTCATATACAACTTTTTTATCAGAATCGCTGAGAGTGAGCTTAACAGGCTCACCAAGATTATTAAATTTTAACACTCCAGTTTCTCTCCAATTCCCCACTGTTGAATAGCTGCCTAATTCAGGCCGATTCTCATTACCACTCCGTGAAAACATCAATCTTAATGATATATTGTAAGGGAAGAGACAGAATAACCTTATTGTCTGAGTATTGTTAATGGTGAGTTGGAGATTAATCTTTATGGTTTCAGAAGAAAGCTTATTGAAAATAATACCACTAATCGTGATTACAATTAGAAGCCACCAAATATACCACAAATATCTATCTGGTTTTGGCATAAAGAGTTTTTTTCATTTACCAACGGCCCGAGTTGAGCGCCGCGCAGGTTTATGCGTCGGCTGGGGCGCATTGTTGGGCAGCCTTGATCACGCGCCAACCCTATGTCCTGTAGTTCGATCATCAGGTCGGTAAAAGAGCAACCCCATTGTCGCGAGAGCCGCGAACGATGCTCCGGCAATAAATGTGGCCGAGGCACCGTAAATGCTCCATAGTGCCCCAGCGATAACGCTTGCCAGCAACAGCACCCCACCACTTACCAGATTAAACACACCGAAGGCCGTCCCAAGTAGCTCAGAGGGTGCCGTATCGGCAACAAGTTTCGATAACAAGCCTTGGGTAAATGCCATATGCAGTCCCCAGAACGCCACACCAAGGAAGGCGAGCGGCGGTGAAACGGCCATCGCTAATATAACATCAGCGACGATGAGTAATCCAAGTCCGAACACTAATAACTTTCGTGCCGGAAGTCGGTCAGCCGCCACGCCTGCGGGATAGGAGAATAATGAGTAGACAATATTCATCACAATCATAATTGCAGGCACATAAGCGATAGCAAGTCCGACGTCCTGAGCACGAAGAATTAGAAATGCCTCACTGAAGCGGGCAAGAGTAAAGACAGCTCCCAGCATAACGACAAACCAGTATCTGAGGGGCAGGCGTTTGGCATCCCTCAAGGTCAGGTGATTTCTAGAATGTGTAGTGTTTTCAGTGGACTCAGGTTCTCGAAGTGCAACAATCAGTAGAAATACCGCGATGAACGCAGGTATCACAGCTATCCACAACACTGATTTGATGTCGTTTGCGAACAAGAACATAAAGACAACCGCTAGCAACGGCCCGACAAAGGCCCCTACTGAATCCAGCGCCTGGCGCAGGCCATAGGCCGCACCCCGAAGCGGTGGAGGTGTAATATCGGCGATCAGCGCATCACGGGGTGCGCCCCGAATGCCTTTGCCAATGCGATCGACAAAGCGTGCGCCGAACACCCATCCAATGGATGTTGCGAGTGGAAATACCGGCTTGGCCAATGCCCCAATTGCATACCCAATCACAACGAGAATTTTGCGTTTCCTGAAGTAATCACTGAGCGCGCCGGAAAGCACCTTCGTGGTCGCAGCGATGCCCTCGGCAACACCCTCGATAATCCCTACCGTGACCATGGATGCGCCGAGCACCGTGGTCATAAATATCGGTAAGAGGCTGTGAACAAGCTCGGATGATACGTCCATAAACAGCGAGACTAATCCGAGCACCCAAATACCGCTCGGCAACTTGCGATCAACGCCCCTTGTGGAAGTTAGCGGTTCAGGGGTATTTGTTTGTGATGAGGTCATGAGAGCTTTTTTCTACGCTGCCCAACGGCCCGAGTTGAGCGGCACTGGGCACTGGTTGAGATGATGCGCAGCATCTTCTCGGCCAGTGACCAGTGTCCGCTCCAATGACTTGGTGGCGGCCGCGAATCAGCGTGCAAGGATTTTTATGCCCGAGTACTTGGCCATAGCTCCAAATGAGGCCGAAGCATGCCGCCACAAAGGCGGGGGAGCGGTCACGCTCAACTCGGGCCGGTGACGCCGCGCGCAGCGGGGCGTCACCTCTAAAGTCAGTGGCACCTGGGGACTGGAGCAAATCGGAAGCTCGCAGGTGTCCGCTGGACTGCCGGGTTATACCTGTTCGCTTTATGACTTATATGCTAGAAATTCACCTTTACCAACTGGCACCAGTGAAGTTGTAAAATTCTGTTGCGTTTTGAGGTATGTTGTAAAATCAGCAAGTTCAGATTCGTGAGAACTTGCATTATCACAAACAATTAGCCCTCCAATTTTTAGCAGGCGTGATATGTCTTTTATCATATCCATGTATTTTGAACGGTCTGCGTCAAGGAAAATCAAATCATACTGATCGCTGAGGTCTTTGAGCAATGCCTGAGCTTCTCCCTTTAAAAAAACTATTTTATTGGCAAGACCTGCTCTTTCGAAGTTCGATAAAGCCTCTTCTGCTTTACGTTCCGAATACTCAATTGTAGTTACAGTCCCATCTGGGGGAATAGACGAAGCTAACCAAATGGTTGAATAACCGTTTGATGTTCCAACTTCTAAAATTTTACTGGAACGAGTCGCAAGGACCATGACCCGAAGGAACTCACCTGTATCTCTTGTGATGTTTAGATACTTCAGAGCTTTGTCTGATTGGGCTTCATCATTGCGAATTCCCTTTTGTTCTAATTCTTTGAGTATATTATCTAAATCCATTTTCCCTCCTTGAAGCCTATAAAGTATAACGGCCCGAGTTGAGCGGCACTGGGCACTGGTTGAGATGATGCGCAGCATCTTCTCGGCCAGTGACCAGTGTCCGCTCCAACGACTTGGTGGCGGCCGCGAATCAGCGTGCAAGGAATTTTATGCCCGAGTACTTGGCCATAGCTCCAAATGAGGCCGAAGCATGCCGCCACAAAGGCGGGGGAGCGGTCACGCTCAACTCGGGCCGGTGACACCGCGCGCAGCGGGGCGTCACCGCTGCCAATCAGCCGCGCGGTTTTTTGCGTCGGCTGAATTAGCTTTGTTATGTGGTTTTATGCTTATTACGGCAAAGTCTCTATCATAGGAAATTTATGAAGATCTTTATCCCAATTTGCTTTGCTCGAAATAAAAATGTGAGCGGTAGGTGTGATGTGGATATCACAATCAAGGCTTCCAGCAGGAACCACAAGAAGTTCACCTCCCAATTGAATATTTGGAAGTGCCGATCCACAAATTGAGCAAAACGATTTGTTGTGTTGAGTTGAAGGCAATGTAAAATTTGTTACCTTATCGACTCCTGACAACCATTTCAACTTGGCAGTAGAAGAAAAAAGATTGGCTCCATGAGCTGAGCCTGTATCTTTTCGACACCGACTACAATGGCAAAGGTAAAAATTATCAAAATCACCTTCTATTTCAAAAGTAACCTCACCACAAAGGCATGATCCTGACTTTATACTCATAGATAAAAATCCCCATGATTGTGACTGATGCGGACTGGATGCATATAACGTTGCAAATAACCGGTGCAAATGGATCGTAGCGGAATTTGAATCCGAGTTAATTTGCATTGTTGTGCTGTTTAAACATAGAGCACTTGTTTAACGGTTTTTCTATAATCTTTATAATTCGATCCCGCTTGCGGCTTCTCCTAAAAGTATTCTTTTCTTGTCGCCTGTTTTGAATTAGTAGACTGAATTTCCGCAATTTATATCAAATGGCATTATAAGTAATTTCATAATGCTTTTCTCGTATTTGTCAAAAAACCACCCAGTAGCTTTTCCATAGTTTTCTTTATTATCAAACTCCCAATATGAATAGTATCTTACACATTTTACAATTTTTGTTAATTCTCTGGGGGGTAATCCCTCTTTGATCAAGCCATCCATAGTATAAAACCTTTTCATATATTTGACACAAATGGAGCCTGTTTGTTTTTCCTGTTCTTTCGCTGCGACATTAATTATTTCTTCAAACTCATCAAGTTTATCTGGTTTTACTTGAAACAATTTTATCTCTGAAAATGTATTAGCCATTTTTTTAACCCTGAAAAAAGATTATCTGATTTATTAGCTTTATTCTGCTCAAGTTGCTGCCAGGTACTAGAATATATGAACTCCTGGTTGGATTATTCAATTTGTTTGTGTGAATTACAAGTGGATAAAATTGACAGCACAATATAATGATCGCAGGTTTATCCGGTGAATTTTTCAGTTATATTGAGTCAAAACGTGGCCTAACCATTTTAATGTACCTTCTTTCTTAATTTTGAAGTTCATTCAAAACTTTCTTTGATGTTTTTTTAGAATTTCTTTCGGAACGCCTTGTATATGCTGAATTTGAAGTATACCTTTGGGAGTTATCTTGAACTCTTCAAGGGATTCTTTATTCTGAATGACGGATTTTGCTTCAATATTAATATGATCTTTAAATGGAATAATACGAACATAATTCTTACCAACATAAAATGATGGGAATTTTGCCCATAATTTTTCTTCAACTCTTTCAAATGTACTATCATGTATTAATTTATACAAAATAATGAACCGTATTTTTGTTTTATCATCTAAATTCTCTACATATTTTTCAATCGATTCATGCATAGATACCCCTTTGCTATTCCAAAATTTAGTTTGTGTTTTTCAGAGCATAACGGCCCGAGTTGAGCGGCACTGGGCACTGGTTGAGATGATGCGCAGCATCTTCTCGGCCAGTGACCAGTGTCCGCTCCAACGACTTGGTGGCGGCCGCGAATCAGCGTGCAAGGAATTTTATGCCCGAGCACTTGGCCATAGCTCCAAATGAGGCCGAAGCATGCCGCCACAAAGGCGGAGGAGCGGTCACGCTCAACTCGGGCCGGTGACGCCGCGCGCAGCGGGGCGTCACCGCCAAGGTAAGCGGCGAGGTTTTCGGAGAGTAGCGGAGAAAACCCCGTCCGCTTCACCGTTTTGTTCGATCAAATCATCATGAATTACAACTTTTTCTTCTCAAACAAGAAAAACAAAGCGATTATCCCTGCCCAAAATATTGGAACGATTATCCACTGCGAAATACCCAACGCTTCCGGTAATCCGAGCTTTCCAAAATCTTTCCACGCAAGAACTGTTGATTTAAGGAAGGGGTAGAGCTCTGCATAGAGTGCTGCCCCCGCCACCATACCTATTATGGCAAACAGTGCATGCCATCTACCTTCGCCCAATGCGCCTAGTGATGTGCCAGGGCAGAAGCCCATGATCGCCCATCCGGCGCCGAAAAAAGCTCCACCGAGCAACACAGCGCCAACATTCATTGGCTTATGGCTTAAGGTAATGACCCCAAGGTGCGAAAGCAGGAGTATCCCGACCATTCCCACCAGAATTGCCGAAAGCATGAATTTAAATATTGTCATGTCTTTCAACAGCATTGCTCCAACCTGCTTGTCGAAGCGAAGAACACGACCTTTCTGGAGTAGAAATCCAAACAATACACCTGTGACAAGGCCCAGCCATTGACCAGTATTCATTATGCTCTCCTTCCATAAACTATTCGAGCAACCAAAACACCTGCACCAAAAAACATAATCAAAGCCACGAATGAACTTACTGACAATTGCATCATTCCACTGAGGCCATGTCCACTTGGACAGCCATCGGCCAAGCGAGCGCCGATCATGGCGACAACTCCACCCATAAATGCCCCGACTGCACGCTTTCCGATCGATGGGCCAAATCGTTCTTCCCACGTGGGTGGAACGCTCTCCAGTCGAAAGCTCTTATCCATAGTGGACGAAATAAAGGCACCCAGAACAATCCCAACAACCAGCATGAACTGCCAATCAACACGAACCTTTGTCTCAGTGTAATACTCGTTTGACGCAACATGATCCGCAGCAATTGTTTGCTCCAAAATACCGGCTGCACGAACGAACGTAGTGGACGCTCCTAAATAGTTGGTCTTGCCGAGGAATTGTGTGGTTGCAAGGACTGAAGCGATAGCCAGGAGGCCTAAAAGGGCTCCAGCGAGGTAAGGGCTCCATCCTCCTTCATCTGTTTTCCATTTCATTCTTAACCTCCTTTTTTGATTCGCGTTCTTTGAGATCACCGTGCGGCTCACCGGACCCGCGCTTTTTGCGGGCTCCGAGTGAAGCCGATGGTTGGACGAAGCCGCTGCGCGGCAGAATAAAAAACAGTGTATACTTCTATAAGTAGTCTGATTTTCAACCACTTACAGCAAGGAGTATACTATGAAAAAAGCCGAGCTAAAACGATTCGAGGCCCTCTATGAGCGCCACCTGCAAAAGCTTGCACTGCAAGGGAAAAGCGCCAAAACAATCGATGCTTATGGCCGAGCTGTGCGCCGATTGGTCTCATATTTCGATCGTTGCCCCGACAAACTCAGCGTGCAAGAGCTGGAAGAGTACTTTGCCAAAATGGTCGAGGGCTACTCCTGGAGCACCGTCAAGCTGGATCGGCTCGGCCTCATGTTTTTCTGGAAACACGTTCTGGAGACGGACTGGCAATGGCTCAACATCGTCAAAGCACCCGTCGTCAAAACCATCCCGGATATCCTGACCCGTGATGAGGTCGGCAAGATCATTCATGGCTGCCGCGAACTCCGGTACCGCGTTTTTCTCTTCACGACCTATTCCATGGGGCTTCGCGTGGAAGAGGCCTTGTCTCTTCAGGTCGGCGATATCGATACCGGCCACATGAGAGTTCATATCCGCCGTGGCAAGGGGCATAAAGATCGTCTCGTTCCCTTGCCGCACCGCACCCTGGCAGCGCTACGCCTGCTTTGGCGTGAACACCAACATCCGAAGTTTCTGTTTCCCAATTACCGGGGATCGATGGAAACGATCCGGCAGGCGAAAAGCCACATGAATACCGGCGGCACCCAGCAAGCCATGAAGGCCGTTGTCGCGACCTGCGCAATTTAAAAAAAATCTCGATCCACAGCCTCCGTCACAGCTTTGCTACCCACCTGCTCGAGTCCGGTCTGAGCCTGCGACATATCCAGGCACTCTTGGGGCATGCCAGCCCCACGACCACAGCCCGCTACACCCATCTTACGGATGTTACCGAACTGGAAAGCCAGGCAACGATCAACGCCTTGGTCAACTCGCTGCAACTCAATCCCACAGGGAGGTGACATGGATCTGGCCACTCTCGTTCACCAATATTACGACGCCTTCATGGCCAGGTTCGGCAAAACCCTCTTGCCTGACCAAAACAAAGCCCTTGATGCGATTCTACGTTGTCGGACGCCTGCCGCAGGAGAACTCTACGTCCAGCGCCCCGACTGTCATCATGGCCAGTGGCGGCCAGTTTCCTGCGGCAATCGCCATTGCCCGCGCTGTCAAAACCACCTGACCAGTCTCTGGATCGATAAACAACGGGAAAAACTTCTACCTGTGCCTTATTTCATGGCGACCTTTACCTTGCCCTATCAGCTGCGTTCGTTGGCCTATGGGCACCAGAAGGAGGTCTACTCGCTCATGTTCCGTTGTGCTGCCGAAGTCCTGCGTTCATTTGCCCGCAACGCAAAATCCCTGGGGGCTGAGATCGGTATGACCATGGTCCTGCACACCCATTCGAGGAGATTGGAGTTTCATCCACATATCCACGTCCTGATTCCAGGAGGCGGCCTCGATCAACAGGCCCGGGCCTGGAAAAAGCTGCCGGGAAAATATCTGTTCAACGGTGTTGCCCTGGCCAAAGCCTTTCGTGGCAAGTTTCTGGCCCAGGCAACTGCTCGCGGCTTGCTGATCACTGGCAATGTTCCTAAAAAATGGGTTGTCCACTGCGACCATATGGGCACCGGCGCACCTGCCTTGAAATACTTGTCGAGGTATTTGTACCGAGGTGTGATCGGCAAAAAAAATATCGTTGCCAACACCAACGGCGAAGTGAAGTTCAGGTACCAAGACAGCGCCACCGGAACACCGCAAAAGAGGACGCTTAAGGGAGAAGAGTTTCTTCGTCTCCTTCTTCAGCATGTTCTGCCAAGCGGGTTCAGGCGGCTGCGCGAATATGGATTTCTGCACGGGAATGCGAAAAAAATCCGTACGCTGGTCCAGTTGGTCCTGCATGTCGTTATCAGACCGCAGCCGCCCCGTCCCCGACCTGTGTTTGCTTGTCCACATTGCAATCAGCCGATGCGCATAGTGCGATTTAGAAACAACTACCGCAATCCCGGCTAACCTCTGGCCGAGGCGCCGATTCACCAGCAAAAGGTGAGCAGGAGGATCTCTTTTTTATGAAACAGCGCATCATTTTTTAACGCCTGATCAGGCGAATGCATTCTTACGTCCTGCGCCCAGCGCTACCATCCTGGTAGCGCTTCCAGCACATTTCAGAACAATATTTATTTCCTTTGTGAGGCCGGGCTTGTCCACCCCCGGATAAGATTGTGGTTCGTTCGTGCCTCACTCGCACAATTTATCCTTGTTCGTTCGGTTCTTTATCATATGGATATTGATTTAAATGACTCTATAATTCTTTTTTGTTCGTCTGTTTGCGCCCAAGCTTCTAATTGGTCAAAGTTCCAATCAAGCTTGGTGCCACTATATAATTTTTTCCAATTTGAAAGTTGTTTAGATATATCGACTCCCTTTTGAGATGATTGTAGTATTTTGAACATTTCAATTGTCATTCGATAATTTTTGTCTTGCAGGTTCTTATCGTTGTTTGGGATTTTGCCAAAATTTATATTTTCACCTTCAATAAATAATGCTTCGACATAGTTTGTGATTATGGTTTTGCTGGGGTTCTTCTCCTGTAAGGCGATTCTGTAATATTTTAGTGCATTCTTTGTGTCGTTAATTTTAGAATAAGCACTGCCGAGATTTCCATAAGTTGATGTGTATTTAGGGTTTGCTTGAATTGCTTTTAAATAATGGGTTATTGCGTCGTGGTATCTCCCTATTAGAACATAGCAAATTCCGGCCATGTTGGATGGACGCGCTTTTGTTGGGCTATATTCTGCTGACTTAATATATAGAGTTGCTGCTTGATTGTATTTTTTTTCCTTGTAAAAGCAGTCAGCTAAATTTTCATATTGCTCCGGATCTAATGTCGATTTGATTACTTCATCTATATTTATTTTTGATTTGTCATATCTTCTATCTTGGCATTGGCTGAGGGCAATTTTATATTTTACAGTGTCCTGGTTGTCATTAAGCCTGTGAGCTGACTTTATTGTGTTTAGAAAGTTTAACTTAGTTAGTTTATTTCTCGGAATTTTGAATTCTTTGCCATCTTTATAATATTCAGGGTCATACGCTACGCCATTGTTCAACTTTTCAATTGCGTATGAGTATGGGCTATAAGAGGATCCATTAATTTTCAAGGTTATGTCATTTTCTGTAACACTCGATATTTGGAAAATTTGATAACCTCCATGCCTCTTTAGGTTCCTCAGCAGAATCTGTGGGCACCCTGGGGTATCGGCAGGTCACCAAGCCCATGATATAAAGCTATTTTCAGCCCATCGTACGTGCGAAATCCATAGGATCGCTTGGTAACCACCTTTGCCTTGTTGTTAAAGCCCTCCACACAACCCAGGGCAATCGTATTTTTTGCACGAAACCAGTTGAGCAGGAGGGGGCGGTGAGCTCTCAACATTTTGGCAACCTTCTTCATCGGTTTGATTTTGGATCGCATGGTTCTTGTGCACCAGGCATCAAGAAACTTTCCAGCCCAAGCCGGTGAACTGTAGCCCCAGAATCGCTGAAAATCTTCCTTGAGCAAGTAGGCGCGGATAGTTCTGAGGTTGCATGCGAGCAGATCCTTGAGCCTGTCCACCTGTTTTTCGGTCAGATTTTCAGGTCGTTTTAAGAGGCACCAACGGCTCTTTGCAAGGAGGGGTTCTTTCCCCTTCTTCTTGAGCTCCTTGGCCTCATCGGCTCTGACCTCGTCGATAGCCTTGCTCATGTGACTCATGATATGAAACCGGTCGAGGATATTGACGGCGCCCGCTGCTTTTTCGGCAATGACGGCCAGATAGGGTTTCCACATGTCACTGCAAATAAACCGCAATTGCCGAGACCTTGCCGTGCCGAGCCAGTCGAAAAACTCTCTGAAAGTTTTGGCGGTCCTGTCGGGGCCGATCCAAAGCAGGCGCCTTTTTCCCTGGTCAAGCTGATACACCAGGGTGACAAACTTATCCTTGCGTTTGCGCCAGCAGATTTCGTCGATGCCAATGGCAGTGATCCCATCGATATTACGATAGGCGAGCCCCCAGTTGACCGCCATTTCCACCGACCTGAAGACCGTGTCCCAACTGGTTTTAAAGATTTCGGCCACTTCCTTCCAGCTCAAGCGTTTACACCATGTGGCCAGGAACCATGCGTAAGAGATCGTAAGATGGCTCTTTCCTACAACCCATGGCAGCTTTTCGACTTTGACGCCACAGGTTGGACACTGCAGCCGCCGTGGAGCATAGAGGAAAAATACCGGAATGCCCCACAAGGGCACAAAGGCAAAAGATCTGACACGCAGGGTGTCGTACCCCGGCCCCCTCTGGCCGCACTTGGAACAGATGGGTTTGCGGCCGGCCTGGGGCCGCAACGTTATCACCAATGCCGGCGGTCCGGAATCACGCCATTTGCAAGTGTCATAGATAAAACCCGGTTGTTTTTCAATACGGTTCAAGATAGTTTTAACGTGCATCCTGTCTGATCTAAGCTGAGGAGTTTTTGGAAGAAACATTCCCCCGGCAAAGTAAGGCAGGATGCATTTTATGAAACCCCCACAAAAGGACATTGGCAATAGCAGGGAGGTCCGCCTCTATCAAGGCCAAGCCCTGCGGGTGCGCGCTGCGCGCACAGCCTTGACAGAGACGAACCTCCCTGCTCATCCTGAAAGTGGCAAGGGTGACGGGGCGGCAGGTGCCCACCCCTCTCACCTCCGGAGGGGCTCAGGTTCTGGGGCTTATTTTCAAAGAGCTACCCACAAATTCTGCGGACGAGGCCCTCTTTATAGGTTTTTTGTCCTGTGCAAATTCCGTTGCTTCTAGTTTTTTACGATTTACAAGGTAAAAATCCCCTACCTGTGGATTTTCAATGATCTCCATGCTTTTAACAGAGATGAATGCAGGCTTAATGATAGTAATGAAAAGTATGAGACCCAAAGTGCGGAGAATTGCACTTTTAATCTTTTTCATAATATTGATTTGTCGTGAAGTTTATTTTGAAACCGAACGGCCCGAGTTGAGCGGTCACGCTCAACTCGGGCCGGTGACGCCGCGCGCAGCGGGGCGTCACCGGCAAAAATAACGGGCCGGGTGGCGAACCACGAAAACGGCCAGTAAACGAAAAAGATTGAAAAACGAAAGCGTTCAATAACTGCACGCTCCCACCCGGTCCCAGTTCATTTTTTTGTTGGGTAACTAATTGAACAGGTCATTTCTACCGAAAATTACACAAATCTTAGATTGAATCAAATTCAAATTACCCCATAGATCATTTACTTTATACTGTTCTCCGAACAGGTTAATACCGATATTTTCATTAATATTCTCACCAGAATTTTCAGGAGCAACAATAACCGCAACAATCAAACCTGTTATATAAGATGCAGGTAAGTTCCAGATATGACCAATTTGTAGATTCCCTTGTTCATTAATTTTTAGCCTATCATCAAGTTCGCCCTCGTGGATAATGGAAGTTCTCCCAAATTTATATAGAGCAGTCGGGAAATCTATTCCATTTACATTTACGTTTGTTAATATGTTGTTTGTAGCTACTGCTGTAATTATCTTTTCCTCATCAGAAATAAAGCTTTTGATTCTCGCCCCAACACCATCTCTTGGCCTTCTTTTCTTGGCTGTCTTATCAATAGCGGGAAAAAGTTGAACAAAAGCATCCTCGTAGTCTTTTTTTCCAAACGCTTCGATACTTTTTTTAATTCTTCTACTTATAGATGATGAAGTCATATTTAAGCCGAACGGCCCGAGTTGAGCGGCACTGGGCACTGGTTGAGATGATGCGCAGCATCTTCTCGGCCAGTGACCAGTGTCCGCTCCAACGACTTGGTGGCGGCCGCGAATCAGCGTGCAAGGAATTTTATGCCCGAGTACTTGGCCATAGCTCCAAATGAGGCCGAAGCATGCCGCCACAAAGGCGGGGGAGCGGTCACGCTCAACTCGGGCCGGTGACGCCGCGCGCAGCGGGGCGTCACCGCTTGGCTAAGCCGCCATACCCGCCGTTTTTGGGCGGGTATGGTCGGTCTTCAGCCTTTTGTTCGGCCATATAATTTATGGCATCCATGTGATAATGCCTTCGTTTGGATTTTCTTCTTTCCAATGCCAAAATGAGTCAATATCCTGAATTCCATCTTCAATAACAGCTTTGTAGACTATGATTCCCATCACCTTTTTTTCAATCGGGATACTATTTTTAATCTTGAGAATATTGGCCCTAATCTCTGGTGTTAAAACCGCAGAAATTCGTTCGGCAACTTTTTCAAAATAGCCAACGTAGGGAGATTCATTCAAAATGTGAATCATATCAATTTGCCAGGTATGTCCATCTCTGCTCTCATAAAATGCATGCCACTCAACGCATTTGTCTTCCGCTTCAAGCAAGTTACCATAATTTATTGTCTTAATACGTTTGTTTTCAGCAAGTTTGGATATGGCGGAAAAGCTATCTGAAAGCTTGAATGGTGTAGTATAGATATGAAAATCGATATCCCGATTATTTATCAACAACCCCATTTTAAGTGACCCAACTAAATTAATTGTTGCCCCAATCGAAGACCATATCTCGATAACATTTGTGTCTTTAATGATCTCCCAAGCATTTTTCTGCATTGATTCCGCAATTTCAAGAACCTGGTTCATGGTATTTTCTCGATTTCAGTTAAAAAGCCGAACGGCCCGAGTTGAGCGGCACTGGGCACTGGTTGAGATGATGCGCAGCATCTTCTCGGCCAGTGACCAGTGTCCGCTCCAACGACTTGGTGGCGGCCGCGAATCAGCGTGCAAGGAACATTAACGCCCGAGTCGTTGGCCCTAGCTGCAAATAAGGCCAAAGCCTGCCGCCACAAAGGCGGGGGAGCGGTCACGCTCAACTCGGGCCGGTGACGCCGCGCGCAGCGGGGCGTCACCGTTGAATTCACTGGCCCGCGCTGTTTGCGGGTCCAGTGGAATGACTGGTTAGAAAATTTATATTTAATTTCTGCCACTTATACAATGAAAATACTTTTAATAGTTCTGATGTGAAAATAATAGCCATTGAAATTATTATTGTATTTCTAGGGTCAAGATGAACAATATTGGTAAGCCATATTAAAATTGAAATTGATGGAGGTAGAATCAGTAAAAGCCTAAAAGGTGTTTGGATATATCCGAGTATTACCCCAGCGTATTTTCTTTTTATTAAAAAGTACCCGGATACTCCCAACGATAAATACAAAATCAATATTATTGTTGGAACGATATATATTAGTGTTGCTTCTCCAAATGAATTTAAATTGTCGAATACTGGATATAGGTCATTAACGATTGGGATCTTCTTATCTATTATATTTTTTATTCCATAGCCAATTAAGGAAAGAATATCTAAACAACCCCATAAAATTATTATTCTATCCCAAGTTTTCATTTTTGATTTCTAACGGCCTGAGTTGAGCGGCACTGGGCACTGGTTGAGATGATGCGCAGCATCTTCTCGGCCAGTGACCAGTGTCCGCTCCAACGACTTGGTGGCGGCCGCGAATCAGCGTGCAAGGAATTTTATGCCCGAGTACTTGGCCATAGCTCCAAATGAGGCCGAAGCATGCCGCCACAAAGGCGGGGGAGCGGTCACGCTCAACTCGGGCCGGTGACGCCGCGCGCAGCGGGGCGTCACCGGCCGGCTCACCGGACCCGCGTTGTTTGCTGGGTCCGCGTGAAGCCGGTGGTTATAACCATATTTCTCATACTTTTTGATTTAATGAAAACGTAAATCGCAGTAAATGTGATGAAAATTTCCAGCAAAAAGGACCAATGAAAAATAAAGTTCAGCCACCATGGTTTGTAAATCGCTGGTACTGTAAAGAAGGAATATGGCTTATCGATAAATGGTGAAAGCCACCATATGTCACCAACTATGGAATCTGCTAGAAAGTGAAAAAAGACATTCATTCCAAATATACCTAAGATCGGTAAAAAGGACTTTTTAGAAATATAAAGTATTAAAAAAGAAAATAGCAAAATAATACCCCAATAAATGGGAATATGTATCCAGTATGTATGGTGATGGTGCTGGCGATGATCGAAAATATAAAAATAGAACATATCTAAGTCTGGTAAAATGCTTCCAAATATACCAGCAAATATGAATAAATTCATTTTTGCAATATTTTTTTTAAACATTGATCCCACTATTTTCGTAGACAAATATCCTAGTGGTAAATGACCTATTATCATCGTAATATTCTATTTTTATTTATAACTATATTATTATCTGGATGCACCTTTTGCCAGGCGCCCCTCCTGTTTTGCCCCTTTGTCCAGCCATCAGCCCTGAAACAGGGTTTCATTTTTTCTCCTGGGCTTCAGAATCAAAACTCATGAAAAACATTACACAAACGCCCCTGGACCCTCAAGGCGATTTTCCTGTTTTTCCGACCTACCCTTTCCCATACTTCCTGCTTCTGTTATGATATCTATACATATCAGGATGCATGATAAGAATAAATCAACCGCTATCCCTTGCTATGCAGGCCTTTTCCCGCTTTCTCCACAGCAAACCATCCATCCCTGAAAAACAGCGCGAATTTATGGTACACTGGGTCAAAGGCTACCTCGCTTTTGCGCAGCGAACCTCAGGTCAGGTGGTCGAACCGCAATCCTCCCAGGCCTACCTGAGCGAACTTGAGCGGTCCAAGGAGCCCTGGCAGGTCAAACAGGCTCGCGATGCGCTCCAGCTCTACCAGCACTTTATCGACGGTCAAGCTCGCCCGGTGGAAGGGCCACCTGCAGATATCGACCAGGCTTGGAAGAACGCGGCTGAGGAGATGGTCCGCATGCTTCGCCTCAAACACCTGTCCCTGAGCACCGAGAAATCCTACCTTTCCTGGCTGCGTCGTTTTTATCGGGCAAACCGCCAAATGCTCCCTGAACAGTGCGCCAGCACCCATATTCGCCATTTTCTCTCCGAGCTGGCCGTTGATCGCCAGGTTGCCGCCTCCACCCAGAACCAGGCCTTCAACGCCCTCCTCTTCTTCTATCGCCATGTGCTGGGCCAGGGCCCGATCATAGAAAACCTGTCCGATACGGTACGGGCAAAACCGCGCAGACGCCTTCCCGTCGTTCTCAGCCGGGAGGAGATCAAGGCCTTCTTTGCTGCCCTTGAAGATCCGTACCGCCTGGCCTGCCGCCTGATCTATGGCGGCGGCTTACGCATCATGGAATGCTTGCGCCTTCGCGTGGGTGATCTGGATTTCGGCAAAAACCATATCACCGTCCGGGGCGGCAAGGGAGACAAAGACCGGATCACCCTGCTGCCGGCCAGCGTGGCCGACGATCTCAAAGGCCACCTGGAACAGGTACGCCAGCTCTTTGCAGAGGACAGGCAACAGGGCTATGACGGGGTGTACCTGCCCACCGCCCTGGAACGCAAATTCCCTAACGCATCCACCGAATGGGTCTGGCAATGGGTTTTTCCCGCCCCCTCTGTCTCCACCGACCCCAGGACCCGCGTGGTACGTCGGCATCATCTGCTGGACAACACCCTGCAAAAGAAATTTCGCGCCGTGGTCCGCAGACTTGACCTGCAAAAGAGGGCCTCGGTCCACAGCCTGCGCCACAGCTTTGCCACCCACCTGATGGAGAACGGTTACGATATTCGCACCATCCAGGACCTCCTGGGCCATGCGAACCTACAGACCACCATGATCTACACCCATGTAGCCGGAAAAAATCTTTTGGGCGTGCGCAGCCCCCTGGATGGTTGAGCATGAAACTCCGTGCTCTTCTTGCCCGACACTTGCCCCAGATTGATCCCCAACGCCTTCCCGGCGGCTTTGACCGGGTGGGCGATATCGCCATCCTCGGCATCACGCCCGAGGCGGCGCCCCATGCTGCCGCCATTGGCGAGTTGATCCTTGCGCACAATCCTTCGATCAGGGTGGTGGCCAGGCGGGATGGCGAATATGGCGGCGAGTTTCGTACCCGGCCGCTGGCGGTGATCGCCGGAGAGGGCCGGCTGACCACGGTGCACCGGGAGAACGGGGTGGTACTGCATCTGGATCTTGCCCAGGTCTACTACTCGGTGCGTTCGGCCCATGAACGGGCCCGCATCGCGGCGCAGGTCCAACCGGGCGAACGGGTCTGCGTGCTCTGTTCCGGGGTGGGCCCTTTTCCGCTGATCATTGCCCGCCACAGCCAGGCCGCCGAAGTGATCGGCATCGAGAAGAACCCGGTGGCCCATCGGTATGCCCTGACAAACCTGCGCGCCAACCGCAAGCTGCGCAACGTCCGGTTCCTTGCGGGCGATGTCGGCGGAGTGCTGCCCGTATTGAAAAAGACATTCGACCGCATGCTTGTGGCACTCCCGTACGGGGGAGAAGCCCTCCTTCCGGCGGCGCTCCAGTCCCTGCGCCCGGGCGGGATATTGCACTTCTACGACATGCAGGCCAAGGGGTGCTGCAGGGAAACCCAGGCCACGGTGGAGGCCGCAGCCCAGGCGCTTGGGCGCCACTTGCACGTTCTGCAGGTGGTCACCTGCGGCAACTGCGGGCCAACCACGCACCGGGTCTGCCTCGACGCGGCTATCGATACCACAGGGTGACCCTGTTCACCTTCCCCCCCACAAGCGCAATCAATTGCGGATCATGGTCGGGTATGCTATGTTCGGCGGCTGTCGCAACCGCAACAACTCGCACCCCATCGCCAACCCCAACAACGGGAGAGCAACCGATGGACACCACCGGTTCTGTCAAGAAACAAACCCTGTATCTGGCCATTCTCGCCTCGCTGATCATCGGTTTTGTCGGCGGCGTGGCCTACTCGGTGTACCGAGCACCCGCAGGCAGCAGCGCCCAGGTCAACGATCAGCACCAGCATATGGCCGAGGTCATCGCTCAACTGGAGAAAGCCTCCCAGGACAAGCCCAAGGACGTTCCCACCTGGATCCAGCTCGGCCACGCCTACTTTGACAGCGGCCAGGCCAAGATGGCCATTGCCGCCTACACCAAGGCCCTGGAACTGCAGCCCGGCGACCTCGATGTCATGACCGACCTGGGGGTGATGTACCACCAGGACAACCAGCACCAGAAGGCCATCGAAATGTTTGACCAGGTGCTCACAATCAATCCGCAACACGAGCAGGCCCGGTTCAACAAGGGCGTGGTCCTGCTCACCGGCCTCAACGACCGCAAGGCAGCCATTGCCGAGTGGAAAATCCTGGTTAAATACCATCCCATGGCCGCTGCGCCCTCGGGCAAAATGGTGGGCGACCTGATCGATCAGCTGGAAAACCCCGAAAGCAAATAAGCCCCTCCCGGCGGATCGCGTCCAGGCGGTCCGCCGCCTTCCCTCCTCCCCGAAAAAACCATTGCGCCAATTGGGCTCCAAAGCGGGTTTCCCGCTTGACAGTCCATGGGCACCCCACTATATTCTTTACTCTTTTGTAAAAGTATTGTTGTACACTGTCTACACGGCAGGAGAAGCCGGTCGTACACCGACCCCGAGGGGCAATACTGTCGTTTGCCCGCAAAGCCACGCAAGCGACGTTTCGAGCTTTGTCAGGGACTGATTTCGCCCAGGTGATTTTCAGCGTTCTGCTTTTGACGGAGCCAGCACATTTGGGTTGGTTGGCGGACATGATTGCACATCTCCAGCAAACCGCACACGTCACATCCTAAACGGACTTCAATCACAGAGAAAGGACGACTATGAGTAAAACGATTGGGACACAGGCCATCATCAAATGTCTGCAAGAAGAGGGCGTGGATCTCGTCTTCGGCTATCCCGGCGGCGCTGTCATTGAACTGTACGACGAGTTGTGCAAGAGCGAGATCCGCCACATCCTGGTGCGTCACGAGCAGGGCGCCGTGCACGCGGCCGACGGCTATGCCCGGGTCAGCGGCAAGGTGGGCGTGGCCATTCTCACCTCCGGTCCCGGTGCGACCAACGGCGTCACCGCCATCGCCACCGCCTACTGCGACTCCATCCCCCTGGTGGTCCTCACCGGCCAGGTGCCCCGCGCCCTGATCGGCAACGACGCCTTCCAGGAGGTGGACATCGTCGGCATCACCCGCCCCTGCACCAAGCACAACTACCTGGTCAACGATCCCGATGAGTTGGTCGACACCCTGCGCGAGGCCTTTTACCTCGCCGCATCCGGCCGGCCCGGCCCGGTGCTGGTGGACCTGCCCAAGGATGTCATGGCCTCAATGGTGCCGTATCCCGCGAAAAAATCGGTCAAGATGCGGACCTACCAGCCCAACACCAAACCGCACAGCGGCCAGATCGAAAAGGCCTGCCGCGCCATGATCAAGGCCAAGAAGCCAGTGCTATACGTGGGCGGCGGCGTCATTCTCTCCGACGGCAACGAGGAGTTGACCAAACTGGCGAGGCGACTCAATATTCCGGTCACCATGACCCTGATGGGGCTCGGTGGCTTCCCCGGTACCGATCCACTTTCCCTGGGCATGCTCGGCATGCACGGCTCGTATGCGGCCAACATGTCGGTGGCCAAGAGCGATGTGCTGATCGCGGTGGGCTCCCGCTTCGATGACCGCGTCACCGGACGGCTCGACGCCTTTGCCCCGAACGCCAAGATCATCCATGTGGATATCGATCCGACCTCGATCTCCAAGAACGTCAAGGTGGATATCCCCATCGTTGCCGACTGCCGCCAGGCCCTCGAGGCGATGAACTGCTGGCTGGACAAGGCCTCGGACTACAAGGCCGACGAGGTCAGCGCCCTGCACCAGCCCTGGGTGGACGAAGTCAAGGAGTGGGACAGCAAGCATCCGCTTTCCTATACCGAAGAGGGCGACATCATCAAGCCGCAGTACGTGATCGAGACCCTGAACAGGCTCACCGGCGGCGATGCGATCATCACCACCGAGGTCGGCCAGAACCAGATGTGGACCGCCCAGTTCTACAAGTTCAACCATCCGCGCCGCCTGCTGACCTCCGGCGGTCTGGGCACCATGGGCTACGGCCTGCCCGCGGCGATCGGTGCGCAGATGGCCTACCCCGATGCAACGGTCATCGACGTGGCCGGTGACGGATCCATCCAGATGAACATTCAGGAGCTGGCCACGGCCCGCGAATGCGGCGCCCCGGTCAAGGTGGCGATCCTCAACAACAACTATCTGGGCATGGTGCGTCAGTGGCAGGAGCTGTTTTACAACCGCCACTATGCCTCAACCGTGATGGAGGTCACTCCGGATTTCGTTGCCCTGGCCGCGGCCTACGGCGCGGTCGGCCTGCGTGCCAAGACTAAGGCCGAGGTCGAGCCGGTGATCAAGGAGGCGCTCTCCACCAAGAACATCGTGATCATGGACTTTGCCATCAGCCGTGAAGAGGGCGTGTTCCCCATGGTCCCGGCGGGTAAGGCGACGACGGAGATGCTCCTGGTTTAGTGACCATCCAGAAACGGTCTTTTTGCCCAATTTCGGCGTTATGTTTAAAATTTTATCCTCGGAATATTCTGTATATGCCTGCGGTAAAATTGTGCGCATGCCTTGAACTTGAACCAAAATACTCATTTCTGGACAGGCACTACGCTGAATTCAAGCACCCCTAAGCTGAACGCAACTACAATCGGCCCACAGGCCGAATCGATACCAGATATTCGTCCAACAGGATAACGACCATGAAACATACCCTGACCGTCTTACTGCGCAACCGGCCCGGTGCACTCTCCCGGGTCACCGGCCTCTTTTCCGGCCGCTGCTTCAACATCGAAAGCCTTTGCGTGGCCGAGACCTACGACCCAGAGGTCTCCTGCCTGACCGTCGTCACCAACGGCGAGGCCTCGATCATCGAGCAGATCACCAAGCAGCTGCACAAACTGATCGATGTCATCACCGTCAACGATGTCAGCGAGGGTGAGTTCGTCGAGCGGGAAATGGCACTGATCCGGGTCAAGGCCGAGGCCTCCACCCGCGCCGAGGTATTGCGCATCATCGATATCTTCCGTGGCAAGGTGGTGGATGTCAGTCCCAACTCCTATGCCCTGGAAATCACCGGCTCCGAATCCAAGCTGAAGGCGGTGATCGATATCCTCAAGCCGCTGGGCATCAAAGAAATCGTCCGTACCGGCAAGATTGCCATGGTACGTGCTCCGAAAAAGTAAAACGAGCAGGCAGAGCGCGGCTCCGCCTTATCACTGGCAGGAAAACCATGCAGAAAACCGAACTTCCCCTGGCCCTCGAGGGCTTTCCCTTTATTTTTTTCAGCGGTTTTGCGACCTTGGTCTTCAGTCTGCTCGAATGGCCCGTCCCGGCCCTGCTCTGCCTGCTGCTCACCGCATTCTGCACCTACTTCTTCCGCGATCCCTCGCGCATCCTCCCCGAGGCCGCCGACGCCATTGTCTGTCCGGCGGACGGCAAGGTCATTGTGATCGAGGAGATCGATGACGATCGTTTTCTTCAGGAACGGGTCCGCAAGGTGTCGATTTTCATGAACGTGTTCAATGTCCATGTCAACCGCATCCCGCTCACCGGCACGGTGGAGCATGTTCGCCTGGTGCCCGGCAGGTTCTATTCGGCGGACAAGGACAAGGCTGCCCTGCACAACGAGTACTGCGCCCTGACCCTGAACACCCCGGACCAACAGCGTTATGCCGTGGTCCAGGTTGCCGGCCTGATCGCCCGCCGCATTGTCTGCCGCGCGGAAAAAGGCGACCGGGTCGAGGCGGGCGAGCGGTTCGGCATGATCCGTTTCGGCTCGCGGGTGGATCTCTACCTGCCGTTGTCGGCCAACATCACCGTTAAAATCGGCGAGACCGTCCGTGCCGGCGAGACCGTGCTTGGTTTTCTCGAGGCCCCGCAGGCGTAAGATCTCCTTGCCGAAGCCCTTCATCTACCGTATTCTGCCGCCGTCAGGACTTCCCTGTTCGCCTGCGTGATCAGGTGGATGTTTCCGCATTTTTCTCATGAATCAACAGTCGTCCCGGCGGCTTTTCTCTTTTTCAGGTGCCTATGGAAACCACACCGCAACCTGTCAATCGAATGTATATCGTGCCCTGCATGCTGACCATCTGCAGCCTGTTCAGCGGCTTTTACTCCATTGTCTCCTCGTTCAACGGCCACTTTTTCGCCGCAGCCATCGCCATCCTGGTGGCAAGCGTCTTTGACGCCCTGGACGGCAGGGTTGCCCGCATGACCGGTTCCACCTCGACCTTCGGCATGGAACTGGACTCGCTCTGCGACATGGTGGCCTTCGGCGTTGCCCCCGCCGTTCTCGCCTATCTCTGGGCCCTGACGCCCTATGGCCGCTACGGCTGGCTGGCCGCCTTCCTCTATGTGGCCGCCACGGCCCTGCGGCTGGCCCGGTTCAATGCCCAGGCGATCGACAATGCCGCCTCCGAGAGCAGTGCCGGCCACAGCGATTTCACCGGCCTCCCCTGCCCGGCGGCCGCCGGAATGATCGCCACCTCGGTCATGTTCAGCACCCACGTGTTCAGAACCACGGATACCGTTCAGCACATAACCATTCTCCTGCTGGTCTATCTGCTCTCCTATCTGATGGTCTCCACCCACAGGTATCTCAGCTTCAAGCACATGGATATTGCCCGGGAAAAACGGTTTCAGGTCTTTATCGGCTTGATCCTCCTTTTGATCCTGCTGGCAACCGAGCCGCCGATCACCCTGTTCGTCGCCCTGTTCATTTACATTGCCTCCGGCCTGGTGATTGCGCTCCGCAAACGCTCGCACCGCAAGAAGCCGCAACCGGTCAATCAGGACAAGCTGCCTGAGTAACCGCCACCTTTTTGTTTCTGGTCATCGACTGTGCGTATCACCGGCGGCAGCGCTCGGGGGCGCAAACTGCTTGCCCCGAAAACCAATCAGATACGTCCCACCTGCGACCGGGTCCGCGAGGCGCTGTTCAATATTCTCGGCCCGCGTCTGCAGGGTGCCCTCGTGCTGGACTGCTTTGCCGGGACCGGTGCAATCGGCATCGAGTCCCTGAGCCGGGGAGCGGAATTCGCCCTGTTTATCGATCGGAGTCTTGAGGCGGGCCACCTGATCCAGGCCAACCTGCGCGCCACCATTGCCACGCCCAAGGTCGCCTTTGACCGCATCAACCTGGCCGCCACCGAGAGCCTGCGGCCAACACTGCGTCACCTGCCCCCGGAACGCCGCTTCGATCTGATTTTCATGGATCCCCCCTACCGTAAAGACCTGGCCCTCAGACTGCTGAGGATCATCGACCGGGATGGTCTTCTTGCCCCCGGGGGACTGGTGGTGGCGGAAGAACAGTTCCAGGTGGAACTCCCCGAACATATCGGTTCACTCGAACTCATCGACCATCGCCGTTACGGGGAAACCGGCCTCTGGTTCTATCAGCTGGCCGAAAGCAGGTAAGCGCCGCGAAGCGCTCACCGACGGCGGCCCTTTTTGCCTGCTGGAGCATCTTTCAACACACAAGGAGTGTTGTTCCCGCACGTCTGCGGAAACAACGACTGTATTTATGAGCGAAAGCCCCTTATCCACATCAGACAACCAACACCACAGCAAACAACGAGTCGCCATCTACCCCGGCACCTTTGACCCGATTACCTTTGGTCATATCGACATCATCAAGCGCGGCCTGGAAATTTTTGACAAGATCATCGTCACCGTTGCGATCAACGTGCAGAAGACTCCGCTCTTTTCTTTGGAACGTCGATGCGAGATGATTCGCGAGTGCTTCCAAGGGCAGGAAGATCGGGTTGAAGTCGGTTTTACCGAGGGGTTGATTGTTGAATACGCCATTGCCAACAAGGCGAGCACCATCATTCGCGGCCTGCGGGCAATCTCCGATTTCGACTACGAATTTCAGCTCGCACTGATGAACCGACGTTTGGAGCGTAGTGTGGAAACCATCTTTCTCATGACCGGTTTTCGCTGGATCTATATCAGCTCCAGCGGCATCAAAAACGCGGCCCGTTGCCAGGGCAATATCAGCGGCCTGGTGCCCAGGCACGTCGAACGGGCCTTGAAGGAAAAATTTGCCTGATGCCTCCGGAGAAAAACGCCCAAAACGGTGGACCACCAAACACCGATGGCCGACGGCAAGTGCTGCTGCGAGGGCTGCAGTGGCTCGGAGCCGCCATGGCCGCGGCCTTTGTCTATCCCCTGCTGCGTTTTACCGGCCACCGCATCCCGCCCAAACCCCGGCTGGTCGAGGTGGCGGCGCCGCTCCCCTTGAGCGGAGTCCACATCCACCACGACTTTCTCCTCTTTGCCGGAGAGGAGCCGGAAAAGCCCTATGCAGTCTCGCGTATCTGCACCCATCTCGGTTGCCGGGTCAACTATCAGCAGGACCATCAGCTGATTGAATGCCCCTGCCATCAAAGCCGCTTCACCTCCCGTGGCATCCGCATCAGCGGACCGGCGGAAAAAAACCTGCCCAGCTACGAGGTGAGCCTGAAAAAGGATGCCGAGGGCCGGGTTATTGCCTACGTGGTGCATCTCTGATGGCCTGGACCGATCTCCTGAAAAAATGCAATCCTCTCCCCTGGATACGCGACCATCGCTGGGGGGGCGCCTCGCTGATCAGCCTCTTTCTCTCCATCATCTCGGGGATTGTCCTGGCCCTGCAGTACGATCCCGCCGAGGCATGGTATTCGACCTCGACCATCGAACTGGTGGCCCCCTACGGCTCCTTCTGGCGAGCGTTGCACTACTTCTCCAGCCAGGCTTTTTTTCTGCTGCTGTTGATGCATCTGGCGGTCGTGCTGTGGAAGAACGAGGCCACCTACAGCCGCAGTGCCTGGATCCGCCTCTGCGCCACCCTGCCAAGCGGCCTGCTGCTGCTCTTTACCGGCTATGTTCTGCGGGGAGATGCCACCGGGGAGGCGGCCGGGGCCATTGCCGAGCATATCTGCCTTTCCATTCCCCTGATCGGTCATCAGATCAACGAACTGTTTTTTGATCTGGCCGACAGCGGCCTAAGGAAAGTGTACGCCCACCATGTGATCGGCCTGGTGGTTCTGGGAGGAATAGCGGCCTGGCCCCATCTGCGGCGCTACACCGCCCGGTGGCGCAACCATCTCCTGCTGGTGCTGGCGACAGTCGGTCTTTCGGTGCTCGTGCCCGCGCCGGTGGAGCCCGCCCGGTTCGGCCTGCTGTTCATTGCCGGGCCCTGGTTTTTTCTCGGTCTGCAGGAGCTGCTTCGTTACTGGACGCCCTTTGTCGCCGGCGTCCTCACCCCGCTCCTGCCGTTGCTGCTCCTGTTCTGGCTGCCGCAGGCCCCCAAAGGCCGTCGGTGGAGCTTTGTCGTCATCGGATTCTGGCTGGCCCTCTATGCCGTGCTGACCGTTCTCTGTCTGCAGCGGATGTAAGTTTCCACGACCGATCAATCCACCCGCAAAAGATGCAAGCGCTCGGGAGCCAAGAACCGATCCAGGAGAACCTCGCCGTCAAGTTGGTCGCAGGGCATGGTCGGGGATTGCGCCACCTGGGTGTAGATCCGTTCCAGCTTCTCGCCATAGCGGCTGAGCGAATACTGCTGCTGGAGCGTGCGCCTGTTTGCCGCAAGCGGCCCCGCCAAGGCTCCCGGCTCGGGCAGACATGGGGGATTGAGCACATCGCCCTGGGCCTGCCGTCCCACCACCTGCTGCAACACCCTCTCCTGCATGGGTTCATCCAGGCGGCCGAAATCTATCCGCCCGTTGTGTATCCAGGCGGCTAGCGTCCGCTCCACATCACCTGGGCGGGGCTGCCTGCCATAGGCGGCGAGGTTACGGGTCAATCCCTGCTCCGCTGCCTGACGTACCTGCCCCTCTCCCAGCCATGCAAGCGGTACCTCAAGCCGCTGGTAACACGCCGCCAAATCAAGGCCGTCATCGCAAAACTGGGTGGTGATCTCGGCCAGGTTGCGGCCATAGACCGGCGTCCCCAGGGTCCAGGGTTCGAGAAAGGCCATCCCAAACCCTTCGGCCACGCTGGTGGTCATGGCCACATCCGCCATGCGCAGCAGGTCGATGAACCCGTACCTGTTGGGCCCCACCATCTCAAACTGCACCGGCAAGGCGAGTTCCGCCGCCACCTGCTTCCAGCGCTGATAACGGGGTTGCTCAAGGGGATTTTCCGGGGCCGAGGTGGTGGTGAACCAGGCATCTTCGGCGGCCAGGGCCGACCAGAGCAAAAACTCGCCCAGATTTTTGCGGCGGATAGCCCGGGTGGGATAGAGCCACATCGGCGGTTTGCCGGCAGAAACCGGCTCCTCCTGGGTTGTCTGCCCCAGGTCCACAGGGTTAGGGAGAAGGTGGAGCTGAGGGGCATCAAGTCCCGCTTCCCGCAAAAAGGCATAATCGCGGTTGTTGAGCACCGCGTAATGGATGTGCTCGCCCCTGGGATAGAGCACCCTCGCAAGCTGCTCCCCTCGGCCTCCGGCCATCTGCCGCAGCATGGCCCGGTAGTTGGCGGGCCGCCCATCTTCGGCAAAATCGTGGATGTGGAAGAGCAGGTGTTCACCCTCGTCCGCCATCTCCCTCAGGGCAAGCGGCAAGATGAGACTCTTGCCCAGGCTGTGGTTGTGGATTTGCCAGAGATCCGGCGGGCCGCCGAGGGCCTCGGTGGCCTCCCGCCGCATCTGCGCCACCAACTCCTTCGCCGTGATCTGCGGCCGGTCGGCCTCGTACAGCAGGCCGGAGACAACACGGTAGGTGCCGTTGAACTGAAATACGGGCGCCTTGCCGGTGAGCACCATGTTGGTGATACCGCGTTCGGCAAGGGCTTTCTGCACATGGCAGACTATGCGGGTCACGCCGCCGTGCTGCAGATGATAATGAACCTGGGCAACGCGCATCAATCACTCCTCCACCACAGCCATGTTCGTCCCTTCCACGAAATCAGTCGCTGCCCATACATGGTGCCTGCGATACTGTGGCAGCCCGATGATGGGCGGTCGTTCAATTTCCGGCCGTGACAAGACCTCTGCATGGCAGTCTCCCTGGTGACAGACAAACTGAACCAGCGGAGCCAGCTCTGCCTGCTGGCGAAGCATTACCCCTTGTCGCTGCAGCCGCCGCTGAACCACCTGCAGGAGCCCGTAGGCCGCTTGCCCCAGTTGACGGTTGCTTCGATGGCGATGACAACGCCTCCCCAAATCCGTCTGGGCAAAGAGCTGCAGCCCATGGTCGGCGGCCACATCAAGCAGATGGGCCAGTTCCACCCCATAGCCACTCGGAAAAAACAACTGCTCCAAGAGCGACCTCCGGGCCGCATACTCCCCGGCAAGCGGCTGAACAAAACCTCGCAGATGCGGAAAGAAGAGGGCCAGCAGCGGCCGAACAAGAATCTCGGTCAGGCGTCCGCCGTCATCCTCCTGTCCTTGGCTGTCTACAGTTTCCCCCAGGGAAGGACGCGCGTAAAAGCCTTTGACATAGCCGATGGAATCATCGGCCAACAGGGGACCAATAAGGCCGGTGACAAAGCCTCGATGCAGGTTGGTGATATCACCATCGATGAAAACGAGAATATCGCCATCAAGTTGATAGAGGGCCTTCCACAGGTTCTCTCCTTTCCCGGTGAGCCCGCCCACTTCGGGCAAAATTTCACTGGCCAGATACACCTCCGCACCTGCCGCCTTGGCCAGTCTGCGGGTTTGATCCGTGGAGCCGGAGTCCATCACCGCCAACTCATCCACCAGATGCATCTCATCGCGCAGGGGACGCAGTCGCGCCACCACCTGGGCAATGGTCGCCTCCTCGTTGAGTGTTGGAATGCAAAGAGAGATGCGCAGTTTCCGGGCCTGTTTGCAGGCAAGCAGGCCCGCCGGATCATCGAACTGCTGATAGCGAAAGGTTTGGGGAGCTAAACACTGCTCGCTCATGCCCATGGGCCTCCTTGAACAAGTGGCTGACCGCACGCAGAATTCCATCAAAAATCAAATTATTTCGATTATATGAACCTCGGCTAGCAAAAGTCAAGCACTGCTCAAGGGATGCCCTGTTATAACACGGTTACAAAAACGCCTTCAGGCTGCGCTCCTGAACCCAGGGACGACCATCAGGCCACCCCTGAATGTCCCGCCTCATACCTCGTGTGGGCGCTCGGCAAAGACCTCCTTGGCGGCAAAGATGCCGTTGAGGGCGGCCGGGAATCCGGCATAGACCGCCATCTGCATGATCACCTCCAGGACCTCCTCCCGGGAACAGCCGACATTGAGCGCTCCATGGATGTGGACCTTGAGTTGCGGGGCGGCATTGCCCAGAGCGGTCAGGGCGGCGACCACAGCGATTTCACGGGACTTGAGATCAAGCCCGGGCCGGGAATAGATATCGCCGAAGGGAAATTCGATCAGATAGGTTGCGAACTCCGGGGCGATGTCGGCAAGGGCGGCAAGGACCCGTTCCCCGGCCTCGCCGTCGACTTCCCTTAGTCGTTGCCAGCCGCGTTGATACCGTTGAGAGTGTTGTTGGGTCATGGCCTTCTCCATTAGTTGCGGCACGGTTCCATCCGCTGGCCCAGCCAGCCGTTTCCGTGCCCATGTATGATGAAGGCAATCTACAACTTCGAGTAAACTCTAAGTCAAGAGGAATTATTTGGCGATCTGATCGCGGTAGAAACGAATTTTTTGCTGCAGATTGTGCAGGTGCTCCTGCTCCTGGGCTATCGCCTCCTCCAGCCGCTGGGCATGGTCGATCAGGAGCTGCATGCGAGCCTCCTGGGTTTCCGGGCCCTGCGCACGCAGCCTGGCGTATTGCTGAATCTGCGCCAGGGGCATGTTGGTGTCTTTAAGTCGCCGGATAAAACGGATCCACTGCACATCCTGCTCGCTGTAACGGCGATGGTTGCCGGCATTGCGCTCCACCTGGGGCAAGAGGCCGATCTTTTCATAATAACGAAGCGTGTGGGCGCTCAGACCACAGGCTGCGGCAAATTCTTGAATGCGCATGATCAACCACAAAAAGACCGCGTTTAGAGACGGCCGTGACGGATAATGGAGAGCAGCAGCCAGAACCCCATGATCCCAGCCACGAGAAAGCCGAGCAGGCCGATCACCGGGATGGAATGCCAGCGCGGGGGGATATCGGAGAGCACGATCAGGGAACTGCCGACGATGAGCGCGGCCAGGACAATGGCAAAACTGATCCGGTTGGAGACCCGGTCCAGGGTGGCCCCCAGGGCCTTGAGACCGCGATGCTCGAACTCAAGCCGCATGCGGCCACTGCGCAGTTGCTGGAGAATGGAGCGAATCTCCTCGGGGAGTTCGCGAAAGAGCGTCAGGTAGGAGGAGCCGGTGGCCGATATTTCCTCGGCGATGCGGCCGGGTTTCATCCGGGCCATGCGAATGCGCTGCATAAACGGCTTGGCCAGGCGTATCAGCTCCAGCTTGGGATCGAGCATCAGGCCCAAGCCTTCGACCGTGCTCAGGGCCTTCATCATCAGGTAGAGGCTCGGCTTGAACGAGAGCTTGTGGCGCGAGACGAGATCGAGCAGGTCCTGGAGGATCTTGCCCGCTTCCAGCTCGCCCAGGGGACGATAGAGGTACATGTCCATCAAGTTGCCCAGGTCCTGGGCCAGGGCGTCGCGATCCACCTCGCCCAGCTGGACCGTGACCTTGAGCACGCCGCTGACGATCTGCTGTTCGTTGCCCGAAACCAGGTCGAGCACCAGGTCGGTGAAGTCCTCCCGGTCCTTGAGCGACAGCCGCCCCATCTGGCCGAAATCGATGAAGCAGATCACATTCTCCGGCTGGATGAAGACATTGCCCGGATGCGGGTCGGCGTGGAAAAAACCGTGGACAAAAATCTGCTCCATCACCAGGTTGGCCCCCCGTTCGGCAATCAGCGACAGATCATACCCCTGCTCCTTGAGGGTGCCGATCTGCGAGGATTTGATCCCTTTGATGTACTCCATCACCAGCACCCGGTCGGTGCTCAGTTCCGGGTAGACCTCGGGCACGTGAATGGCGGCATTGCCCGTAAACTGACGGGAAAAACGCTGAACATTGGCCAGCTCGATGGAAAAATCGATTTCGCGGCTCAGGCTGCGGGCAAACTCATGGACAATGGCCATGGGCTGATGGCCCTGGACCTCCTCCAGATATTGCTCCATCAGCTCCGCAATATGGGCCAAAATCTCGAGATCGACCGCGATCACGTTCTCGATCCCCGGCCGCTGCAGCTTGATCACCACATCGGAGCCGTCATCCATCCGCGCCCGATGCACCTGGCCGATTGAAGCGGCGGCCAGCGGCTCGACATCGAAATAGGCAAAGATCTCCTCCGGCGCCCGCCCCAGCTCTTCCTCGAAAATGATCCGCACCTCCTCTATGGCAAAGGGCGGAATATTATCCTGCAGCTTGGAGAGTTCGTCGAGAAAATCGGCCGGGATCAGGTCGGGCCGGGTGGAGAGCAACTGGCCCAGCTTGATGAAGGTCGGGCCGAGCTCCTCGAACACCAACCGCAGCCGCTCAGGACTGGAAAGCCGCGCGATCTGCTCGCGCGGCTTGCGGTTGATCATCTTCAGCCCGGACTCCAGGTACTGATCGATATGCAGCCGATCCACCAGGTCGTTGAACCCGTATTTGAACAGGACCCGAAGAATGCGATGGTAACGGTTGAGGTGGCGGTAGGTGCGGCCGATCGCCCCCAGTTTGCGGATGCTGAACATAGGCGGCTTAGTGCCCGTCACCCCTGTTAATGGCCACCTGCAATTCTTCGATCTTGCGCTGCAGTTCGGCGATCTCGTCCTTGGTGGCCAGGTTCAGCTGGTTGATGCGATCCTCGACCCGTTTGTTGATCCAGAGATCGAGCTGATCCTTGGCCTTTTCCGATTTGCGGATAAGATCGTCCACGAACTGCTTGCCCTCTTCCTGGGACATCTTGCCCTTTTCGATCAGATCGCGGCTCAGGTCCTCGACCTTTTCCTTGGTGAGAAACGCGGCACCGATGCCTGCGTAGACAACATTCTTCAACATCTCCTTCATGGTATCCTCCATTGATGACATTGAACCGATAGTGCCACTATAGGACGCAAACAGCTGATGCGCATCCTATTCCTTATCAATATCGCGGTGAAAGAGATGGACCTCGCACTGCAGGTCGCGCAGAAACCCCAGCAATCGCTCGGCGACCGCCACCGAACGGTGCTTGCCGCCGGTGCAACCCACGGCCAGGGTCAGGGTTTCGCGGCCACCATCAACATACTGGCGCACCAAAAAGGCAAGCAGCGGTTCAAGCAGGGCAAAGAACTCCGCGCCGGCGTGATTGTCCAGGGCATAACAGGCCACCCGCGGGTCCTGACCGGTGTAGGGCTTGAGTGCGGCATCCCAGTAGGGATTGGGCAGGAAACGGACATCCCAGACCAGGTCGGCCTGGGGATGTCCGTGTTTGAAACCAAAGGAGAAAAGAGAAATCTGCACAACGCCCTCATATGGGGGAAGAGCCGCAGTGGGTGCAGCAGGAACGGCATCGTTTCCGGCAATGCCTGTACATTGGTGAACGAACCTTCTGCCGCCGGTCCGGGTTCATGCCCCCGTCAACCGGCTGAACAGAGCATACGAATCGACTCGGCCTTCTCGTTGATGCCGCGTTTGAGCATCTCGTGGTTGTAGGCGGCAATCACATCCTGGCGTTTGAGCATTCCCAGTACCCAGGGTTCCTCCTGGCTTTCCACCACCGGGATCTCATCGATGCCCTTGACGTCGAAGAGCTTCATCGCCTCATAGCAGTTGGTGTCCGGGGTGAGCATGATCACGTCACGGGTGCAGATCGCGCCCACCAGGTGACAGACCCGCTCCTCCTCGCTGTGGAGGATGGTTTTGACATCCTGCATCGACACCACCCCCACCATCAGCCCCTTGGCGTTGATCACCGGAAAATAAAAACTGTTGCGGGCAAAGCGGAACAGTTGCAGCAGATGGTTGATATTGGCGGTTTCGGAAATAAAATCCACATCCTCGGTGATCGCCTTGCCCACACGGATCGACTTCATGATCGCCACCTCGCGCCCCTCGTGGATATCGATGCCCTCGCGGGTGAAATCGACCGTGTCCATGGAATCGTGGTAGAGCCAGGAAGAGGTCACAGTGCCGACAATGGCGGTCAGCATGACCGGAATGATGATCATATAGTTGCCGGTCATCTCAAAGAGGAGAAAGATCGCGGTTAAGGGCGCATGGGTGGTGGCGGCGAGAAAGGCGCCGATGCCCACGGTGGCGTAGGCCCCGGCCGTCGCCGTGTAGGCGGGGAAAAAGTGGTGGACGATGCCGCCGTATGCGCCGCCGAGCACCGCGCCGATGAACAGGGCCGGAGCAAAGACACCACCGGCCCCCCCCGAGCCCAGGGTGATCGAGGTGGCCAGGGATTTAAGAAAGACCAGGACCATCATCCGCCACACCAGGGTGTCGCCGGAGAGCGATTTTTCGATGTACTCGTAGCCGTTGCCCATGACCTGGGGGAAAAAGATGCCGATTGAGCCCACGAGAAAGGCGCCAAAGATCGGCGTGATCTGCGGGTGCAGGGGAATTTTTCGAAACAGATCACGGATGGCGTAGAAGAAATGGATATGCATCACCGCGGTCACGCCGACGATGATCGCCATCAGGGTATAGAGCGGCAGCTCGACAAAGGGATTGACAATGGAATAGGCCGGAATTGGAAAAGCAGGGATTTCGCCGTAATAGGCACGGGAAACCACCGTCGACAGGGCCGAGGAAATAACCAGGGCGGAGAAGGAGGATATCTCGTAGGTGCCCAGCAGCACGATCTCCGCGGCGAAGAACATGCCCGCCAGCGGCGCATTGAAGATACCGGCGATACCTCCGGCACAACCGGCGGCAATATAGACCTTCATCCGCTTGCCGGAAACCCGAAAGCGCTGCCCCACCTGCGAGCCGAGTGCACCACCGATCTGGGCGATCGGTCCCTCGACACCGGCGGAGTTGCCCGAACCGATGGTGAGCGCTGTGGCGACGATCTTGATGAAGATGTTGCGGGCGCGGATCACCCCGTTTTCCAGGTTGACCCGGCGCAGGAAGTTGTTGAAGCCGTAGCCGTTGACCTTTCCCGGAAAGGCCAGGGAAAGGGGAATGAGCATGGCCGCACCGAACATGGGCAAGATCGGCAGCAACAGGGTGCGCCAGCCGCCTCTGCCGATCTCGAGAATATTGTAGCCCCAAACGAGAACAATTCTATGCACCAGATCAACCGACTCCCGAAAGGCGATGATGGCCAGACCCGACATCACCCCGATAAAAGCGGCAATGAGGATCATGCGGGCACGCTCGCCGGGCAGGAGTACTTTGGCTCTTCTCAGCATGCCTGCACCACCGGAACACAGTCACAGATGAACCATTGAGCTCTCTCGGTAACCACTTTATGAAGCTGATCTCCATGCCCCGTCTTGGGGGAACAACCAACTTGAGCAACCTGGTAGTGGGATGTCATAGGTACAGACATGTTCCTCTCCGGTATAATTTACGGACTGTGTTCTTCGACGATTTATGAAGGATCACACCAAAAGTGAAAGAACTGAGCATAACAAAATCGCCTTCCGAATAAAACAGGTTTTTATTCCTGAATAAGTTCCCCTGCAACAGAGCAAACTCCATTGAAGACAACGGCTCCAGAGGAATGACGGCCCGCACAATTCAATGTTTTTCCTGCGGGAAATTAAGAAAATAAGTTTAATCACGGTATCCATGAAGAATGACAGGAGTTGACGCCCTCCCTGTGATAGGATATTGAATAATGCGTTTTTGTAGCCACAATTCTTGACCTCGAGAGACTGTTGTTCGACGTTTTTGGTCCTCCTTATACAGCCTCTCACAAACAACGTTTCGAGAGTCGACCTTTCAATTTGTGGCAATGCCTCATCTGTTGTTGCTCGACTTGTATTCGAGGCAATCATCTTTTCGTTTTCTGAAATTTGATGGCTTCGTAAAAAGTCAAAAGCCTGAATGTCACTCGTCGTAAAATCAGCTACTTACGAAGATCGAAACGTCGTTCACGAGGCTTTTACGGGAACGACAAATTTGCCCGTCCCCCTGTTCGTCTGTTTTCTTGAAGTGCAGAAGTCGGTGTTCCCTCAACAGGGACACCTCGTGACCAGCAGCTGAGATCATTGCGTAACCGATGAGACAGGTATGGAACACCCTTGCCAACCACTGCCTGAATTGCCGTTAATCCGACTGCTCATTGAATTAGAGAGCGGCAGGATTCTGGAAGCAAGTACCGATGCCGCCATCTTTTACGGTTGGCCACTTGCAGAATTACGGCAAATGCACATCCACGACATCAATACCCTTCCTCCAAAACAGGTACGGGCTGCAATGGATAAGGCCGCCTCCGCCGAATGCAATAGATTCGAGTTCGTGCATCGGACAGCCGATGGCTCAAAAAAGATGGTTGAGGTCTTCAGTTCGAAAATCATGTTTGCAGGGAAAGAAGTCCTCTCCTCCATTGTCCATGATATCACCGAGCGGAGCCAGATCGAGTCGGCGTTGCGCAGAAATGAGGCAAGGTTCCGGGAGCTGCTGGAAAACACCCAAGAAGCGGTGTACAAGCGCAACTTACAGAAAAATTTCTTTGAATACATTAGTCCGGCGTTCAGCCGATTTTCCGGATATTCACAAGATGTGATCCGCGGTTGGTCTGAAGAGGATATTCACGACCTCATTCATCCCGACGACCAAGAGAGGGTGCAGACGATCAAACTGGCACCAACCGCATCCTCGACGGATTTCATTCAGCACATAGAATATCGCTTCAGACATGCATGCGGTCACTATATCCACTTGATGGATCGGTTCACCCTCTTGTGCGACTCCACCGGAGCTCTGCTCTCTCGAATCGGGAGCATAAGTGACATCAGCGAGCGCAAAAAGGTGGAACAGTCCATTTTCGATGCACATAAGCGGCTGGAAAGTATCGTGGAGGCCACCCGTATCGGAACCTGGGAGTGGAATGTTCAGACCGGTGATCTGGTAATCAACCATCAATGGGCCAACATGTTGGGATACACGCTTGCAGAATTATCGCCCCTCAGTGCCTCGACTTGGCGACGACGCATCCATCCCGACGATGAGCAATACGCTGTTGCCCTATTGGAAAAGCACATCTTGGGACAATCACCCGACTTTACGCATGAGTTCCGTTTACGCCACAAACATGGCCATTGGGTTTGGATATATTCCTCAGGCCGGATTATCCGTAGGATGTCTGACGGTGAACCATTCATCATGTATGGGATTCATATTGACATCACCGACCGTATCCGCATCGAAGAATCGCTGCAACAGGCCAATGAGCACCTGGAACAGACCGTCGAAACCCGAACCCTGGAATTGATGCAGGCCAATGCGGCCTTACAGCGGGAGATGGAAGAACGCCGAAGGATTGAACGAGTCCTTCGCGAAAACGAGGAACGCTACCGTCGCATTACCGAGGGACTCAGCGACTGTATCTATACCGTGCACCTGAAGGATGGCAAGGCGATGAACATCACCCGAAATGCCGCATGCTCCCGGGTGACAGGGTATTCAGCCGACGAGTATGCGGCAGATACGGAACTGTGGATGAGGATCGTCATTGCTGAAGATCGTCATCTCATTATAGAAAATATCAAAATTATCCAGGAGACCAACAAACCAGCCACCGCCGAATATCGAATCCTCCGAAAGGATGGCCGCGTCATCTGGGTCAGCGACACCCTGATCCCTCAATTCAACGCTTCCAACGAGCTCGTCTCCTATGACGGCGTGATCATCGATATTACGGCACGAAAACTGGCGGAGCAGCAGCTCTTTCACAGTCAGGCAACCCTGACTATGGCCATTGACGGTATGCCTGACCCCCTGATTCTCTTCGATAGCACCCTGCAGGTGTTGCGGCTCAACAAAGCGGCGAAGGAATATTACGGACTCAACAGCTATGAGGAGGCCCTGGGCAAACGATGCTACGAGGCCTTCAAAGGCAGAATTACGCCTTGTAAAACGTGTGAGCATCCGTTTTTTGCCCTGCAAGGCTCTTCTGGAACATTTGAACGCCAGGGAGCAATGGATCCATCGCGTCTGGAACAGGTGGTGGTCGACGCGGTGAAAAATCCCCAGGGCCAGCCGGAAGCCTATATTGTCCGTATTTTCGACATCACCGAGGCACGAAGAATCGACCGCCAACTCATCCAGCGCGAAAAGCTGGCATCATTGGGGTTGTTGGTTGCCGGTATTGCCCACGAAATCAACAATCCCAATAATTTCATTTTTTTCAACACGCCAATCCTCCGTTCCTATCTTCATTTCCTCCTGCCCATTGTCGACGAGTACGCGGCATCCCGCCCGGAACTGGAGGTGTTCCATCGACCCTATCAGGATTTTCGCGAAGATTGTTTCACCTTGCTCAACAACATCGAGCATGGCTCCACGCGAATCAACCAAATCGTAAGCAATCTGCGTGAATTCGTCCGCGAACGAGGGCAAGGCGAAAAGCGGCTTGTCGATATCAAACACCTTGTCGAAAAGGCGATCACCATCTGCCAGGGAAAGATCAAAAAAAACGTCAAACAGTTTACAGTCGACCTGAGCGAGGGCTTGCCCCCTGTTCACAGTGACCCCCTGGCCCTGGAACAGATTGTGGTCAACCTCCTGATCAACGCCGCCCAGGCCATGGACAAGGAGCAGCCCCAAATCCACCTTCGGCTTGCCACTGCAGAGGAGCACCGGGATGAAATCGTGATCGCCGTTGAAGACAACGGATGCGGCATGGATCAACAAACCCGGCGCAGGATTTTCGATCCCTTTTTCACCACCAAGGCGGCAGGCGAGGGAACGGGCCTCGGTCTGTCGATCTGCCACAGGCTCATTACTGAATTGGGGGGGCGGATTGAGGTCAGGAGCGAAATTGGTAAGGGCAGCGTCTTTCAGATTTTTTTAAAAATATCCTCACCAAACAATGACAGCGGGGTGCTCTGATGCTTTCTCATATCCTTCTGGTGGACGATGAACAGGATTTCCTCGACAGTCTGGTGCGCGGGCTTCTGATCAGCGGTTTTCGCCATGTTCGCGCTGTGCAGGATCCACGGAAGGCTCTGGCCCTGATCCAACAGGGAGAACCTGTGGATATCGCTGTTCTCGACATCACTATGCAGGAGATGAGTGGCATAGAGCTCCTTAAAAATATCAAGCAAATAAGCCCATCAACCGAGTGCATCATGGCAACGGCTGCCGACGAGACGAGTGTCGCGGTCCAGTGCATGAAGGAAGGTGCCTTTGACTATCGGCTGAAACCCTTCGCCCTTGAAGAGCTGCTGGCTGTTCTTTCCAAAGCCATCGAACGGAAAAACCTGCTCGAAATTCACAGATTAGGCAAGCAGAACTCACCACCGGATCTGGACAATCCTGAGGCGTTTTCGCAAATCGTCACCCAGTCTTCATCCATGTTTCGTCTTCTGAAGGAGGCGGAATTGCATGCTGCCAGCATGATGCCCATCCTCATCACCGGCGAAACGGGTACGGGCAAAGAATTGCTTGCCCAGGCCATTCACAAGGCCAGCTCACGGGCCCGGTCTCCTTTTATTCCCGTCAACATGAGTGCGCTTTCCCCTTCCCTGTTCGAATCCGAATTTTACGGCCACACCAAGGGCGCTTTTACCGGCGCGGTCCAGGATCGCTGCGGGCTGCTGGAAACAGCCTCGCAAGGCACCATGTTTCTCGATGAAATCGGCAGCCTCCCCTTGGATTTACAGGGGAAACTTCTTCGGGTCCTGCAAGAGGGCGAATATTTCAAAATCGGCACCAGCCGACCACGGGGAGCGGACGTTCGTTTTGTTGCGGCAACCAATGCAGAGCTCTGTCCTTTGCAGGAACAGGGGCTCTTCCGCAAAGATCTCTTTTATCGCTTGTGCGGTGCCTGGCTTGCCCTGCCACCGCTTCGCCAACGAAAAGAAGACATTTCACTGCTGGTGACAACCTTTCTCCGCCAATATCTGGGGCAACAGCACCCTCTAGATATTGAGGACAGCACCCTCGATCTGCTGCATCGGTACGAGTATCCAGGAAATATCAGGGAACTCAAGTCAATTGTGCAGTATGCGGCCAACCTGGCAAAAGGCTTTCCGATTTCGATTCATCACCTCCCGGATTATGTCCTCAATGCGGTCGCGTATGAGCGCCGAACCGCGCCAATCCCCCACACGCCAACAGAGATTGCCCCCCTGGCCACGGTGGAACGTGAACATATCCTCAGGGCGTTCCACGCAACGCAGGGCAACAAGGTGCAAACCGCTCGCCTGCTGCAAATCGGCGTGAATACCCTGCGCCGAAAACTGGAGGCATACGGAGCATAGATCATTGCCAAACTCTGCCAAAATCGACAACTATGCCAATATGGCATAGTCGCAAATATCATGAAATTACACCAATAAATAAATACCCTACCAAAAAGTTCGGCTTCTTGCTGGCCCCCACGAGCATGCACTCGACCCTTTCCCGTTGAATTCCCCATAACATTCCAAAGAGATAGCACCCAATCCCCTCCCCTCAAGCCCCTGGCACGCACTTTGCTCTAAGGAATTGCACTGATCCTTCTGGTTGACCATACAATCAGCCAAAGCCGTTTTCAGAGTCCGGCATCAATCAATACTTTTCATTCTCTACAGCTCGCATGAGCCCACACAAACCACATGAACATACTGATCGTGGATGACGAGATGATGTTGGTCAAATCAATCCAAATTGGGTTGCAAAACTTGGGACACCAGGTGATCACGGCACACTGTGCGGAACTGGCGTTGGAATACCTGTGCTTGAATGGCAAGGGACAGGAAATTGATTTGGTGGTGACCGACTATTTCATGCCGGGAATGAACGGCCTGGAATTTCTTGCGATATTGCGAAAATCATTTCCCCATCTCCCGGTTCTGCTCATGACCGCCTATGCGGAAACAACACTGGTGATTGAGGCCTTGCGCCTCCGGTGTGATGGTTTTCTGGAGAAACCGTTTTCGCTGCAACAGCTCGTTACCGAAATCGAAAACATGATGCAACAACATCCACCGCTCAAACATACCGCCCCTCCCTCACGGGGGGAATCGTAAAATCACCCCATTTCACAGTTAGGCTTGGCAACAAAGGAGAATTGCCCCATGAACCTGTCATCCATTCGATTCCGTCTTATTGTCGGCGGCATTCTGGTCGTCCTTATTCCGTTATGTCTTTCCGGCTATGTATCGACAACAAACTCAGCACAAGTTGCAACCGAACTCAGTAAGGCCAATGCGCATTCCATCGCCACCGGTGCCGCAACCGAGATCATCGCGACCTATGAAGGAGAACTCAAATTTGCCAGTGCCTTTGCGGGCCGCACCCAGGTCAAAATCGCCGCTGAAAATATCAGGAACAAAGGCCTTGCGGGTGCGGAACAGAACATCGCAGGTATCAATGCCGATCTCAAAAAACGTTTTCAAAAACTCAACAACTTTTATACAGGCATTTTCCTTGCCGATGCGAATGGGACGATATATGCCGAAGCCGCAGAGGCGGGGGAAGAATTTCAGCAGCGCAATATTGCCGAGCATCCCCTGTTCACCTTGGCCCAGAACTCCCATCAAACGGTGAGCGGCGAGATCGAACGCTCTCCGAGGAGCAACCAGCTCACCATGTTGATCTGCAGCCCGGTTTTTGGCGACAACAACACCTTCCTCGGCGTTTTTGCTGCGATGCTCAAGGTTAAAGCCCTGACCGACCTCATATCCAACAAAAAGATCGGATCAACCGGCTATTGTTTCATGATCAATTCCTCGGGGACCATCATTGCACATCCGGATGAAAAGAACATTCTTACACTTGATCTTCACACCCTGCCCGGCATGGACACCATTACCAAGGCCATGCTTGCAAGCCAGGATGGCGCTGAAGCCTATATCTACAAGGGGATGGACAAGGTTGCAGGTTTTGCCCCCATCAAATCAAAGCACTGGAGTGTCGCCGCGACCCAAAATGCCGATGAGTTCCTTGCCAGTTCTGTTTCATTGCGCAACAAAATCATCATGATCAGTGTCGGCGCCATTCTTGTGACCTGCTCCATTATTTTCTGGGCCGCTGGAACCATTGTCCGACCGATCAACAACGCCGTACGGGGCCTGAAGGACATTGCTCAGGGAGAAGGAGATCTGACCATGCGCCTGGCCATAACCTCCAAGGACGAGGTTGGCGAACTCTCCCACTGGTTCAATGTCTTTATCGAAAAGCTGCAGCACATTATCCGACAAATCAATGACAACACCCATTTGGTCAGCAACTCCGCGGGGGATCTATCAACTGTTTCGACAGCGCTGTCCCAAAACGCGCAAGACACCTCAGATCGCGCCGATAACGTTGCAACCGCAGCCGAAGAAATGAGCGCCAATCTGAACAGTGTTGCCGCGGCCATGGAACAATCAACCACCAACATCTCCATGGTGGCCAGCGCAGCCGAGGAAATGACGGCCACCATCACTCAGATAGCGGAGAATGCGGAACAGGCCCATACGATCTCGGCCAAGGCTGTGCTCCAGGCCACAGACACTTCGAAAAAAATGACCGAATTAGGCAAGGCGGCGCAAGCAATTGGCAAGGTGACCGAAACCATTACCGAGATTTCGGAACAAACCAACCTGCTCGCACTCAACGCCACCATTGAAGCGGCCCGGGCCGGAGAAGCGGGCAAGGGTTTCGCGGTCGTGGCCAATGAAATCAAGGAGTTGGCCAAACAAACAGCCGCAGCCACCCTGGATATCAAACAACAGATTGAAGGCATCCAGGGAACAACGCATTCGACCCTCGAAGAGATCAGTCAAATTTCAAATATAATCAATGAAATAAATGCCATTATCACAACAATATCGACTTCTGTGGGCGAGCAGTCTTCCGCGACCCAAGAAATTGCCAGCAATATCGCCCAGGCCTCCATGGGTATCAGCGAGGTGAATGAAAACGTCAATCAAAGCTCCTCAGTTTCAGGGACAATCACTCAGGATATTGCCGGGGTCAACATGGCATCCAGTGATATTTCCCAAGGAAGCGGCAGCGTACAATCCAGTGCCATCCAGCTCCAGGGACTGGCCAACGAGCTCCTCGTCATTGTCAACACCTTTAAATTCTAGGACTATTCCGTTGTGAAGCAACGTAAAGCCGCTTGTGTTCCGGGAGTTCCCCAATGATATCCCCATGGCAACAGAGAGCCCTTGGGCTGGGCAAAGACAAATTGGCCTTGGCTCTTGCTGTGGCGCTGGCCGCTGGGGCATTACTGACCTGGCTGACTCTGGCTCACAGTGAGAAAGAAAAAGGCGCCGAGCTTCTCCAGCAGGTCAAACTGGTCGCACAGGCTGTCAGCAGCGACAGGGTTGCGAGCCTTAAAGGAGTTTCCGAGGACACGGACACCCCCAACTATGTCCGACTCCACAACCAACTTGGTGCGGTATGCTCGGCGAACCCTTTCTGCAGATCCCTCTCTCTCCTTGGCCGCCAAGCCGATCAGGGGTATTTTTACTTTCTTGAAGCCACGCAGCATTCCCCCAACGCAGGCGTGGCTCCCGGCACGCAATATCCCGTGCACTCCCCCGCCCTCGTCAATGCCTTTGTCCAGGGGCAAGAGGGGATTGATCGGACCGGGAACAACCGGCAGCGACCTTATATCACGGTGTACGCACCGATCATTTCCGCAACCACCGACAAGGTGCTGGCGGTGATCGGCATGGATATCGAGACTGGTCTCTGGAACTGGGATCTTGCGGCCAAGGCGTCCTTGCCCCTGGGATTGGTGCTGATTCTGCTCATCGGTGTGGTTTCGGTTCTGGTAGGTGCTTGCAAACGATCTCCATCACCGCCCCGTCCGATGTTACGGCGACTGTTTGTCCCCTGGGTGGGCATGACCGTGGTCCTGGTCGCTGTTGGCTGCATACTGTTATGGGTTCAATATCGCGAACACATCGCCAGCAATGTGGCCCATCAAACAAGCGCCATCCATCGGGAATGGAAAACAGGACTCGATCGCCTTTTGTATGATTTGCAGGAGGCGGCTCAAGCCCTGGCCAAAGACCAAGAGGTGCGACAACTCCTTTCTGCCCCACCGCCCCAGCTGTGCCGAACTTCACTCCTGCCCCTGATTTCCCGGCTGCAGCGCCCGACTCGTTGTACCGAGCTTAGGTTATATAACAGCCAAGGTGTCGACCTGTGCCAGCCCCCTTCCCCTGAGCCAGTGACGGGTGGGGCTCGGGAGACTTTTGAGGAGTCTGCAAGACGTAAACGTGGCGGGGCAACTCTCGTGCTCGCCCCCTCCGGAAACCTGGTTGCAAGGGCCCTGCAGCCCGTTTTTGTCAACAACACCCTCTCAGGCTATGTGGAACTCGACCAGAATCTCGACGATCTTTTACAGACCATAGAGGAAAACACCCAAATCGCGTTGGTCCTCGCCGCATCCCTCAAGCATACACAGGATGAGCGACACCACGCTCAGTCCCATGCACCGCCGACACAAACAGGGGTGCACAAAGGCGTTGCTGCAGGCGCTGCCCTCCATGCCTTGCGGAAGAGCTCTCTCCTCAAGGACTTTGCGACCGAGGCGCAGCATATTGTATTCCGTGGTGCATCCGAAAACGCTCCATTCCTTGAGGTCTCCCGCAAGGGCAGGGACTGGCTCCTCTTCACAACACGTCTCCACGACAACACCGGTCGGGATATCGGCGATACGGTACTCATGCAGGACATCACCTTCCCCAAGGCCAGGTTGTACCGCATCCTTGTACCGGCAACCATGACCGCAACCGTGTTATTGACCGCACTGCTGGCCTTCACCTATGTTTTGCTTCGCCGGGTCGATGCCGGTCTCCTGAATCAACAGGATGCATTGAAGACCAATGAAGAAAAATTCCGGCTCTTGATCGAGCACGCGGTGTCTGCGGTCGCTTCCTATGAGCTTGTCTACGACGAAAGCGGACAGGTTGTGGATTTTCTTTTTCTCAGCGCAAATCCCGCGTTCACAGACCATACCGGACTGGCAGTCGACGACATTCTCCACCGGCGGGCATCGGATTGCTTCCCGGGCATTGAACATTCATCGGTGTTGACGACCTTCGCCCAGGTGGTCGCCACCGGCCAGCCGGTCAGCATAGAACACTATATGGAATCCCTGCAGAGGTATTTGCGTATCCATGCCTATAGGTTGCGGGAGCACTGCTTTGCCACGGTTTTTACGGATATCACCGAACGGAAACATGCCGAAAATTTACTCCGAAAAAATGAACAATTTCTCCAATCCATCTTTCGTGCCGCTCCCGTGGGGATCGGTGTGGTCAGCAAGCGCATCATTGTCAGTGTCAACGACGCACTGTGCACCATGACCGGTTACACACGATATGAACTGATCGGCAAGAGCAGTCGTCTTCTCTATTCCAGCTCTGAAGAGTATGCCTTTGTCGGAATCGAAACGTACAAGATGATTGACGCCCAAGGTATAGGTGTGGTCGAGACGTCTTGGCAGCGAAAGGACGGACAATTGATCAGCGTGCTCATGAGTTCTTCCCATATCGATCATGAAGATATCGTCTCCGGGGTGACCTTTACCGCCATCGACATCAGTGAACGGAAACGTGCAGAAGCTGAAATCCTACGAACCAACCAACAACTCCGGGAAATCTCCCAACAGGCCAGCGCCATGGCCACGCAGGCGGAAATCGCCAATGTTGCCAAGAGCGAATTTCTGGCCAACATGAGTCATGAAATTCGTACCCCCATGAACGGCATTATAGGCATGACGGGTTTGCTGCTCGACACCGATCTGGATGACGAGCAACGGCGCTATGCAGCGATAGTGCGGGACAGCAGCGAATTGCTTCTGGGACTCGTCAACGATATCCTCGATTTTTCCAAGATCGAGGCGGGAAAATTGGAATTGGAAATCCTGGATTTCGATCTGCCCTCGTTGCTCGATGATTTTATGGCCTCCCAGGCCGTGCGCGCCCACGAAAAAGGCCTGGAGCTCCTCTGTTCCAATGACCCCGACATTCCCGAATTCCTTTGCGGTGATCCCGGGCGCTTGCGCCAAATCCTCAACAATCTCGTCGGAAACGCTATCAAATTCACCCAGGAGGGGGAGGTGGTCATCCAATCCGCGCTGGTGCAGGAAAACGATCACTCCGTACACATTCGTTTCACCGTCCGTGATACCGGTATAGGTATCCACAAGGACAAGCAGAACCTGTTGTTCGAAAAATTTACCCAGGTCGATGCGTCTACGACCAGACAATACGGGGGCACTGGCTTGGGACTGGCGATCTGCAAACAACTGGCCGAACTTATGCAAGGCGAGATAGGCGTACGAAGCGATGCAGGCAAGGGCGCGGAATTTTGGTTCACGGTTGCTCTTGCGAAACAGAAAAAACGGCGGAGCCAGGACAACCTCATTCCGGCCGATCTCCAAGGCATCCACGTCTTGCTCGTTGACGACAACACCACCAACCGTGCGATCCAGATTCCTCGTTTGCAGGCCTGGGGCATGCGGCCCGCCGAAGCAGGGAATGGCCCCAACGCCCTGAACCTGCTAAGAAAGGCCGCGGACGAAAACGATCCCTTCCAGATTGCCATTATTGACATGCAAATGCCGGACATGGATGGTGAAACCCTGGGACGTGCGATCAAGGGGGATGCAAAGATCACTGACACGCGCATGGTCATGCTCACCTCTTTGGGAATCCGCGGCGATGCCCGGCGTTTCGAAGAAATCGGTTTTTCCGCCTATGCCACCAAGCCCATACGCCACCAGGAGTTGAAGGCAGTCCTTGCGCTGGCCATTGCCGACGCGCCTCTGGAGCCGCGAACACCGGTGCCCATTATCACCAGATATTCGGCTCGGGAAATGCTCCAACGCTTCGATGGCCGCAGGGCCCGAATCCTTGTTGCCGATGACAATATCACCAATCAAAAAGTTGCCCAAGGACTCCTCAAAAGAATGGGATTGCGGGCTGACACGGTGGCCAACGGCGCCGAGGCTCTCAGAGCCCTGGAGACCATTCCTTACACCGTGGTATTGATGGATGTGCAGATGCCGGAGATGGATGGCTTTGCGGCAACCCGGCGCATACGAGATCCCCAATCGCAGGTGATCAATCATCAAATCCCTGTCATCGCCATGACCGCCCATGCCCTGCAGGGCGATCGGGAGCGTTGCCTGGAAATGGGCATGGATGATTATGTCTCCAAGCCGGTTTCCTCCCAGTCCCTGGCTGCCGTTCTCGAACGGTGGCTGCCCCGAGAGGAGCAAACCACCCATCCCCTGTCAACAGGACAGGAGCGAACACCGACGCCTCTCCTCCACAGGAAGCCCGTTCCCATTGTTTTCAACAAAAAGGCCATACTCAACCGCTGTATGGATGATGAGGAGCTCGTCCGGGATGTGATAAGAGGTTTTTTGTCGGATATTCCCCAGCAGTTGGAACAACTGCGTTCCTATCGAGACACCGGTGACCTTGCAGGAGTCGCCCGGCAAGCGCATACGATCAAGGGTGCGGCTGGCAATGTCTCCGCTGAAGCCCTGCATGGAGTGGCGCTCCAGGTAGAAAAAACGATTCAAGCAGGTGATACCCCATCGCTCGATATGAGAATCAAACAAATGGAACACGAGTTCAGTCGCTTGCATCAAAGTATCCTCACCGATTTTCCGCCCGTGCACCTCTCTGCAGGGCAACAAGAGAGTCCCCATGCGCATCTTAATAGCTGACGACGATCATACGTCTCGAAGGGTTCTCGAGGCGATATTGCAAAAAAACGGGTACGAGGTGGTCTCAACATCCAATGGTCTCGAAGCCTGGGAGATTCTCCAGGGACAGAATCCTCCGCGATTGGTTATCCTTGACTGGATGATGCCTCATCTGAATGGACTGGAAGTGATCCGCCGGGTACGCGCCACTGCCTCGGAACCGACACCGTATATTCTCCTCCTCACCGCACGGGACAGAAAATCCGATATCATTCTCGGCCTGGAGACCGGTGCGGATGATTATTTGGCCAAACCCTTTGATCCGGGGGAATTACGCGCCCGGGTTGAAGTGGGCCGACGGATGGTAAAAATCCAGGAGACCTTGCGTATCCATCAGGAGATACTTCAGCATCAAGCGACCCATGACCCGCTCACCGGCCTGCTCAATCGCCGCTCCGTCCTCGACCACCTGCATCGGGAGGTGTCCAGGTTGGAACGTGAGCGAGGAGTGCTCGCCGTTGGTATGGGCGATATTGATTTCTTCAAACGGTTCAACGATGTCTATGGTCACCAAACCGGGGATGACATCCTCTGCGGACTGACCCAGGTGTTCCAACGCCACTCCCGCCAGCACGATGTTTTTGGTCGAATTGGTGGAGAAGAATTCCTTATCATCGCACCCGGCGTGAAAAAGGACCCCCCTGTTGTGTGGTTTGAACACTTACGAAACACCGTGCACCAGACACCGTTCCCTACCAAATCCGGGGCGCTAACCTGCTCCATCAGTATTGGGGTCACTTGCGTACGTCAAGGGCAAACCATAGATGACATCCTGGAAATGGCTGATCACGCCCTCTACCAGGCCAAGAACCGAGGCCGCAACTGTGTCATTTGTCACGAAATGTCTGTCTGAGGAATAAGTTATGCGTATCTTGATCGCCGAAGATGATCTGACTTCCCGCCTTGCCCTTGCTGGTATTCTCAACAAGAGCGGCCATGAAGTGGTTGAGGCCAAAGATGGCATCGAGGCCTGGGCAATCCTACAACAAGCGGATGCTCCGCGGATGTTGATTCTTGACTGGATGATGCCCCGCATGAGTGGGCTGGAGGTATTGCAGCGCTTGCGGGCGCATGCTTCCCCTCCCCCCTGCTATGTTCTTCTGTTGACGGCCAAAACGGAAAAAAACGACATTATCCAAGGACTGGATGCGGGGGCGGATGATTACCTGCCCAAACCCTTTGATACAGGTGAGCTCCTTTCCCGGATCAATGTGGGGAAACGCATGCTCGACATGCAGGACAGGTTGGCCGAAAAGTTCAGGGAACTGAGAAAGAGTGAGGGAAAACATCGTCTCCTTCTGGAAACGACCTCGGATGTGATCTTTTCCTGCTCACTGGAGGGGCGATTTGAATATGCCAACACCACCTTTTGCCAGGAAGTGGGTTTGAGGGAAGGGGAAATTATCAACAAGAAGGTTCAAGAGGTTTTCCCCTCCGGAACGGCCAGCCAATTTAGGGCAGGCCAGGAACTTGTCCTGGGCACGGGTCAAGAACAGTGTATTGAGTTATCTTTGAGCCCCTTGGATGACGAGAAGTGGCATCTGACGACCATTACCCCCGTTACCAACGACCAGGGCACTGTTGTCTCAACTCTCTGCTCCGCCAAGGACATCACGGAACGCAAACGATTGGAAACCTATCGTGAGATGGGCCGGGAAATATTATATTTTCTCAATGAATCCAACCAAATGAAAGCATCACTGACCCGTATCGTCGAGTGCCTGAAGCTCCGGACCGGTTTTGACGCCATCGGTATTCGTCTTCAGGAGGGAGGAGATTATCCCTATATCGAGCAGCAAGGCTTCCCCGCTGATTTTTACTGCCGGGAAAAGGCCCTGATCAGGCGGAAACACAATGGCGACATTTGCCGTGATGAACAGGGCAATCCCATCCTCGAGTGCACCTGCGGCCTGGTCATTTCCGGGTATACCGATCCAAACAACCCATTGTTCAGTCCTGGGGGCAGTTTCTGGACCAACAATTCCATCCCGCTCCAGCATCTCCCGGCAACCAAGGATCCTCGTGTCAAACCGCGCAATGTCTGTATGCAGTATCAGTACGCCTCAATGGCACTTATACCGATCCGCAACAAAGAACGGACGATCGGTCTTCTTCATTTTAACGATCGACGGACAAATCGGTTTACGGCCAGTATCATAGCGACCTTGGAAGGTATCGCCTCACATATCGGGACGGCGCTGATGCGCAAGCAGGCTGAAGAGGAGGTTCTCTCCAAACGAAAACGCTTAAAAGACATTATCGACTTCCTGCCCGATGCCACCATGGCCATTGATCGGACGGGCAAAGTTATTATCTGGAACAAGGCGATGGAGCAGATGACGGGTATTGCTGCCCGAGAAATGATCGGTCGAGGTGACTATGCCTACTCCATCCCATTTTACGGCGAGACCAGACCACAACTGATTGACCTGATCTTTGCAGAGGACGAGGAAATCGACGCACGTTACCCGCATGTCTTCCGTGAGGGCGAAACCCTTACCACCGAAGTATTGTGCGGGTCCCTCTTCGGCAATGTCGGTGCCTGGGTTTTTGCCAAGGCCTCGCCCCTGCGCGATCAGGAGGGTGAGATCGTTGGTGCCATTGAAACCATTCGCGACATAACCTACAAAAGGCAGATGGAGGACAAACTCAAACACAATATCGCCTGGTTCAAGGCGTTGTTCAATGCGACTGCAGACTCGGTGATGCTGGTTGATCCCGATGGCAACATATTGGATTTGAACAACAATGCGGCATTGCGCCGTAATCTCAGCAAGGACGCGATGAGAGGAAAAAATATTTTCGACTTTTTGCCAAAGAGTGCATCGGCAACGAGAAGCCGGGCTCTCGAACAGCTTTTACGGGTGCGGGGCCTTATCGAATACAACGAGGCGCGGCAGGATAAATATTATCATATCCGCCTCTACCCGATCATGAACGAACATGGGCAAATCGTCCAGGTTGCCAGTTTTTCAAGAGATATCACGGAAAACAAAATTGCTGAAGAAGAGAAAAAAAGGTTGCAAAACCACCTGATCCAGGTCCAGAAAATGGAAGCTCTGGGGACCCTTTCCGGTGGTATTGCCCACGATTTCAACAATATTCTCGGGGCAATCCTCGGGTATGCAAGCATGGCGAGGAACTCGTGTCCCAACGATTCAACAATGGCCCAATACCTCGACAGGGTTCAGGAGGCAGGCGGCAGGGCAACCAACCTGGTCCGACAAATTTTGATGTATAATCGCAAAAACCCAACCGACCGAGTTATCCTGCAACCGGCATCGATCATCAAGGAGGCGTTGAACCTGCTGCGCCCTTCCCTGCCGTCAACAATCACAATCGTCAAAGAGATCCAACCCCATACAAAAAACATTTTTGCCGATCCGACACAGGTGCAACAAATTCTCATGAACCTCTGCGTCAACGCCTTTCACGCCATGGAAGAGAACGGAGGCACACTCAAAATCGGCTTGTATGAACACACCCCCTCTCCCCAGGAAATTGCCCAGCACACCGGTATTCAATCGGGAGATTTTGTCTGCCTCAACGTAGAGGATACGGGGGGAGGGGTTCCATTTGAGGTGAGAGATAAAATTTTCGACCCCTATTTCACCACCAAAGAGAAAGGCAAAGGGTCTGGGATGGGACTCGCTATCGTCCAGGGACTGGTTGCAAGTTATGGCGGATTTGTGACCTGCGAAAGTACATACCGCAAGGGGACAACCTTCTGTGTCTACTTTCCGGCATATGCCGAAAGAGCACAGGCAGAGGAGGTCAAGGAACTCTGTCTTCCCCGGGGTCAGGAACGAATTCTCTTTATCGATGACGAGGTGATGATCGCCGAAGTCGGCCGGGTCATGTTGGAAAGCCTCGGATACCATGTTGAGGCATTCACTTGCAGTTTGGATGCGCTGTCTCGATTCCAGAGCAATCCATCGTTCTTCGATGCAGTCATCACCGACCAGACGATGCCGGGTATGACCGGAACGATTCTGGCCCAAGAATTCCTCTCGATGCGGCCTGATCTCCCAATTATTCTCTGCACCGGGTACAGTAGCAGGATCTCGGAAAAACAGGCAAAATCTATCGGCATTCACGCCTTTGCCATGAAACCGATGGTCTTGAAAGACTTTGCGCTTCTCCTCAGAGAGGTTCTGGATAACAAACAGACTGTTGCGCCCGCAACCATACAGGAAAAGGATTCCGGGGCAGTTGCCGAGCACGCCCGGTGAGTTTACGAAGATCAATTTCTTGAACCGAGATTTTTTCGGCCAATGGACTGTTTACATGCTCATAATTTGACTTATTTATTTTCTTAGCGAATTTATCAACAGTTCCAAGGAGGCCTATCGTCATGTCAAAGGCAAGACAACCAAATCCACAAAAAGTAGCCTTTCTTCGATCACTTCCCGAAGATATCAAGGCAAGCATCACCGGCGAGGAGGCTGAACAGTTCATGTTCGGCGATCACCTGCCCGAATCGCTCTATGAAAAAATCAAGCATCTGTTGGTGGAAGAACCCGAAGACGGCAAGCAGTAGCCTTTTGATCGTTTTCCCCTTCCTCGCATCCCTCATCAAGGTCGGGCCTGGCCAAAAATGTCCTTTTTCCAGCCCGGCCGAGGCTCTCATCGCCCCCTTCTCCCAGGAACCTTTTTTGGGGCCCCCATCTCCTGACCAAAAATCGACAACCTAGCAAAACGCAAACCCTTTTTGGCCAACGCTTTAAGATTGCATAATGCGCTATTATGGTTTATCGTGGCGACCGCATTGACTGAATCCTAATTCATTACCTTGGCTGCCGTTGGCGGCTTAATGAAGTCTAATCTTATAGTTGAAGCTTGACCGCTCTATAATCGGGCGGGGTTTCGTTATAAACCGGAAGGAATCACCCATTGCCTTTCGCGGCTGCCCCGACAGTCAACACCGGCACCGCATCTCCGGGCGCATGTAGATCCACCTGCGCTTCCTTCCATTGCCCGTTGAGGTATCTTCTATCGATTATCACTGCTGAACACAAAGGACCAAAGCGGGTAAGTACACTTTTTAGGTTCTCTTGAACCTTTTTCATAGCGTTCATCTTAACCGTTTCCGACAGCAAGCTGTCGGCGAACACCAACCACCGTGTAAGGAGAATGATCTTATGTCGCGAAAAATGGTCACCATTGACGGAAACCAGGCTTGTACGCATGTTGCGTATGCCACAGCTGAAGTCATCACGATCTACCCCATTACCCCATCTTCCCCGATGGCTGCTGAAGCGGATGCCAAAGCCACCGCCAAACAAGAGAATATCTGGGGTTCCATCCCGGTCATCTCCCAGATGCAGTCTGAGGCTGGCGTTGCCGGCTCCATCCACGGCTCTCTCGGTGCCGGTGCCCTGTGTACCACCTTTACAGCCTCCCAGGGTCTTCTCCTCTTGACCCCGAATATGTACAAAATCGCCGGTGAGCTCCTGCCCACCGTTTTCCATGTCACCGCTCGCGCCATTGCCTGCCAGGGCCTGTCGATCTTCGGTGATCACGGCGACGTCATGGCCGTTCGCCAGACCGGTTGGGCTCTGCTGGCATCCCAGGACGTTCAGGAAGCCCAGGACCTGGCGCTGATCGCCACCGCTTCCACCCTGGATTCCTCCATCCCTTTCCTCCACTTCTTCGACGGTTTCCGTACCTCCCATGAGGTTATGAAGATCGAGCAGCTGACCATGGACGATATGCGTGCCATGATCGACGAGAGCAAGGTCGTTGAACATCGCAAACGGGCCCTGTCTCCTGATCATCCCACCATCGGTGGTACCGCGCAGAACCCCGACGTCTACTTTACCGGCCGCGAGACCGTGAACAAGTACTATGAGGCCGTTCCGGAAATCGTTCAGGCCAACATGGACAAATTCGCCGCCCTGACCGGTCGTCAGTACCATCTGTTTGATTACCTCGGTGCACCGGATGCAACCGATGTTGTCGTCGTCATGGGCTCCGGCGCCCTGACCGTTGCCTCCACCGTTGAGCACATGGTTGCCGAAGAGGGCAAAAAAGTTGGTCTGGTTATCGTCCGTCTGTTCCGCCCGTTCGATCCGATTGCCATGGTCAATGCCCTGCCGCCGACCGTCGAGCGCATCACTGTTCTCGATCGGACCAAAGAGCCGGGTTCCAACGGCGATCCGCTGTACCTCGACATCCGCGCCGCTGTGACCGAGGCTGCCGAAGCCAATCCCACCATGATGATCCCGGTCATCCTCAACGGACGTTACGGTCTGGGTTCAGCCGAATTCACCCCGGCCATGGTCAAGGCTGTCTATGACAACATGGCATCCTTGGCTCCGAAGAAAAAATTCTGTGTCGGCCCGAACGACGACCTGGCCTTCACCAGCCTCAAATACGACAAGTCCTACAACATCGAGGGAACCGACGTATTCCGTGCCCTGTTCTATGGTCTGGGTTCCGACGGTACCGTAGGTGCCAACAAGAACACCATCAAGATCATCGGCACCGAAACCGACAACTCCGCTCAGGGGTACTTCGTCTACGACTCCAAGAAGTCCGGTTCCATGACCGTATCGCATCTGCGCTTCGGCAAGAACCAGATCGTTGCCCCCTACCTGATCAACAAGGCCAACTTCATCGCCTGTCATAACCCGGCATTCCTCGACACCTATGACATGCTGGCCAACCTCGAGCCCGGCGGCACCTTCCTCCTGACCACCACCTTTACCAAGGACGAGATCTGGAACCACATGCCGGCCCTGGTTCAGAAACAGCTGATCGAGAAGAAAGCGAAATTCTACATCATCGATGCCGTCAAGCTGGGTCTGGCCCTGGGCCTGGGCGCACGCATCAACATGATCATGCAGACCGCCTTCTTCGTCATCTCCAACATCATCAGCAAGGACGAGGCGATCACCGCCATCAAGAATGCCATCAAGAAGACCTATGGCAAGAAGGGCGACAAGATCGTCAACATGAACTACAGTGCTGTTGACGGCGCCATCGAGAACATCGTTGAGATTGCCGTACCGAGCACCGTCAACGGCCATGAGATGCCGCCCACCGTCTCTGCCGAAGCTCCCGAGTTCGTCAAGACCGTTACCGCCAAGATGATGGAAGGTCATGGCGAGGACATCCCGGTTTCCCAGTTCCCGAACGACGGTCGTTGGCCCACCGCCACCACCCAGTGGGAAAAACGCAACATCGCGGTTCAGGTTTCCTCCTGGGATGCCGAAACCTGTATCCAGTGCGGTCGCTGCTCGCTCGTTTGCCCCCACGGATGCATCCGGATGAAGGTTGCCACCCCCGAGGCCCTGGCCGCAGCCGGTGCCGACGCCTCCTTCAAGACCGCGGACGCTGTTGGTAAAGAGTTCAAGGACATGAAGTTCACCATGCAGATCTCTACCTCCGACTGCTGCGGTTGTACCCTCTGTGTGACCGTCTGTCCGGCCCGCAAGAAAGACGCCGACGGTAACAAGACCGAGACCCGCGCTCTGTCCATGGTGATGAACACCGAGGAAATCAAAGAGGAGTCCCTCAAGAACTGGAAGACCTTCCTCGCCCTGCCCGAGGTCGACGAGAGCCTGATCAACGTCGGCACCATCAAGGGCAGCCAGTTCAAACGGCCGCTGTTCGAGTTCTCCGGAGCCTGTGCAGGCTGCGGCGAGACCCCGTACATCAAGCTGGTTACCCAGCTGATCGGCGACCGGATGCTGGCTTCCAACGCCACCGGTTGTTCCTCCATCTACTCCGGCAACCTGCCCACCACCCCGTACTGCAAACGTGAAGACGGACGCGGTCCGGCATGGTCCAACTCGCTGTTCGAGGACAACGCCGAGCACGGTCTGGGTATGCGTCAGGCCGTCGACAAACTGGCCAGCCAGGCTGTCGAACTCCTCGAGATAGCCGTCACCGACGGGTTGATCACCAAAGAGTTGGCTGACTCCCTGACCTCCGCTTCCCAGAAAGATCAAGCCGAGATCGAAGCTCAGCGTGGCCGCGTTGCCGAGTTGAAGGCCGCTCTTGAAGGAAAAACAGACGTCATCGCCACAAGGCTCTACTATGTTGCCGACTACCTGGTGAAAAAATCCGTCTGGATCATCGGTGGCGACGGTTGGGCCTATGACATTGGATACGGTGGTGTTGACCATGTCCTTGCCAGCGGCAAGAACGTCAACATCCTGGTCCTGGATACCGAGGTATACTCCAATACCGGTGGCCAGATGTCCAAATCCACCCCGCGTGCCGCTGTTGCCCAGTTTGCAGCTGGTGGTAAGACCATGCCCAAGAAAAACATGGGCCTGATCTTCTCCACTTTCGGTACCGTTTACGTTGCCCGCATCTCCATCGGTGCCAATCCGCAGCAGGCAATCAAGGCCATCCAGGAAGCCGAGGCCTATGACGGACCGTCCCTGATCATCGCCTACGCACACTGCATCAACCATGGTATCAACATGGCCATGGGTCTGGAGCAGCAGAAGAAGGCTGTTGAGTGTGGTCACTGGTCACTGTTCCGCTACAACCCGGCACTCGAGGCCGAGGGCAAGAACCCGATGATCATCGACTCCAAAGAGCCGACCATCAGCTTTGCCGACTACGCCATGAACGAGAACCGCTACCGGATGCTGAAGATGGCCAATCCCGAAATGGCCGACCAGCTGATGGCCGAGTCGCAGAAGGACGTCGACAAGTCTTGGAAACTGCTGAAAGGCTGGGCCAAGGCTCTTGACGCCGAATAATTCGGACTCGATCCTGTGAAGTAAAAAAAAGCCCTGTCGGGAAACCGGCAGGGCTTTTTCGTTGAGTGCTACCTGCTGCTCCATCCCCTGCAGCAGGCAAAAAAAAGGGAGCCCCTCAGGGTTCCCTTTTTTTATAATGGCAATGGCGCGCTTATTTGCTGTCGGCGTCGCGCTCCTCACGTTCCTTGCGGATGCGGTCGCGTTCGGCCTTGAGTTCGAGGTATTCCCTCTCCGCCTCGAGCATTGCCTCGTCCTGCCGTTTTTTGATTTCCTCCACCTTGGCCTTGACCTTTTCGTCCTTGATCTTCAGCCCCGGTGCTCCAAACAGGGTGTTGGCCAGGTACTTGAAGGAAAAAAGCATCAGTTCGACATCGTCTTCCTTGATTTTATCCAAGGTCTCCTGATCGATCTCATAGGTCTCGAGAAAGGAACTGTGAAAGATAAAGTTGCGGAAGGTATCCAGGTCGGTGGAAGCCATGAAGAACATCCGCTTGGCCGCCTCGCTCAGGGAGGCCTGATGGCCGAAGGACTTGCGCCGCATGACCAGACGCAACCATTCCTTGTTCAGCTCATCGCGCAGGTCCACGCCCTGATCAGCCCGCCACTCACCGATGGTCCAACGCTTGGGTTCCTCATGGCCCTTGCAATGCGGCTCCTTGACCAGAAAGAAAAACTTGTCCTCAGCGGCGTCGTTGGTGCCGCCCTCATGAAAATCGGCCATCCCCACCGGATAGTAGCGGCAGGCAGAGGGACGATCGGTATAGACCGTGCACCCCTCAGGGGTGACAAAGGGGCAGCCGTTTTTCTCGCCGCGCAGTTTCAGCTGCACACCGGGCATGTCGGTCTTCTCCAGATAGGTCGGCTCGGTGTACTCGGTGATGAATTCGTGGGCGGCAAGGCCCAACCGCTTGCGCAGGACCAGAATATCGTAGGGGGTGAGGATGATCTTGATGTTGTGGCAACAAGCGGTAAAACAACTGACCCCGGGGTGGCAGGCAAACTGGAGCACGGATTCGAGCGTCAGTTTTTCCGGCAGGATGTTGGAGGGATTTTTATCGGTCGACTTGAAAAAGTCGGTTTCGGCATCAATATGTATATCGTTGGACATGGGTACCTCGAGTTGCGGATTCATAAACAGCTTTTGGCCCGAATACGGACTGTATCGGAACTGGTCATAATACCATGCACTTTGTCGCTGTCAAATCCTATAAAGACCGTTCCCCCGGTTTCTCCCCATTTCCTCCACAGGGTGGTGGTCAAATAACGCGTATCAACGCCCGGGCAACGAGAAGCACACTTTGCAGCCCAAGAAAAATCGCGCCCTCAGGCGTATTTTATGTCAATTCTCCTGCAAACCTGCTAAGAGAAAAGCAACAGTTCTTCCCAAGCAACACGACGATTATGAAACGAATTTTCACAAACCCTATTGATCTGAGTAAAGTCGACACCCTGATCTACCATCTTCCCGATGGCCCCACCTTTTCGGTGGAAATGGACGGCCTGGGCGATTTTTTCGACTTTGACATGGAAATCGGCGATATCTGCGACACCTCCGATATCGACGGCGTACTCCACTTTTTTCCGCGCGGTAACGCCTGATTTTCTTTCTTTTTCCTCTTACGCCCCTCTCTGTTGTTGTTTCATGTCTTCCCTGATCGATACCTCCTTTGACGGCCATGTCCATACACACCTCTGCCACCATGCGGTGGGCGAGATGGAGGAGTATGTGGCTGCAGCCGTTGGTCGCGGCCTGCGGACGATCTGCTTCCTCGAACACCTGGAAACCGAGATCAACTACCAGCCCTCCTGCTGGCTGGAAGATGAAAATTTTGTCGACTATTTTGCCGAGGGAGCCCGGCTGAAGAAGGCCTACCACGGCACAATCGAGATCCGCCTCGGTGTGGAGATGGGCTTCAACCCACTGGCTATTGAGGCCATTGAGCAACGACTGGCCCGTTTCCCCATCGAGCGTATCGGCCTCTCCTGTCACTTTCATCTCCACGAGGGGAGTCACCTCAACCTCCTCAGCCGCAAACGCCACAGCCTGGACCGTTTGACCGAACTGGGCACGGATGATGTGGTTGCCACCTACCTCGAGACCCTGACCACTGCGGTTGCAACCGTCAACTGCGACGTGCTCTGTCATCTGGATGCGGTCCTGCGTCACCTGCCGGGCATACGCTTCAACGAATCGCATCAAGAGCAGATCCGCCTGTTACTCGACAAAGTGAAAGAACGCGACGTGGCCCTGGAAATCAACACCTCGGGCTTTGACTACCGCGGCTCCGCCTTTCCCGCGCCCTGGATCATCACCGAAGCGCTGAAGCGCGAGATCCCCCTCCAGGCAGGCTCCGATGCCCATCAACCGCAGGATGTCGGTCGCCACTTCGAGCAGTTGCCTGAATATCTGGAACCGCTCAGGCCGGAGTAATCAATTATCCTCCCTCGCCCGCTCAGCAGCAGTTGTCCTCTCCACACAAGAGGGGAAGAAAAAAAACGGGGTATTCGACCAATTGCTCAACAGGGCATGGCTCATCGACAAAACAGATAATTTTGTCGACCATCCGCCCCTAGTCTAGATTGAAGGTACCTCTTTGCAAGAACCGCATACCGAGCGTCCCCTCGTTTTTCAGCAAGCTCATATCCTCGCCTAAAATCGCTTGAGCATCTTCCGCCTGACGCTGAGCAAATTCAGTGGCCTTACCGGGGGAGTCATATTCCTTGCAGATGTGGTAACGGCCATGAACGCCAAACTGGGGGGCGTTTTGCGTGACTGTACTCAATATACGCTGAAAAGGCAGTCGATTGAACCGGGACAACGGCTGCTTTTCCAGATGGCTCGAGATATTTTCCAGAGGCATAGCTGGCAGTCAGCAGCAAACACGACAGGCACAAAAAAGATGTGACTACCACCAATCCTCAGCTTGACAAGACGAGATCTCTCCCGTTGGTCGAGATGACATCCGGCTGGGGCGCCCCCGAACCGCTTTCCTCCGCAACGACGGCAATCTATTCCATGTTCTCATTATTGTCCTCGTGAAAAACCTCGAGAACGACCTTTCGAGCTTCGTCACAGACTGATTTCACTGTCCGTGACTTTCATTTTGACTTTTGTCGAGTTCATCATTGTTGTGCATCTCTCCAGCAGACAGCGCGCTCAACGCAGCCGACGATCAGCCTATCTGCAACAAAACGGCAACGGCTCGACAAACCGGTCTATTCCGGGGCCTTTACCGGAAGTGCCCCCAGAAGGTTCAATGTTGCGGGATTTTGTCAGCCCCTTCGCCTGGACCGGGGTGCTCGGGAGTTACAGGCAAAGCCTGCTCCCTACTGTTGCTGGCACTCCCCTCGCCGACAATGGCCTGGTTACGCGTACTGTTGATTGTTTGCATGCGGGTTACGATCGCATCCAGATTTGTCGCTATAGAGGTTCGGGTCAACTCGTAGGCCAGATTTTCCATCTCGGCCGCAGCGCTTCGATTCGCCTGCCATTTTCGCTCGAAGTTTCCCGTTGTCGACAAGGTGACCAAAAGAGCGGCAGAGGTTGCCAGCAAGGCCGCAAGATCATTTCTCAGTTTTGGGTGATTGCCAAGCAGCTCGAGTTTCAGGATCAGGGCGGCAAGGGCACTGAGAAAGGCTGAACCGAACACACAGCCAAAATAGACCGCGCTCCACCTGATGCTGTTCCCCCGAAATTCACGATAATTTTGTACAACGATCAACCCCAGGGGCTTTGCCTCAGGCTGAAACAATTGGCTGAGCTCATCAAGGGCGATGCCTCGGTTCGGTTGTTGGTCGGCAGAATACTTGACCGCCAGGCCAGCAACGACGGCGATCAGGACGCCTACTATCAACGCAACTCGCAGGGATGTTTTCAACGCTAGCCTCCTTGGTATTCACCATCGTTTATGCCAGGTCCAGAGCTTCAAGGCAGTCCCGTCAAAGAGCTTGCAGCCGGGAGCGGAACGCCGCACATGAGGCTGGTCCATCTGGCGATCAGCTATAAAAAAAAAGCCGGTCCCCTCAAACAGGGAACCGGCCCGTTCACGGTTGCCGCCTTCGCTCACACCTTGATAACCTTGGCCATGGCCGCACGCAGGGAATCGACGTTAAAGGGCTTGATGAGGATATCGTTGACCCCGGCTTCGGTCGCTGCCTCGTGATCCTGCACATCGGATTGGGTGGTGACCATGATCACCGGCAGAACTTCCCGAGGATAGAGGGTGCGGATTCTTCTGGTTAAATCGATGCCGGAAACTTCCGGCATGTTGAGATCGGTCAGCACCAGCGCAGGCTTTTCCTTGGCCAGCCACTCCAGGGCACCGGCCGGGAACTCGAACAGCACCGGTTCGAATCCCAGTTCATGGAGGGTGGCCTTGTAGATATTGAGGATCATGCGGGAATCATCAACGGCGCAGACCTTGACCCGAGATCCGCTCTCACGCTCATCGCCGGAAACCTTGGCGGCAAAATCATCGAGGCCCTCCTGCTTGAGCAGGGCGAAATAATGGCTCTTGATATCCCGGTGAGCATGGGGCAGATAGATCAGGGCCAATTCCTGAAAGTACTCCTCATGGGCCAGGCTGAGAAAAATATTATCCACCTGGGCATTGACGATGATCTTGACGATGTGGCGGGAGGCATCGGTCTGCGGCCGAATCATGTTCTTGATGCCGGCGGCGAGGATTTCATTGAAGTTTCGGTCAATTGCCCGGGCGGCTGCGGTGCAGACATGGTCTTCGCTGTCGTTCAACCCCGCGGCCAGGGTGTAGGCGCCCTTGCGCAGCGGCAAAAGGGCCAGGGCCTCGTAGGCGGCAAAGCGGACATTGGGATTGCGGGGCACGCTGTTGAGCAGCGTCCGGATGGGCATGATCGCGCTCTCATCACCGATCTCGCCCAGGACATTGAGGGTGTGGACAAGCAGATCGCTGTCCGCCTCCTTGAGGTTTTCGATCAGAACCGGCACAGCCTTGACGCCTATTCGCACCAACTCGTCCTTGGCGTAAATACGCATATGGGCGTAATGGGAGCGAAGGGTGTCGTTGAGCTTCTCCAGGGAGACCTGATCCTGGACCTCGGCAAAAATACCGAGAATAATCAGATCGAGTTCATTGTCGGTCCCCATGCGCTCGGCCAGGCGATGCATGGCGGTGTTGGTCCCGACCTGCCCCAGGGCGTGAATGGCGGCAATGATCAACTCGCGGTCGGCGGCATAGAGATAGTCGGTCAGGGTATTGATCGATTCCGGGTCGGCGATCAGCCCGAGATTATCGATGATCAGTTTAATGGTGCCATTATTCTTGGTTTCCGCCAGGAGAGAGATCAGCCCGGTGGTGGCCCCCTCCAATTTCAATTCCCCGGCTGTCTCGATCATGACGCTCTTGTCACCGATATTTTTATCGGTCAAGAACTTGATCAGGACTTCGGGGTAGGCAATGAGGTGGGAAATCAGTGTTTCGCGAATGATGGGCAAGCCCGCAGCCAGTTCGCGATGGGCCGTCAACAGATGATTCAACAGGGGTACGGTAAAGGTCACATCACCACGGGAGATCTCGTAAAGAAGACGGTTCTGGCTCTTCTTATCCACCTCGACCAGGTGATCCAGGACAAGGCGGGCCTTGAGCAGGTCGCCGGTCTGAATATTGGCCTGGATCTCCTCTATCATGTGATCAACGTTTACGTCTGCCATTCCCCTACCCCTGTCGAATTCTTATGCGGCAATTAGGCTCAATATCAGCTTATCAACCATGGAACATCTAAACGATTGATTACATTCAATCCTCCACTTAAAACCATGCTATCGGATTTTCCGAGATGGTCAAGGAAGACTTGTATTTCATAGGACCGAGTACCCGCATTACAGAGAATAATCCAGGTCTTGCCGCTCGGGATTTCATCGTACCGCTCCCGCACCTGGCCGTATTCCAGGCCGAACCACTTGTCTGCTCCAAATTTTTCCACATACGGATTTGCTTCCAGCGGGTGACGCAGATCAAGCACGGCCCAGTTCGGCTCAATGCTCATGTCCTCGACCCAGGCCAGGAACCGGGGCAGATCAACCCGCCGCATGCGATTGTCGCACATGTTTTCAGCTACATAGGCAGCGGCGTTGATGGAATCGATGGCCGAGGAGAAGGGAGGCGCATAGGCCATTTCCACCAGGCCGAAATCTTCGATGGTGCCGCCCTTGGCGATCAGGGCTGCGGCGGTATCCACCCGGGCGGAGATGGAATCGTTCATCATGCCGAAGGCCTGCAGGCCAAGCACGCGGCGGGTCTTGCGGTCAAAGACCAGCTGGAGGATGACAACCGCCTGATCCGGAAAGAAGTGGGCACGGTCCGAGGGCGAGGTCAGGGCATAATCGGCATCAAAGCCTTCGGCCAGGGCCGCCTCGTAGGTCAGTCCGGTGGCTGCGATGCACCGTTCAAAGGCCTTCATGATGAAGGAACCGAGCACGCCTTTGAAGGTGGACGGGATGCCGGCCAGGTTGTCGCCCACCACCCGGCCCTCCCGGTTGGCAAGCGAGCCCAGGGGGGCCAGCATCTCCTTGCCGGTGACCAGGTTGATGAGGGCGACGCAGTCGCCGGCGGCGTAGATATCCGGGTCGGAGGTCTGCATCCGCTGGTTGACCTTGATCCCGCCAAAGGCGGTCACATCCAGCCCGGCCTCACGGGCCAGCTCGCTGCGCGCGCGCACGCCCACGGCCATGATCACCAGATCGGCTTCCAGGGTGCGCTGTGCGGTCTTGACGCCGCAGATCCTGCCCTGTTCATCCCCCAACAGTTCGGTGGCGGACTCTTGGGTGTAGACCGGGATATTTTTTTCCTGCAGATGTTTTTTGAGCATATCGGAAAAATGGCGATCAACGATGCGCGGCAACAGCTGAGGCGCCAGCTCAAGGAGCACGGTTTCCACGCCCCAGAGATCGGTCAGGGCTTCGGCCATCTCGATGCCGATCGCCCCGCCGCCGATGACCACCGCCTTGCCGACCTTGCCCTGGGCGATACGGGTCTTGATCTCAATGGCCTTGTGCAGGTTGGCGATGGAAAAGACACCGTCGAGGTCGGCTCCGGGAATGGGCAGGTCAAAGGGTTTGGCCCCGGTTGCGAGCATCAGCTTGTCATAGGGCAGATCCTGCTGCTTGCCGCTGTCGAGATTTTCTACCCGCACGGTCTTGGCCTTGCGGTCGATGGACAACGCGCGGGTGCGGGTCATGGTTTTCACCCCTTTGGACCCCTCGAAATAACGTACGTCGCGCACCACATGGAAGCTGGTGGCCCGCAGCTCGCTCTCATCGGAGACATCACCACTGACATAGTAGGGGATACCGCAACCGCCGTAGGAGATCAGGCTGTCCTGATCCACCATGGTCACCTCCCAGTCCGGTTGCAACCGCATTAACCGGCAGGCTGCTTTTGGCCCTGCGGCTACGGCGCCGACGATAACGATTTTCTTGCTCATACTGAACCTCCTCATCAAAAAGTAAAAGGGTTTTCGGCAACAAAAAGTCGCTGCTCTCTGTGCGTCAATACACAACAGTCAACAAGGCCGATCTCGAGAAGCTCACGAAATCGACACCAATTCAGTCCACCTTTGGCGATGTTTCCGAAGCGGACACCTGACCGGCCCGGGAAGCGGACTCCACCAACGGTTTGGGCAGGCTGGCGGCTATCTGCCCTGCCAGCCCCTGCAAAAATCTATTCTCTGCAAAAACCGGATCCCTTGTGGTCCCCCCAATTTCAGCCTGGGCGGAAAACCTGCCAAGGACGGAGATCCCGGCTCTTTGCGCCAGCTTTTCGGTCACCGGAATCTCGACCCTGTAGGCAATGGAACCGCTTCTGCGCTTGCTGCCGCTGATACGCAGTTCATCCCTGCCTGCTTTCAACCGTAGCGGCGCGCAGGTCATCGAACCGTTCCACCCCTCACAGACAAGTTCCCGTTCCTGAAAACGAAGCGGACCGGTCAACCCGGCGATCTCCAACAGTCGCCGGAGGGCCGGTGATGCCTCGGGGCGGGCCTTTTCCAGATCAAGCACCAGCGCAAAGTCAGGCAGACGCCGTTTGTCATCAAGCGGCAGGGTAAACCGGGATACTCTCAATCCCACGGTCCCACGCACCTCCACCAGGGTCCCCAAGGGCGGCAGCGCCCGCATGAGCCCCTCGGCAAGCATGGGCGAAATCGGCAGGTTGCTGAGGGGGTGGCAATCCGGCGGCAGGGTAAGGAAAAGCTTGCCCCCTTCGTCTTTCCAGGCGGCCTGCAGATTCACCTGCGCCTCCTTGTCCCGGCCCTGAATGTGCAGGGTCAGCTCCCCCCGGTTCAAGTCCACGGATGCTTCTGCCGAGGGCAGTTGTACGCCGAGATAACGCAGGTTCTGCAGGGGAACCTGACCGTTCAGGGTGAGCTGCGTGATATCCACAGGAAAATGCAACGGTGCACTGAGCAGGATGGAGCCAGGCTCGACAGCCTTGAGGAAGATATCCCCTGGAATCCGGTTCTCGAGCAGGGAGGTCAGTGTTGCTGCCCCCAGGTGCAACTCTCCCTGAAGGTCCAAAAACGACTGGCTGTCCCGCTTATGGACCATGCCGGCGCCACGGAAGGAAAGAGCGGAGGACTGCAGCGAAAGCTGGGTGAGCCTGCCTGCCGATTGGTTCGAGCCTGGTCGCAGTTCCAGGGCAAGCTGCAGTTCGGGATCGGTGAACAATGGGCCTTGCCCGGCATTGATCACCAGGTCCTTAACCCGCAAAGAGACTGTGGTTTTCGCTGGCTGTTGGGCCGCCTCCGGATACAGGGCACCATCAAAGCGGGCAAGTCCTGCGGTCTCCGCCTCCTTTGCCAGCCAGCCCGCCTGCCGCCACCAGGGCACAAGAAGCCGCAGGTCCCCCAGTCCCTTCCAGGAGAAAAGCGGCTCATGCCGCGCATCTCCACCACCCCCAAGCGAAGCCTGGAGATCAACGATCATATCAGGCGCGCGCAGACGCACATGGGGCAGGACAAGAGTAGGCGCGGTCAGATCGATCCGACAGAACTCCGGGGTGCTCCTCTCCAGGATCTTCTTTTTCGAAACGATCTGCAGCTCCCCCAGGTTGAGAGCTCCCAATTTCAGCGGACTCTGTTCAAAACTCAGCTCAATGTTCGGTTCCTGGAGCAGAATTTGGCCGTGGTGCAGCAAGGCCCCATGCTCCAGGGATCCGGACAGCCGGTGCAGGTACAAGCGGGTTTCCTGCCACATACCGCCGATCTCGGCCTGCAGTTGTCCTTGGAGTTGCCACGGGTCATTGCCCCTTTGAATGGCAGCCACCAGTTGCTGCAGGCGGGCCAGGTCGAGATGGGAGGTGATCTGCAGATTCTCCTGCACTTGCTCGTTTTTCGTGAGTGGTGTTGTCGTGGGGTGAGATGCCTGAAGCTGCACCTTCCCCGGCCAACCGACCGCGGTGAGCTGCAAGTTTTCCACTCCCGATTGTGGCGAAAACCAGGGATGGGCGGTGAGTTCCGCATTCAGGCTAAAGGGATGGGCAGGCAGCAGGACCTGATCGCCAAGATGCAGGCCCAAGTCCTCGACATTGAGCCGGGTCGTCAGGCGGACCAGATCCTGCTCGGTACGGGTTGAATGCAGATCAACATGGAGCCGCCCCTGAGCATGCAGGGGCACGGCAAAAATCTTCTCCAGTTCGCTGAAGAGATGATCGAGATCGGCTGTTGCCTTGAAGGTAAAATTTTCAAGGCCGCCCTGCCCCTCCACGGAAAGGAAAGGCGCCTGAAATTGGAGCGCGTCAACATGGACGGCGTTAGGGCCGAGGACTGTCTGCAGTTGGAGCGAAAGTGGATTTTCCCAGGAGTAGGACTGGTCCGCCTGGGTGAATTGGAGGCGCTCTGTGTGGCAATCCGCCCGCAGTTGAACCTGCTCCATATTTCCTTTGGCATCGACTGCAAAGGCCAAGGTTCCCTGATGAATACGCGTCTGTTGGTGAATGGCGAAAAGATGGGGTAAGGCCGCGGCCAACAGGGGAAGATCGGCCTTGCCCTGTGCACTGAAGTCGACCTTTTCGGCATCAACCGCCCCCTGGGCAACAACACTGAGCGGGGCGGACTGCAACTCCATCTCGGACAACCGCCACCCCTCGGCCGGCCGGCGGCGCAGGGCAAATTTCAGGCGGGCCAGGTTGAGTTGCGGCTGATCCTGGCCTAAAAAACCTCCGGCGAGTTCAAGATCATCCACACTGGCCAGCCCGTTGATCTCCAGGTTGTCGATACCGGTCATGTTGAGGCGGCAGGCTCCGTTGACCGTCCCCTTTCCCGCAGGAATGCCGGAAAAACGGCTGGCGGCAAGCGCCAATATCGGCTCGAGCTCCATGGACCGGATGTCCAGGATGGACTGAGAAACGAGCGAGGCCCAAAAAGGCTGGCCGGCTATGGGCAGATTGACGTACCCTTGGGCATGCAACTGACCTGTGGACTGACCGCTTTGCGCATCGAGCAGGTACTTCAGGGTCCCAGCCGCGAGGTCACCGCTGAGATTGATTTTGCTTGCCAACACCCGTGGATTCTGCGCATCCCCCTGGCTATCCACCATCTTACCGTTGAGCAGTTTCAGCCGCAGGCTACGCTCTTCCCACCAGGAGACGGGCAGCTGCTGCCCCTCCCCCACCACGGGTTGGAGAGCATCGGGGGGCGCTGGCGCAGCGTGCTCCTGGGGAGGGAAAAAACGAAGTGTTGGTTGCTCGACGGTGATCTCACCCAGGTATTGCGGCGCCGCCAGAAGAGTGAAGAGCCCCTTGTCGGTGCTCACGCGCATCAGCTGCAGATGGGTGCCCATGCCCTGATCGGTATACGAGAGATTGTCACAGGACAGTCCGCCGGTCCACTGCAGGGTGCAGCCAGCCGTAGTGAGCGTTCCGGGCAGATGGCGGCTCAGGTGCGCGACCAGAGTGGGCAGGACAACAGGAGTTGAGAGTATGCGGGGAAATAAAATCACCAGCGCAGTCGCCGCTGTCAAAGCGGCCACACCGATCAAGCGACTGCGGTAGTTCAAGATGTATTCCCCCGAGCTGAACGAGAAAGAGAAAAGCCCCGTATTGGCTGGGACTAACTAGCGGAGACTAAAGAAGTAACTTGCCTCGAAACCAAGAGCTTGTCAACCCTGGAATGGGCCCAAGCCAACCAGCAGCGCGCAGATTCGATCAGTACCACACAGATGTGGTGGTCAAAAGTTAGGGGGATCGCTCGCGAAAGGCAGGCTCAGGATCGACGGAAAAGTTGGCCCTGACGGATCATCTCGGTCAACTCGGCCATCTTCTGCTGATAGCAGTCGGGGCAGATGCCGTGACTCAACTCCGTGCCCAGCATCTGGCTGAGAAAATGCTCGATGGTCACCCACCGGGGGGAGTGCTGGTCGTCCTCCGAGAAAGGGGTGCGGATCTTTTTACAATCCGAACAGATGGAGAGGATGGGTCTATCGGCTCTGCGCTTGCCCCGGCTGGCGGCACTCGCCTGCAGGCAGTTTTTCACCCGGGCGATCATTTCGTCATGGGTATAGGGTTTGATGAGGTAATCGTCCGCCCCCAGGCGCAAAGCACCGATAGCGGCTTCCAGTTCCCGATGTCCGGTGAGGATGAAGACCGCCTGATCCGGTTGCGTCTCCTTGGCCTGCCGCAAAAGCTCCAGGCCGCTGATATCGTCCATGACCAGATCGGTGATGATCAGATCATAGTTTCGATCAAGCAAGCCAAGGGCCTCCTCGCCGCTGGCCACGGCATCGACCGCGTACCCCTGCTCCATCAGATCAAGACGCAACGTTTCCCTGATCAGTTCCTCATCGTCGACGATAAGAACAGCTTCCTGCTCCACAGCCACTCCCTTACAGGCTCGTTCGCTCCACCGGAAAGGACAGTTCCAGTCCCCCTTCTCCCTGAGCGAGTTTTGTCAGATGCATAGCTCCGCCATGCAAATTGATGATAGCATGTGCCATTCCCGGCCCGCTGTCAAGAATTGGATGCGTCTGTGCAAACAGGGCAAAGAAGTTCGCCAGTTCCGGCTCCGCCGACTGCGGGACCTGAAATTGCAACACCAGGGAAACCGTATTCCCCTGCGCCGGGACCTTGAAGCCCATTTCGCACCCGCATCCGGCCAACGCACCACAGGCCACCAGAAAGATATGCATGAACAACTGCTTGATCTGGCCTTCACAGCCCGCAATAACAAGGGGACCCGTTCCCGCAGGAGGATGGACCGTTATCTGCGCCTGCTTGCACTGCTTATGGACAAGGCGGAGAACCTGGGCAAGCATGGAGAGCAGATCCAAACGGGACCACTGCTCAGGAGCGGCATGGATGAACCCCTGCACGTCCTTGAGCTGGTTCTTCATCCGCTCACATTGCTCAAGCGCCAGGTTGAGCAGGGTGCGCTCCGCCTCGCTAAGTTCGGCTTTGCGCGCAAACCGCTCAAGGACGCTCTGTACGCCGCAGAGCGGATTGTTGAGGTCATGGGTGAGGGAGGCAGCCAGCGTTCCCAACTGTTTCAGCCTTTCCGATTCCATGGCCCCATGGCCGGCAACAGAGGCCCTCCTAGGAGAGGCACATGCGGATTGCTCTTCGCAGGGTTGCTCATCCTCGATGGGGCGTGAACCGGATTGCTGTAAAGGCACGCACTGACTCCAGACAGACTAGGGGGAAAAATTGCACCCACCAAACCTCGGCGGACCGATATCCAGGCCTCTTCCCAGAAGCACCCCCTTCTATAGCAAACCCGCCTGCAAACATCACGAGAAAAACGAGAAAAATATCCTGAGATCAGGCAGTAAAAGACTCCCGCCCTTCAACCGCAGGCAATATCTTGAACCATGCCGGGACCTTGCCCTGCAGAAAAGTGTCGGCAAAATTGCTCCATGGGCTATAAGAATCCTGATGGACGCCTAAAAAGTCAAAAATTGAAATTCACCTAAAGTGAAATCAGTGTGTGACGAAGCTCGAAACGTCGTTTTTGAGATTGTTTACGAAAGCGACAATCCTGTCAGATTCAGAACAAACCCGCCCCTCATCTTCAGCCAACAGGAAAATCACATGTGGAAAAAAACGCAAAGCATAGAAGAACTGCAGGCCGCCTGCACCTCGACCCTGGTGCAGACCTTGGGGATTGAATTCATCACTGTGGGCGAGGACTATCTTGAAGCCCGCATGCCGGTGGATGAGCGGACCATGCAGCCCATGGGACTGTTGCACGGGGGCGCATCGGCGGCTCTTGCCGAGACCGTTGGCGGCGCTGCGGCCTATCTCTGCGTTGACCCGGGAACGATCTGCGTGGGGCTGGAGATCAATGCCAACCACCTGCGAGCGGCGCAGCGGGGTTGGGTTTTCGGCCGGGCCACCAGCCTCCATATCGGCCGCACCACCCAGGTTTGGCAAATCATGATCCGTGACGAACAAGACCGCCTGATCTGCGTCTCCCGCCTCACCGTGGCTGTCTTGCCCCCACGGGAAAAGACTGCCACCTTTCCCTGAAAGAGGCCGGCCGAGTTCCCCAAGCCCCTTCACTGCCGATCATGGCGGCGGCTGCAGATCGAGAGCAGCGCGATCCGCTTTTACGATCTCGACACGATCGGACAGATCAATGCACGTCTCGAACGGAAGAGAGAATCGCTCCGGGCCGCAACTCCCCGGCCACCACCTTGGCCAGGGCCTCTGTATGCGAGCCGATCACCCCATCGATAACGGTGATTTTTTTCCACAGAAAAAATTTATGAAAACTGTCTTCGATGCCCCCGCAGACCACGCACTGCACCCCCTCCTTGACGATCAGGTCACTGAGTTCCTCCGCGCTGCGGTGGGGGAGAATGATGGTGCGCGGTTCGGCAACCTCCCGGGTTCCGTCGTGATCGACGATAATCACCTCCGTGGCCTGGTCAAAACGCGGGGCAATGCTGTGGTCCTGTACGGTAAACAGAATCTTCATGAAACGTCCTTGCTGTTGCTGTGCTCCGGTGAACCCACCAGGCCATGGATTTTCAGTTTTCGCCAGAGTGTCGTCCGGCCCCAGCCAAGGATCTCCGCCGCCTTGCTGCGGTTGCCGCGGGTCTGGGTGAGGGCGTCGATGATCAGATCTTTTTCAATGGCAAGCCAGTCCTTGCCTGTACTGGAAGAGGAGGCCACCGGTGGTTCGACCACGGGAACAGTCCGGACGACCGGTTCTGCCTGCGGTTCCGGTTTGCGCGCAAAAAGGTATTTGGGCAGGTGTTCGACCTCGACCCGTTTGTTTTGGCAAATATTGACGCAGTACTCGACAATATTTCTCAACTCCCTGATATTGCCTGGATAGCTGTAATCCATGAGCAGCTTGAGCGCCTCTTCGCTCAAACTTTTGAGCGGGTTGCCGCTGCGTTCGGCAAAAAGCCGGAGGAAGTGGTTGAGCAAAAAGCGGGTATCGGTCTCCCGTTCCCTCAACGGCGGCAGGTGCAGGTGCAGCACGTTGAGCCGATAATAGAGGTCCTCGCGAAATGCGCCCGCCGCCACCTGCTCTTTCAGCGGCCTGTGGGTGGCGGCGATGATACGCACATCCACCCTGATTTTCTTTTCGCCGCCCAGGGGAAAAAATTCGCGATCATCGAGCACCGAAAGCAGTTTCACCTGCAACGGCAACGGCATGTCGCCGATTTCGGTGAGAAAGAGGGTCCCCCCCTGCGCCAGGCGGAACATGCCGGGTTTGTCCTTGACCGCCCCGGTAAAGGCCCCTTTGACGTAACCGAACAGTTCGGACTCGAGCAGCGATTCAGGCAGGGCGCCGCAATTGATCTTGATGAAGGGTTTGGAAGCACGACTGGAGCGTTTGTGAATCGCCTCGGCCACCTTGTCCTTACCGGTACCGGTTTCGCCGGTGATCAATACCGACGCCTCGGTATGGGCCATCAGCGGGATCAGGTCGAACACCTCGCGCATTTTCGGACTCTGGCCAATGATCGACTCGCCAATATCCTGCTCGGCCCCCATGCCGGCAACACTGACCGAGGCGGAGAGATCATCGAGCACGATCACCAGGCCCACGGTTTCCTCTTCATGGTTGCGCAGGGGAGAGATGGTGAACTGCATGGGCAGCTTGCGCCGGTCGCGGCTGATGATATCGCCCTCGATCACCTGCGACTCGCCGGAATCAATCACCTCCCGGAAGGTCCGCCCGCGTTGGGCAATATTGGAACGAAGCACAAAATCTATATAGATGCCGCGCACATCGGAAAGAGACAAGCCGGTGAGTGCCTCGAGAAACTCGTTGATGGCCACCACTTGCAAATCCCTGTTCACCACAGCGATCGCGTGGGGGATGGCGTCGAGCACACTGCTCAACGCCACCTCGGGAAAGCTTTCGAAAAATTCATCGCTCATGGTTGCCTCGCCTCAGGTTCATTGTTTGACGTCCGCGCCGACAGATCTGCTCAAGGAAAAAGACGGTTTTTGCTCTCAGTGAAGAACAAGCCCTGGAGCATACACGATCGTCGCGAGAAATTCGCTTCTGCGTGCATACCAAAAAAATGTCATTTTCTCCAGCCCGATGGCACTGCAGGACAAACAAGCCCTCGACGTACGGAGCAAATCGATTTCAAAACCAAGGGACACAGACGGTCACACAACCTGGCCGGACCATCCCCGAGGTCTTCTACCCCCCTGTACACTTCATCTTCCGCACCCAAAAAAAGACTTCCCTTGAGCCTCACCCAAGGGAAGTCTTTTACCCTATTTCATTGACAAGGGATGGCGCTCACTGTGCCGGCAGGAAAACCTGCATCCCCATCATCGGCCAGATGAAGGCGACAAAGATCCACAGGACCACAATCAGCATGACGCTAGCGAGGATACCGAACTTGAGGAATTCGCCGGTGGTGAACTGTTTGGAGTTGTAGGCAATGGCATTGGGCGCGGCACCGATCAACAGCAAGAAGGGCATACCGGCGGTGACCAGGGCCGAGAAAAGGATGACCTCACCGGCGACGCCGAGGTAGGGAGCGATAACCAGGGCCACCGGCAGGGAGATGGCGATCGCGGCCACGTTCATGATGAAGTTGGTCATAACCAGGACAAAGAAGGACATACCGAGAATAAAGACCACGCCCGGTGCCTTCTGAAACAGGACCAGCCAGTTGACCGCGAGCCATTTGGCGGCACCGGTTTCCCAGAGGCAGAATCCGATCGACATCGCACCGGCAAAGAGGAGGATAATGTTCCAGGGGATGTCTTCCAGATCCTCCAGGGTCAAAATGTTGCAGACAAAGAAGAGAATGGTGGAGCAGAGCAGGATACCGGTTTTATCCAACCCTTTGAGCGCCGGAACGAAACTTTTCATCGCGATCAGGGTAACCGCGCCGAGAATGATGGTCGCGGCCAGGACTTCGTTGCGGGTAATGCCGCCCAGTTCGCGGTACATGCGGGAGGCTTTCTCTTTCAGGCCGGGAATGCGGTCCTTTTCCGGTTTGCAGAAGACCATGAAAAATCCCCAGAGGAGAAAGACCATCAACCAGCCCACGGGAAACATGTAATAACTCAAGGTACCGAAACTGATGTCGACATGCATCATGTCCTTGTAAAAGGCCAGGGCCACGGCACCGCGGGCGGCACCGAGCAGGGTGATGATCGATCCGGCACCGGCCACATAGGCCATACCGATAAAGAGGCATTTACCGAAATTTGTCGGCTTGGTTTCCGTGGTGTACATCGCATAGATGGCCATCAACAGCGGAAACATGGTGGCTGCAACCGCGGTATGCGCCATCACGTGGGTGAGGAGCGCGGTCATGACGAAACATCCGAGCATGATCATCGAGGTTTTTTCACCGATAATCGAGAGCATCTTATAGGCGATGCGCCGGGTCAGACCGGTCTTGGTGAAGACCATGCCAATGACCACCGAGCCGAAGATGAACAGCACCGAAGGATCCATGAAATCCTTGAAGGCCACCGCCGGCTTGCGGATGAGAAACAGGGCCTGCAGGGCGCCGATCAAGAGGCTGGTGACACCGATCGGCACGACTTCGAAGATCCACCAGGTGGCGGCCACGGCAAAGACTGCCAGGGCGCCCTTGGCCTGCGTGGTGAGGACAAAGTGTTCACCTTTGGGATCGACGGCATCCGGCCATGCCGGACAGTAGTAAATGACAAAAAAGAGCGAGAGACCGAGGAGGATAAAACCCAACCTCTTCCAATCAAAAGGCGCTTTCGCCTCGGGAAGTTCTTTGACAATTGCGGCAGACATGTTCGTTCCTTATGTTGGTTGAAGAAATCTGGGGCTAGAGGGAGCAACTGCCGGCCAGAACCCGAAAAACATCGATGAGGCGGACCACGCCAATCAGGGCGTGCTCTTCCACCACCGGCAGACAGGTTTCATTTTCGGCCATCATGATCTCGGCGGCGTGCAACGGGTGCAGATCGGCCTTGATCGGCTTATGGGGCGGTGCCATGAACAGACTGACCGGTTGGGATCCCTGGCGCCTGCACTCGGTAAGAAAACTGTCCTCCATGAGAATGGCCAGGTCGGTGAATTTTTCACTCTTGCCGGCAAAGACCGTCTGCTGCCCGCCATCAAACAAGGTGGGGAAAAAGCAGGTGAGGATCCCCTGGATGGTGAGTCGGCCGACATAGACGTCCTCGGCATTGATCACGATTAGCTCATCAAACATGAGCTTCCCGGAGCCGTTGGCGGCGTGGGCAAAAAGTTGCGCCACTGCCTCTTGAATCGGCTCTTCGCTCTTTACATGGGGGAACTGTTCCAGAGGAACAATGAGATCTTTCACTGTGGGCATTGCGGTTGTCATGCCTCTCTCCTTGAGTATGGTTGCAGCTGTTACCAGCTCTTGCTCTTGATGATCTTGCGGAGCTCTTCCTGCGATTTTTCCTGCAACACCAGCATCTTTTTGTGCTTTGCCTCACCGATCTTGCTCAGCAACTCGGAAAGCTCCACCGGCTTCTGCAGGAAATCACCGGCTCCGAGCTTCATCGCTTCGACGCCGCTTTGCACCGATGCCTGTCCGGTGAGCATGATGATCTCGGCGTTGGGATTATCGGCTTTGATACGTTTGAGCGTTTCCAGCCCATCGATGCCCGGCATGGCGAGATCCACCACAATGGCATCATAGTCCTGCTCGCTTGCCTCGACGATGGCCTGCTCCCCGCTGGTGACGGCACTCACCTTGAGTCCTCGCATCTCCAGACGGCTGGAAAGTGTTTCCAGAAAATCCTGCTCATCATCGACCAGCAAAACCTTGGCCTCCATTTCCTTTTCCATTTTTCCTCCTGGTGCACCTTTATTTTGAATGAGTATCAACACGTTACGATCAGCTTTGCGCTGATCGCTGAATACCAATTCAGAAATCCACACCCTGAGTTTGCAAGGGAAGGGCCAGTTCACCCAGTCAAATTTTATCTATTCATTTCAATATATTATGAATAACGTTACATGCAGGACAACTGCCGAGCCGGCAATAAAACATTATGAAACAAAATATCGAAACGCTAAGAGTTTCCTTTTGTTTCATAATGTTTTAATAAAAGTGAAAGAAGGGAACTACACTGGCAAGAAGGGGCAAAAAATGCGATTACCACCAATATTCAACTTGAGAAGACGAGATCTCTCCCGCTGGTCGAGATGGCATTCGGGCGGGGTGACACGCCTTCGAATGAGCGGCAAGATCGATGTCATTCCAAACGAACGCGAGGAATCTCAAGAGGCAATCCCACAGCTGGCATTCAGCGGCAATCAGTAAAAGAGTTACTCCGCAGCCGGTGGCAGCGTATCCGCAACCGGCTGTGGAGCATCAAAAAGAAAGGTAAATTTTTGCAGGAAGGCAAGCCGCCAACCCTTGGGGAATACCTCGAGCGGGCCCAGGCCATGGACAGCGTCACCCTATGATCACATCTGGCTGCTGGTCATCTCGCGCAAGGTATCCGCGATTCCCCGGGTATCGTTGGCGGTCGCCTCGGTTTTTTCGCTGGTGGATTTGATCATGTCGAGCAGGACGGAGAGGTTCCCCACACTCTCGTTCTGCTGTTCAATCTTGCCGGCAACCTGACCGATCTCGCTCGCCAGATGGGTGATCTTCTGCCCGATCTCAAGCGCGTTGGTCCGCGAACGCTCCGCCAGGCTGCGAACCTCGTCGGCCACAACCGCAAATCCGCGCCCGCTCTCACCGGCCCGTGCAGCCTCGATGGTTGCGTTGAGCGCCAACAGGTTGGTCTGATCGGATATTTCTTCGATTATTTCAACAACACTCTGGATTTTACGGCTGGCATCGCCCAGCTCACGGGTGCTGGCAGCCGTCGCCCGTGCCTGGTCGGCCAATTCGGTAAATCGACCGCCCAGTTGATCGATCGTCTGCACCTGCTCCGCGATATACCCGACCAGGTTATCCATGGAGCCGTTCAGATCATTGGCTGAATTTTCTATCTGGCTGGCCATGTTCTGCCTATTGCTCTTTGCCGCAAACAGTGCCTGCCCCAGGTCATTGAGCCCGGTAAAGACCATGGACATGGTGCTGTCCACCCCGGAGGCATCAAGATGCCTGTCATAGTGATGCTGCTTGAAGTCCTGAATCTGCCTGACAATAATCCGGGAAAGGCCGCTGAGCTTGGCCACATGGCGCTTGAGGAAAAATGCCTTGAAGTTGCCGTAATGGATCACGAAGTTGTCGACAAACTCGTCGCGAAAATTCTGTCCGGCACCTACTTTGAAGAAGAAAACCGCGGTCAAGGTCTGGTTCAGGTTTAACCCTAAAATCTCGCCAAAGGTCGAAAACCCGGCAATAGCCGCTCCCTGGAGCACCTTGCCCATACCGGACAGCTCCCGCTCGTTGCACAGCCGCCGAAGGATACAGTCATTGAGGATGCCGGCAACCGGTGGGCTCGGCTTACCCTCCATGAACTTCTTGAAATCAGCCGAGGAATTATCCACCAATCCTGTTCGTTTCACCAGCAGCAGTTCATCGCCGGCGGCGATATCACAGTAAAAATGGACCTGCTGGGCCTCAAGATTGATCCGGGAAACAGAACGAACCAACAACTCATCCCCCACCCTGATCGCAAAGGAATAGTCAGCAAGTTTTTTCTCAAGGTCTTTTGGGCTGCATTGCAGGGTCTCGCACAGGGCATCGATCAGGGGGACAATCCGCCCCTGGGTATTGAGCACCTGGCTCACATAGCGCTGCTCGACCGAGGCTGAGAGGATGGGATAATTGTGACTGGTGGCCTGAAAGTTCTGACTCTTCATCACGCCGAAACGCACCCCCGGCGCGGTCTTGACAAAGGCGATCAGAACGTGATTTTCATACTTCCGTTTGCCATCATGCAGCCAGGTGTGCTGGAAATCGAGCTTGCCGCCGGCGGACCCACCGACAAACAGACAGGGAAACCGCCCGGACTCATAGAGGGCCTCCATGAAGAATGATTCCGAAGCCGACAAACCGTCAAAAAGAATGAAGGCAAAGGTATCGCGAAAATCGATCGCAAAAGGGATACGAAGCCCCTGGATTCCCTTTTTCAAATTTCCAATGCGATCCTTCAGACTGGTTGAAACCGTGCCCCGTCGCAGATCCTCGCACCCAAGCGGCATACTGACCACCGCCGCCTCTCTGATCAGCGAGCCATCGTAGCACTGAACCACAACCCGGTCCCATTGGCTGCCGCCTGGGCAGTAGAGCCCCCCCTGGTTTGCATGCAGCTCTCCCGCTGTGGAACAGATGGACATGGGCGCCCCCGGAAACCGATTGGCAAGCTGACCGGCAACCCGATCAATATCGATGTGCGGCGACACGTAGGCCACAATGAAGGTCGGCTTGATGGTGAGGGCTGCAAGCTGGGAAGCAAGCTTGCCGGACGTACTCTCGAGAACAACACACCCCTGCCCCTGCTGAACGCCCCCCTTATTCTTTTTTCTCCAACCGAAAAGATCCATCTCAACACCTCAGATTTATTGTGAATAAAAATTGGCACGATCCGGAAAGCGAGCACGAAACGGCCGCAACTTCAATGACTCACGTATCGAACAAAGGATATGAGAAACTTCGACGCCTCCACGGCAAGCCTCTTTATCCAGGCTATCGTTTTGCAGGGGCAAATGCAAAAATTGAAGACAAAAAAACTGTCCGGCCAGGTGATTTTCTCCAGGCCCCCTCCCCACGACCTATGGCCCCAAAAGGAGAACAGTTGGGATCAGTAGAACAACATCACCATCAAGATCAGCACCGCCAAAAAAATGATCGTCATCCCGGTACCGGTTTTGACATAATCCATGGTTTGATAGCCGCCCGGGCGCATGACCAAGGCGTTGACCTGGTGGGTGGGGAGGACAAAGGTGTTGGATGCTGAAAGCGCCACCACCATGGCTGCCAGCCGAGGGTCGCAACCGACCTCAACCGCCATGGACATGGCCAGCGGCACCAGGAGAACGGTGGCCCCCACATTGGACACCACCAGGGTAAAAAAAGAGGTCAACATACCGATTATGAGAAAAAAGAGCACATCGGGGACACTGCCGACCAGGGAGATAATCGAGGTCGCCATCCACTCAGCGGCCCCGGTCTTTTGAAAGGCGAGCCCCAGGGGAATGAGGCCGCCGAGCAGAAAAACAGTCATCCAGTCGATGGAGGTGTATGCTTCGTCGATGGTCAACACTTTGGTAAGAATCATGCCCAGGGCGCCTGTGAGCAGGCACACCGACAGGGAGAGATTAATCGGCACCCCAAGCGCAGCGGACACCGGCTTGAGCCAGAGGATCATGGCAAGGGTCAACACCAGCCAGCCAAAGGCATGCTTGGCCTTCTCTTCCCGCACCACCTCTCCCTTGATCTCGTTGGTGAAGGCAAAACAGTCCTTTTGGGCAAGTTCCAAAAACTTGTTCCAGCGCCCAAACATCAACAACGCATCGCCGGGTTTGATAATCTCGATGGTAATCTGGTTGAACTGACAGATGCCTTCACGGCAAAGCACCACCGGCACAATCCCGTTTTGCTTACGAAAACGAAGCTCACGCATATTCTTGCCCACCATAAAGGAACGTGGCGTGACGATCCCCTCAACCATACCGGCGTTATTGGGCGAAAAATCTTCGGCAAAGACATCCAGTTCCCCCTTGAAGATCCACCCCAGATCCTTGGCGCATTGACGGACATGGACCTCATTGCCAACCAGGGCAAGAGTTTCATTGGACTCGATCATTTCCCAGCGGGTGGGGGCGTAATTCTTTATTTTGGTCTCCGGGGAAAACACTCCCGCGATGGTGACGTGATAACGATCGCGGACGTGGAGTTCCTGGAGGGTGAACGAGCCGAAATCCCCGGGGATTTCAACTTCAAAGACCCCTGCAATTTCCTGATAGGTATCAGCCAGGGAAGCCGGCATGATCTTGCCATCCTCTCGGGACTCATTCTTGGAGGGGATGACAAACCTTCCCAGGAAAACAAAATAGAGGATAGCGGCGGTGACCAGGGCAAGGCCGATGGGCGTCTGGGTAAACATCCCCATCCGCTTCACGGGTTGCTCAATAAAATTCAGCCTGTTCGCCTGATCGATCAAATCATTGAGCAGGATGGTGGGACTGGCTCCCACCAGGGTGATGGTCCCACCGATGATGGCACAGAAAGCCATGGGCATGAGAATTTTTGAGGCGGGAATCCCAGTCTGACGGGCTATGCGCCGCACCGCGGGGAGAAACAGGGCCGCGGCTCCGATATTTTGCATGAAACTTGAGATAAAGGCCACAGCTAGGGAGATAAAAATGACAATCCTATTCTCGGATTTACCGGCTCGGCGCAAAATCTGCCGGGCAAGAATGTTCATGCAGCCGGTTTTATCGAGCCCTGCACCGATGATCACCACCGCGATGATGGCGACAACGGCATTACTCGACAGACCGCTGATCGCCTCATGGGGGGTGACAAGGCCCAACATGGGGAGAAGCACCATCATCAACAGGCCAACGACATCAACCCGCACCCACTCAAACACGAACAACAGAATCACCACTACCAGGACACCGAAAACCAACCCCATCTGCAGAGTGAAGGGAGCAGCAGCAACGCCCGTCCCGGGAGCAGCAAAGACAGACGTCATGCCGCCAGCGAACAGCAAGATAGCCAGTACCCACAACATACGGAGCAGAGAATTGCGCATACGATTCCTCGATTCACCTGAAGGTTGACTCTTAAAATGAACACCTCTCTCTGTACGGTGTATCATCCTTTGCAGAGGAATTCGATGCAGTATTTTCAATAATTATTATCAATAATAATGAAATTTACAGGACTGGGACCGGGGATAAAAAAAGCCCGTCTTGCGACGGGCTAAAAAAATCAGAGACCACAGGGGGAAATCAGAGACCGTGCCTGAGCACCTTGGAGGTATACATCCCTGCAATAAACTTACGGATCGAGGGTTCCAGATTAATGAACTGCAACCCTGCGATATAGCCGGTCTTGCTGGAACGCACATGCCTGACCTGGGCACTGGCGATAATTTTTGTATCTCCCAAAACAAGTCCCACTTTGAGATTTTGAAATTCATCCAACGGCTTATGCAGCCTCACCCCCAATCCGCCCTCACTCAAATCGCGCAGGGTTGCATCATAGGTGGCGGCCACACTGGCCATCTTCACATCAACCCGGTCCGTTCCATAAAGATGGCTCACATCGAGCTTGGAGAGGCGCTTATGAAGACGTTTGCCATCGCGGCAGTCCGGGCAATAGTCCCAATCCATCTCCAAGCCTTCGAGCGTTGGGATATCGCTCCACCCTTTTCTTTCCATAAACGCCCCCTTTCACGGCTAGACCATGAAGCGACCAGCTTGCCCCTTCAACGCAGGGCGCATCACGGCAGAAAAAATAGTATCATTAAATAATTTTAGCGATGAAATGGGCATCGGGCAAGGGCTTCAAGCTAAAATATCCACAAAAATGAGCTTTTAGAAAGATTTTCTCACCAGCCCTTGCTGCCGATAATATTTCTAATGGCCTCCTCGGACCGTTTCTCCACCAGCACCATCTTGTGCGCGTGCGCTTCCTTGATTTTTTCATTCAGGGTCTGAATATCGATGGGCTTCTCGAGAAAATCCATGGCCCCGAGCTTCATCGCCTCGATCCCTTTTTCGATGGTGGCATGCCCGGTTAAAAGGATGATCTGCAGATCAGGATTTTTCTCCCGCAGGCGCTCAAGCGTCTCCAGGCCATCCATCTCCGGCATCATCAGGTCGAGAATGATCGCATCAAAGCTCTTTTCTTCCGTCAGATCCACGGCCTCAAGCGGGGAGGTGGTGGTCGACACCTCCATCCCCCGGTCGCGCATCCGCTCGGCAAGCACATCCATAAAATCCTGTTCGTCATCAATCAACAATACCCGCTCGTTCATATGCCCTCCTTTGCGGCCGTGATCTCCACACAGTGCGTTCTTTCCAATGATGTCGTTCTCGAAACTTTTTTCGAGAACGACATCAGCCAGCGACCTGGTACGGCATGGTCAACACCACCTGACCAGGCGCAAGCGATACCTCGACCTGCAGCCAACGGGCAAGCGCCTGCTCCTGTTCGCCACAGAGCGCCTCCTCGAGCAACAGAGATGCCTGGCTCTCGGCGAGAAACTTAATCATAATCGCATCTTCTCTGGCTGCAACCGTAATTTCAATCCTATCTTTGCGCGGCAGGGTTTCGATCATGTGCCGCAGCAGCAGGTACACCAGAGACTCCAGATAGATCACTGAGGTCTGCAGGACCGCATCGGCAGGCGTCACCGTAAACAGATGCTCTTTCATGGCCGCTTGCCGGCCGGCCAACTCCACCATCAGGGTCAGCATCTCCGCAACGTTGACCTGTGCCAGGGGAACATCGGTGCTGTGCGCATATCGGTTGAGATTTTTCAACACCGCATCACCCCGTTTCACCTGCTTGAGAATGCGCGCAGTGGTCGCGTTCAAGCGATCCGGGGGAATTTCGATCCCCTCGGCCGCGCGCAGGGCGAGATCATCCAACAGGCCGGCACTCTCATTGATAATGGCGAGCACATTTTTCAAGTCATGGGAGACCGCTGCAGAAATTTTGCCAAACACCTGCACACTGGCGGCATCCAGGGTTGCTCTCAATGGATCCATGCCTTACTCCCCGCCACCAAAGGCGGCATTAATTTTGCCAATCAGTTCCTGAATGTTAACTGGCTTGATCAGGTAATAATCCTCACCCGCCTCAGAGGCTCCCGCCTCGAAATCCTCTTCCGAGCCATGACCGGTGAGAAAGATGAAATGCATCTGCGGATACTGTTTCTGCAGTTCGGCCTTGAGCTGCAACCCGTTCATCTTCGGCATCTTCATGTCGAGCACAGCTAGGTCATAAGGTTTTTCGGCCGCCATCTTCAAGGCATCCTCACCGCTCACCGCCCAATCGGCATCAATATCACGTAGCGATAATCGTTCCGCCAAGGTCACCACCAACTCCTGTTCGTCATCAACCAACAATACGTGCATAGCCTACTCCTTGCTGTTCGCTTTTGTCAGCGGTAGGGAAATGATAAAACTGGTCCCCTTGCCCTTTTCACTGGTCACGCGAATGGTCCCGCCCATCTCGGTAATCAGGCCGTAGGTAATCGAAAGCCCCAGCCCGGTACCGCCTCTGCCGCCTTTGGTGGTAAAGAAAGGTTCAAAAATCTTACAGAGGTCTTCCTGGGGAATACCGCATCCATCGTCTTGAACGGTCAATTCGACTTTGCCCGCCTGCTTGCGTGCCTTTATCCAGAGATGACCACCATCCTCCACCGCGGCAAAGGCATTCTTTATAATGTTGAGGAGTACTTGCTGCAACTTCCCCTTGTCCACCACGATTCCGTCGATCTTTTCCTCGATGTCGATACCGATGGTTATGGAGCGGTACTCAGGCTCTTTGCCGAGGAAGCTGAGGACCTCGGTGAGGATCTTTTTCAGATCGATCCGGGTGATATTGGCATCGGACTGGCGGGCAAAACTCAGCAGCCTGCGGGTGATCACGGAACAACGCTCCACCGAGGAGACAATCGAGTCGATCAACCCCAGGAGCTTCGCATCCGCCTTGTACTCCGCCTTGATCATGAACAGATCCTGGATGAGCCCTGCCTTCTCGTTGATTATCGCCAGCGGATTATTGATCTCATGGGCAATACCTGCGGCCAAGCGGCCAATGCTGGCCATCTTCTCCGAATACTCGATTTCATGCAGGGTCATAACCCGTTTCTGATCGGCGGTATAGATGGCATTGACCAGATAGGTGACCACGCACAACAGCACCAAAAGAATCGTCGCCACGGTGCAGGCCAGAAAAACCGCTATCTTCACCTTGGTCGCCTGCCACTGGGCCATGAGTTCCCCTTTGGGACTGACCAGCATGAGAATGAACGGTGAATTCTCCACATAGGCGTAATTGACCACCAGCGGCCCATGGGTCAGGGCTTCGGGCAGAGTCATGCCCGCCGGGGCTTCAGGCACCCCCGTACCGACGCCCGCCAGCACCGGAAAGCCCTTGTGTTTGACCCCACCGTTCAGTTGATACCCCTCGGTATGTTCGGAAAATTCCGGCACCGCAATCGGCACCACGCTGAGAATATCTCCAAAATAGCGGGATGGGGTCTGCAGAACGCCCTCATGGTTGACAAGAAAGGCATCCCCCACCTCTCCGGTCAACTCAACCGAGAGAATCTCGGTCAGCCGCTCGATGCTCACCGCAGTCCGCAGCACGTAAAAGGAGCCGTCAGCAAGGGTCTTTTTCACCGCAATGATCATATGGGGCAGATTCCGCAGCCCCATAAACACATCGCTGATAAAGATCCCCCGGTTCTGAATTTCCTTGAACCACGGCTGGCCGGAATAGTCTGCATTCTCCAGGTGATAGGGTCCGGAATAGACCAGTTGCCGCCCCTGGGCATCGATCACCCCCAGGTCGAGAAACAGCCCCAAGCCCTTGTTCAGACTCTCCAAAAGGGACCTCATCCTGCCGGGTTGCAGCAACTGCTCGTAGGAGTTGTCATTGATGATGAACTCCAAGGCAAAACGCTTCTTGGAAAGGAGAAAAGATTCGGTTCGCCGGGCCTTGGCCACAAAACGTGCGGAGCGGGCCAGGGCCTCGGCCTCGAAGGTGGCCTTGGTCACCTTGTATTCATACCCCGTGAGCAGGGCGAGCGGCAGAAAGACGATCACCACCGAAATCAGAGCCGACTCCTTCCACAACCTGCGGTAATTGAAGAGCTGTTTATACAACCCGGACGCATTCTCCTTTCGCCAGAAATCCGGTTTTAACCGTTCAAACAGCGTCATGCCACCCTCCCCCTTGAAAAGGATCTGTCACCAACTGCGATCAGGCAGCTTTTCGGCCTTGCACCTTGGCGTATGCCAGTTTGAGCGTACCACTCAACTCCTCAATATCAACCGGCTTCTGCAGATAGGCAAAGGCACCAAGCTGCATACAGGTGGCCTTGTCCTCTTCGGAACCATGACCGGTCAGGATAACCACCTCCACATTGGGCCGGGTCTCCTTGGTCTTCCGCAGGACTTCAAACCCATCGATACCCGGCATCTTCAAATCAAGGATCATCACCTCGGGATCATCGGTCCCCATCAGCTTGAGGGCGGATTCACCGTCGTAGACCACCGCTGAATCGATATCGCGCATGGACAGCCGCTCCGACAGGGTCTGGACGAACTCGCGCTCATCATCCACCAGCAGCAGTTTCGGGGTTTCAAAATCATAGCGGCGATAGATATCGGTCTTGTGGAAACCTTTGCCCAGGCGGGTTTCAATGGAGTTGACCCCGTCAATGGAACCGACAATGGAACGAAGCTCATCTTCCAGGCGGCTTAGCAAGAGCACATTCTGATGAATGGTCAGAGTGACGGCTCCGTCACGGGCGGAAACGCTGACAAAATGTCCCTCTCTCGTGAGAGCGACTTCCACCTGGGCCGCAAGGAGAAAATCATGCGCCGCCTTTTTCGACGTCAGGGTCGGCTGGATCACCTCACTGCGGAGGTTTTCCACCACCAGTTCAACCGCCTCCGGCAAAGATGTCTTGTCGACCGGGATCACCAGGTCATAGAGCGAGGCGCTCCAGGGATCGGGCTGCTCAAAGAGGGTATCGGTCCAGGCAGCCATTTCCTTGTCCTGCTTACGAAGCAGGTTCGCGGCCTCTTTTTCACCCAGGCCGTTTTCCTTGCCCGCCTGGAGAATACGGAACCCCTGATCGGCGATCAGGCACACCCGCAACACATGAGTGACCTCATCGGGGACCAGATGACCGGTGAGGCCATAGATCAGGGAGCTGTCGGCCTCGAGCAGGGTTTCCGCCATGGCCAGCTTGAGCCAGGAGACCCCCCGTTCCTTCTCATGGGTGATATTGTTGAAAATCGAGGCTTTGTTACTGAGAATATTCTCGATCTTCTTTGCACTGATAGCGGACATGCCCGCGGCCCTGGCAACGATATCGGCATCGCTGATGACTTTGTAGCCGATTTTCGCCTGCAACATCTCCACGAACTGATCACTGAGGCAGAAACTGCCGTTAAAGAGTGTGACGATTGACATATGCTCCTCCTTGGGAATGGAAACTCGTTTGAACCTGGTTTATCGAGAAAGCAGCAATGCTCCCTTCCCTATTGTTTCTCGGTGTTCACAGACGCCACCACCACCCGAGAAACATCGCCTTCTTTTCCTTAGTAAAAGCAATATACTTGCCAATATAAAATATAACGGAAAATCAGCATCTTAATCAAAAATCGACATTTCCTCCGCAAACACCCCAAGGAACAGGTGAAAACAAGTAGAAACAATACAGCCGCATTGAAACATTACGAAACCAACAGCTGCAAAACAGGAAAGCACCACCATGTGGCTGGGCAAAAGGCCAACAGGGCGAATTTATCCTTGACACAATCAGCCCACCTCACGAAAAATATTTTACATTTTTCACCTCAATCAATCCCCCTCGCGTTTTGACAACAGTATCACTGTTCCATCACAACAAGCGACCAGCCCCCCCCCTGTCAACAAAGGAGGCCGCAATCACGTGCAATCGCAGCTACTGCTGCCCTCCGCACGACAACCATTGGAGAAAACTACCATATGCAGAGCCTGGTACCGCGGAAGGGGTGCCGACACAATCGAACAACGCAGTCCTTCGCCCGTCCTCTCGCCGGTTCCTTGCCACTGGCGAACTCACTTTGTCCGGACAGCCGCCAACAGAAAAGGCCCTTCACATCCATTTGAAGGGCCCTTCTTGATCAAGACTGTTTGACCTAGTCCGCGCTCAACTCTGCAACTCCCAGTCGCCGTAGCTGTTGCGGCAGGCAGTGCTGTAGGTTCGTTGCGGCTTGCCATCGATCACCGCGCGAATCTCCGCCCTTCGACAGACCTGTTGGCTGGAGTTGCGATAGGCGGGTTTCGGCGTAACCGTGTAGCGATTTCCGGAATCAGGATTCACCCAGGAAGAACGCTGATTGGAGCTGCCATGTTCATATACATTGGTCAGTCGATCCCTATCGTATTTATCCATCTCATTGCCGACGATGTATCCGAGCATGCCACCGACAGCGATACCAATGAGGGTTGCGCCGGTACTATGACCGATTATCTGACCGAGCAGACCGCCGGCTGCAGCGCCGCCCAAGGCCCCGGTCTGCCCCTTGTTTGCGCACGACGAAGTCAACAGCAATACGATCAAGCACCCAAGCATACACATATGTTTCATTTTCAGTCCTCTGTCATTCAAGAGTGAGCCACAGCGCTCCCTGTTGGCCGGGATTGCGCGTGAGTTGGTTAAAGATGTTAGCCATGAGCATTCCACGTGCCAATTCCTTGCCATGACAAAGGGACTCCAAGAGAAGGTCATTCCTGAAAAATCAGGCTGTTGCGACAGGCGCTGTCCATGCAAGGCTCCCGACGGCTTAAGGCTGAGCACACCCTCGAGCAAAAGAGGCTCCGTCAAGTGTCGCCCCAATGGTACAGGCAAGAGAAAACGGAGACAAACCTGCCGTTCGCGCAGAGCTTTTCAAAAAATGACCGAAAAAGCAGAAGAAAAAGATGAAGAAACAGGGGGGGAAGAAGAAAAGGTCTGAGAGCAGGCAACTCTCAGACCTTGACCACGGCAGGTTAACGAATTTCGCTTGGACTGCAGAGGTTGTCGGCCCTGGCCGACATGCTCCCGCAGGCATCACAGGTGAATTTCATCTCGGATTTCTGCCCATCACAGACCTCGGTGGCCGCAGTCCCGCAAAATTTTTTCGGGGCCATCGAAAAATCAGGATGACACAGTCTGCTGGCATCGTTGGCAGTGGTACCACAATTCTTACAGGTGAACATAAAGTCTCTCCCAATTCCTTTGCAAAAAGCCACCGGTGCGGCGGCAGGATTTTTCATCGACGTTTTGAGCACAATTTCTCAAAACATGGTATTAAAATAAGCTGACCGTGCCCCCTGTCAATATTCGGCGCGCCTAATTCACACACATTCCCCCCATTCACCCAAGAACAATCGGCTCAAGACAATCGCGAGCATTGTTTACCGGGTTATTGACGCGATCACTCACCGGGTATACCTCCATACAGTCCTCTGAAAAGGGCTGCAACAGGGCGAGAAGCGGTTTTTTTTCCGTGCCGGCATCAAGCCAGAGGCGACAGCCCGCCTCATGAAGAATCACCGGCATTCGCTCATGGATGGCCGCAATCTTCTGATTGGCCCGAGTGGTGACTATGGCGCAGGAGAGCACCACCTCTCCCCCCTCCCCTTCCCAGTGGTCCCACAAACCGGCAAAGGCAAAGAAGCCGCCATCGGTCGGGTGAATGAAATACGGCTGCCTGCCCGCCTGCAGCTTCTGCCATTCGTAGAAGCCGCTGGCAAAAACAATGCAGCGGCGATAACGAAACGGCCCCCGAAACGAGGGTTTGCTGTCAATCCCCTCGCCCCGGGCGTTGATCAGGTTGAATTGACTCTGCTTCGTTTTGGACCAGAAGGGAATCAATCCCCAGCGCAGCTGTGCCCACTCGAGCTCGCGCGACAGCGGCGAACGCATCAGGGCGGGAATGTTCTGTGATGGAGCGATGTTATAGCTCTGAAAGGGGGGTGCCAGGGGAATCCGCAGGGATTCATAGCCAAATGCCCCGTTCCCGAAATAGGCGAAGCGTCCGCACATAAAAAAAACACTCTCCAGGTTGGCTGAGGGGGAAAAAGCTCGATCAACCTCCGATCGAGTCGACGCTCTCCGCTGGATTCTGCGGAGATCGGCTATATAATAGTTTAAATAAATGCCACGGATAACGCCACGGTGTGCATTGAACGATTTCATCCCAAACAGAGATCAACACAAAAAAACAGGTGCTCGTCCCATGGCCACACAGACGCAGTTGAACGACATCATCGACCAGATCGGCGGCACGGTTCTGGGCAAACGTGAACAAATCAAAATGGCGCTCACCTGCCTTTTTGCCGGCGGGCATCTGCTCATCGAGGATATTCCAGGCATTGGCAAGACCACCCTGGCCAAGGTGCTTTCACGCTGTATGGGGCTGGAGTTCAGACGGGTGCAGTTCACCAGCGACATGCTGCCCGGCGATATCCTGGGAAGCTCCATCTTCGACCGCAACAGCGGCGGATTCGTCTTCCACCCAGGGCCGGTCTTTACCCAGGTGCTGCTGGCCGACGAAATCAACAGGGCAACGCCTAAAACCCAGAGTGCGCTGCTGGAGGCCATGGAGGAACGACAGGTCACCATAGACGGGGAGACCAGGCCCCTGGCCGCTCCTTTTTTTGTCATCGCCACCCAGAACCCCATCGAGCTTGCCGGAACCTTTCCCTTGCCCGAATCCCAACTGGACCGTTTTCTCCTCCGCATCGAACTGGGATATCCGGATCGCGAGGCGGAACGGCAGTTGCTCATCGGTGATGCAGGCATGCGTCAGGCCCTGGCCTACACCCGCCAATGCCTGACGCCGCAGGAGGTGATGGCCCTGCAGCAACAGGTTGATCAGGTGCACGTGGCCGATCCCTTTCTCGATTACCTGCAGGATATTTTATCCTTCACCCGAGTGGACAGCCATTTTCAGATAGGCCTTTCACCGCGGGCGGGCCTGGCGCTGTTGCAGGCGGCCAAATCCTGGGCCTTCATCAGCGGCAGGGAGTTCGCCCTGCCCGAGGATCTGCAGGCCGTCCTGTTGCCGGTGGCGGGACACCGCCTTCGATCCTGCGACGATTTGGCCGAAATTCCGCCCCAGCGGCTCAAGAGCCTTTTTCAACAGGTACCGGTCCCGTGATCCAGGGCATTGCGCGAACCTTCTACCGTTTGGTAGGCGTCCACACCATTCCCCTCACCCTCAATCTGCGCAACATCTATATCCTGCCCACCCGCCATGGCATGCTTTTCCTGGCGCTCCTTGCAGCCATGCTGATCGGCTCGATCAACTACAACAACAACCTCGGCTTTCTATTGACCTTTCTCCTCGGCAGCGTGATGCTCAATGCCCTGATGCACACCTACAGCATGCTCCATGGCCTCCGCCTGATTGCGGCCACGGCAACGCCCGCCTTTGCCGGAGCACCGGTCATGATCGACATTACCGTCGAGGGAACGGGACGCAGGCGTAAAGGGTTGCGCTGGTTTTTCACCGACAGAGACATCGTCTCCCAGGATATCGACCCCGAAGGGCGAAGTCGGGTCACCGTCCCGGTACCCACCGTCCGGCGAGGGCTATTCAAACCGGAACCGCTACACATCGCCAGCGAATATCCCACCGGATTGTTCCGGGCCTGGGCACGCATCGAAACAAATCTGGAGTACCTGGTCTACCCCAAACCGCAGTTCGCCCCGCTGCCGCTCGGCGACAGCGCATCGTCCCATGGCGAGGGAAAATCCGTCGCCACAGCGGGTGTCGACGACTTCCAGGGTCTGCGGACGTACCAGGCCGGAGATCCACTGGGCCGTATCCACTGGCCATCGTACCTGCGGGGCCAGGGGTTGCACGTCACATCATTCTCTGCTCTGGCCGGTGGAGATTGGCTGCTTGATTTGCAGACAATCAAGGGAGGTGATCTCGAACACAAGCTCTCCATCCTCTGCCATTACGTCCTGGAAGCTGAGCGTCAACGCCGCCAGGTTGGATTGATACTTTTCGGCCGCCCCCCACTGCCCCCCGCAAGAGGCCGAGCCCACCGGGACCGCTGCCTACGGGCCCTGGCCCTCTATGAAGCGAGGTGAAGATGACTCCCCAGCCCTTGGCCCCGTTGATCCTCGCCTTGGCCGTGGCCATGGCCCCCCTGGTTCTCCAACTGCCCCCCTGGGCGGTTCTCTGGTGTGCCCTTGCCTGGGCCTATGTGCTCATCCGGGAGAAACGCCACTGGCCGGCGATCACTGGCTCGGCACGCATCGTCCTGTTTCTTATCGGCCTGGCTGCAGTGCTGCTCTCTGCCGGGATGCGATTTGACGGCGGCGATTTTATCATCCTCTTGGCCGTCATGGCAGGGATCAAACCTCTGGAGGTCGCCAGTCGGCGGGACAGCATGGTCACCGTCTTTCTCGCCTGCTTCCTCACCATCACCAGCCTGTTCGTCTTCGAAAATCTGGCCATGACCCTGTACCTGTTTGTCTCCGTCTGGGTGACCATGGGCGTCCTGATCCATGTCAACGAACCAGGCGGAGCCATAAGCGAACATCTGCGTTTGTCCGCCCGCCTGGTCCTGGTGGCTATTCCGCTGATGGCCATGCTCTTTCTCCTCTTTCCCAGGTTGTCGGGCAGCTTCATGGGGGCTCCATGGTCGAGGCACGGGCATTCTGGGTTTTCGAACGTGATGCGCATCGGCGACGTGAGCCGCCTGGCGCTGGATAACGCCCCGGCGTTTTCGGTCTCCTTTGACTCGGCGGTTCCCCATGTGAACCAGCTGTATTGGCGGGGCATTGTTTTTCAGGCGTTTGACGGTCGAACCTGGCAGCCACCCCGCACCACAAGAGCCCGCCAACACAGCATCGCCGGTGAGAACCAGGTGCACTATACAGTTATGCTTGAGCCGCACGGTTATCGCACGCTCTTTGCCTTGGACCTCCCGCTCACGGCTCATTCGGTGGCCACCGTCATGGACGACCACACCCTGCTCACCCGTCGTCCCATACTCCAACGATTCAACTACACCGCAGCCTCGCTGCTTGATTATCGGCAGCCCCCAAACGACCGTTATGACCCGACCACCCTTGAGTTGCCCGAGGGAAGAAATCCAAGGACAGTGGAGCTGGGCAAACGATGGGCCCGTGAATACGCCACACCTGAGGCCATCGTGGATGCGGGCCTGACTTTTTTCAAGGACAACGAATTTACCTATACCCTGCAACCGGGCCGGCTGGGGACTGATGCAGTCGACGATTTCCTCTTTACCGGCAAGAAGGGATTCTGCGAGCATTTTGCGGCCGGGTTTGCCGTGCTCATGCGGGCTGCCGACGTACCGGCGAGGATCGTAGGCGGCTACCAGGGGGGGAGTTGGAACGCGCTGGGCAACTTTTTTACTGTGCGCCAATCCGATGCCCATGTCTGGTGCGAGGTCTGGCTGCAGGGAAAAGGATGGGTACGTGTAGACCCGACCTTTGCCGTGGCCCCTGTACGTATCGACGGCGGGATGGAACAGGCCCTGGCACAGGGGGCGCTGGAAGGGGGCTCGGGTCTGGAAAAAAGATGGTGGCAAACCAGCTGGATCGACATGGTGAAAATGACCTGGGAAGCGGTCAACATCCGCTGGAATATGTGGTTCATGGGCTTTTCGGCCGAAGATCAGCTGGCCTTTCTCCAGCGTCTGGGGATACATCTCGGCCGATACTTCGGCTGGTTGGTGGTTATGCTGCTGCCTTCCCTGTTCATCCTTGCAGGTATTGTCGCACGCAGTCTGGGGAGGCGTATCCGCAAACCGTCGGCCAAGGACCAGGTGAAGACCATCTATAATCGATTTCTCCAAAAAGCAGCCCGAGCTGGACTGGACAAGCCCCCTTACCAGGGACCGTTGGCCTACGCCAACTGGCTCTATGCCAAGGCTCCGGAGCTGAAAGAGGACGTGGAGGAAATAACCCGCCTCTATATCGCCTTGCGATACGGCCGAGCAACGCAGGAAAACATGCTCAAGCAACTGCGCCGGTGTGTACGCCAATTTCGGCCAGGGAGGCTCATTGGCGGGAAAGACTGAAAACGGAGAGGCAGAGGTATTGCAGACAATTTCAAACCGGCTCGAAATCTGCGGAAATTGAAGCCACAGATTGCGTTGGTCGCATTTTGGTCGCCGCAAATCGCGCAGACACAAAAACGGATAATCCATGGAAGCTGTTACTGAAGGTACATAACTCTTTCACGTCGAACAATTATCGCAGGAGATCCGGACGGAACGTCATCATCAGGCCAAGAAGGAGAAGGACCATGCCGCCGATAATTCGGCAATGGCCGGCATAGCGTTGACCGACACTGGTTTCCAGGGCCAAAACAGCCAGGCTAAAGATGATCAGGTCATCGAGCATGAAAAAAAAGGTGTACAGCAGAATATAGCTGTAATAGGTGAGGAGGGAGAGCCGATGCAGGGAGAGGGTGTGCGTGTAGATCGCTGGCAGGGCGGCGGAGCAGGCAAACTCGATTGCATTGACGATAAAGGCGAGAACGATGATGGAAAATACGGTGAAAAAGGTGAGCGGCGCATCAACAATGCGGTCGATACGATGCATCGTGCGTTTTTTGGACTCGACGGAGTCGAGATGACAGACAACCTGGCCTTTGGTTTGGATGTATTCGCGAATATCAAGAATACCGGCCCCCAGTGCCCCCAGGCCGACAATGAGTGTCAGCGGCCGGAGGTATCCGAGAAAGAGGAAGACGTTGAGCCAGGCGGTCATGAACAGAAAATAGAGTATGCCGGAACTGGCCACAAAGGTACCGACCAGAAGCCAGATCTTTCGCCGGTCGTGAAGGGTGACAATAAGGGAGATCAGATAGACCAGCACCCACATCGCGCAAGGATTGAATCCATCTACAAGGCCGAGGGTCACCGTCAGCACCGGCAACGAATAGTCCGATGGGCGAACAGCCCCCAAGAGAGGCAGGTTCAACGTGGAAAAATGATTGCTTGCCGGTGGTTGTCTTCGGTCAGGCGAAGTGCCGGTAAGCAAGGCCCGAAGAGCCTGTTCCAACTGAAGCCCTTTGGATTCCGGGCGATCAAAGCCGCTGATCACCGTTGAACCGATAAAGGTCATGGGCACGCCGGGAGGGAGGGAAGGTTGGTTGCTGCGGCGAATATAGAGTTGGAGCAGGCGGCTGTTTTCGGCAAGAGAGGTATCGTAATACTTCCACTTCAGTTCAGGATACTTGGCCTTGAGATAGGGGATAAAGGCTTTTTGAGCTCTACAATGCGGACACTGCGGATGGAAGAAGAAACTGATCTGGTGCTGATTCGGAATACTCTCACCCACCGGTTTCGATGATTCCACGATGACGATTCCTATACCCAGCAGAATCAAAGCGAGAAAGAGAATCCGGCGAAATGGGTCGTTGAGAAGGTCTTTGAGCCATTCCGGAACCGTGCAGAACGTATTCTGCCGCATACATCCTCCGAGGTGGGAACCAGCGGGTTGGCATCATGGTGCGGGGAGTTGCAATCAGGATTAACTGCAATTATAGACCGATTTTTGGGGGTCAGACAAGAGCAACTTCAGGAAGTTGATCAACGTCCGAGCTGCGTCATTGACAGCTACCGGCAATAGTTTCTACGAGGCAGCGGGGTGAGGCCCGTTGATCAGACCTGCCTCTTCCCTGTCACAGAACCGTCGGCGCGGCCCCTCGCAAACGGCTCCTGTGCATTTTCCTTTCAGATCGAACGAATACCGGGCCCCCCCGGGCTTGCATGCAGGACAATTTTTCATGAGAAATTAAGCAGGTTACGGATTATCTATTTTTTTTCCGTGTGGATCACGTTTCGGATGCCCAACTTTTCATCCAAGTACTCGATGGTGTTACCATCGGTAATATGTTCGAGATGGTGGGCGGTGGGATGAATCTGGGCCTGCGGTGTGCCGATGGTTTCCAGGTACGACTCCCACAATCGGTGCGCACGCAATACCTTGTTGGCCTCGGTGGCCCCCTGTTCGGTCAATGAATAGTTTTCGTTTTCCAGGCGAATCTGGCCTTTCTCCAGCATATGCTTCAACACCTTGGGTAGGGCTATGGGGTGGTCTGCATACTGTTCAATGATCGCCAGAGGGGTGGGTTGGTCGTAGCGGAGGATGGTTGTCAACACGTCCTCCACCGCCTGTTGAGGGACCAGTCGTTTGAGACGCCGCCAGCGGGCAAGCATGCCGTATTTTAGCGCAACGAAGAGCACCACCAGAAATTGAAAGGTACAAAAGAGCATAACCGCGCCGCCACCGGCTGAATCCAGCCAGACGCAGAGATAGAGTCCTCCGACAACGGAGCTGATCCCAAAGAGAGCCGCAAGCACCATCATCCGATCCAGCCGGTCACTGAGCATATAGGCGGTGGCTGCCGGGGTGATCAGCAGGCCGACGACCAGAATGACGCCCACCATGCTCACTGCACTGACCACCACCAGAGACACACAGGTGGTGAGCAGGTAATCAATCAGCAACACCGGCAAGCCGATTGAGGCTGCCATGATCGGATCAAAGGTGGCGATCTGAAAATGGCGGAAAAAGAGAATGATGATGGTGAGCACGATGGCCGCGACAAAGGCGCTGCCCCAGAGATCCTGATCTGCCACCCCCAGGATGTCGCCCATGATGAAATGCATCAGGTCGATGTGAATGTACTGGCGAAAGATGGAGACCGCCACCACGCCCAGGGCAAAGATACCTGTGTGCATGATGCCGATGGCCGTATCCTCTTTGACCCGAGAGATACGGCTGACAAAACTGATCAGGGCGACGGTGGCAATTGCCGCGAGCAGTGACCCCAGGAGCATGCCGGTTGCATGCGCCTCCTCTCCAAAAACAAGTTTTATCACCAGGTAGCCGCCTGCTACACCGGCAATCATTGCGTGGGAAAGGGCGTCACCAAGAAATGCCATTCTCCGCAGAACGACCAGGCAGCCGACAACCCCGGCCACCATGGCCACAATACTCCCCCCTAAGAGCACTTTTTGAAAATAGGTCTCTGTCAGCGGCGAGATAATAAGATCGTAAAGGATCATGCTGATGTTCCCTCTTTGAGGATATCACTGAAAAATGTCAAGAAGAGCGGGGTTGGAGTGGTAGCTCACCGTAAGGTGCTCAACTTCAATGGCGTAATTGGATTCAGTGGTCATGGTGATCTGTCTCCTGCTCGCTGATGGTGAAGAGCAGAGTACCGGAAACCAAGCTTCCAGGGGTACTCCAGAGTGTTGTTTCCGCGACCTTGGCACCTTCCTCCATGACCTTGACCCGTAACCCTTGTTCCCGATTGGCCTCTGTCGTCGGCGGGCTCGCCTGAACGAAAATTTCGTTGGCGCCCGGCGTCAGGGTCTTTACCAAATCAATAGAAATGATTTCGCCTGCCTCTGGCTGAGCAATCGTAAGAGGGAGCAGTTGGCCATTGACGCGGACCTCAAGCAGGGGCTGTTCTCCTGTGGTGGTCAGGGCAAAGGGATCCTGACTCAAACTGAAGGTGGGGGTGATCTCCAGTTGAAAGTTGCGATGGGTAATCGCGAACGTTTCCGGGTTGACAACCCGTTGGGGGGATTACCTGTCCCGCTGAGATGTGTAGAGAGAGACTCCGCCGACGATGATCCCCCAAAGCACAACGACAAGGATGAAGCGCATAGGTTTACCTGGGCAGAGCGTTGACGATAAGGAGTACGTTTTCCCGCATCATGCCGATGTAGGTTTCCCCGACGGAACCTTCATCGCCCATGGAGTCGGAATACAGTTCACCGCCAATTTGCACACCGGTTTCCTTGGCGATTTCACGAATCTGCTTAGGATTGATGGTTGTCTCGACAAAGATGGCCGGTGCTCCGGAGGAGCGAATGGAATCGACCACCATTCGTCTGCGTTCCGGTGTCATGCCGCCCCCGACCTCGGCACCGGTTGACCAGCCGACTGGGGCAATAGACAGGTAATTGTTTTTTGCGTTGAACTTGTACTCGCTGCAAAAATAATTGAAGGCATCGTGTGTGGTGACCAGGATGCGGCGCTGAATGGGGATGAGACTGATCTCTTTGCGAATCCAGTCATCCAGAATGCGCAGTTGCTGCAGAAACAGGGAGGCTCGGGCCTCGTAATCCCGTTTGCCCTCAGGATCGAGCTGAATCAGGGCCTTGGTAATGTTGTTGGTATACACGGCCGCGTTTTTAACTGAAAACCAGGCATGTGGGTCTGGTACACTTTCCCCCTCGGATTGGATTACCAACGGCTGAATCCCCTTGGTTACCGTAACGAGCGGTTTGGCGGCATCTTTGGCCAGGGTGCCCATCCAGTTCTTCCCTTCGAGGTGCAGCCCGTTTTCCAAACAAAGATCCGCCTCAAGAACAAGTTGCACATCGTCTGGGGTCGGCTGGTAGGTATGGGGGTCAGCTCCAGGAGCGAGAATGTTGCGCACCTCCAGGCGATTCCCCGCAACCTGTCTCGCTATATCAGCTATTTGGGGTGGTTGAGGCTATAAGTTTGAGATTTGCGGCGTACACCAGGGACAAATTGGAGCAGGCTACAGTGAGAACAAGCCAAGATGTACAGAGCGTTTTAAAAATCATCAGACACCTCCTGTGTGCATTGGTGCGTCCCTTCATCGCACGAGGGGAAGAACAACCGGCAGGCAAATGAATCTTGCAAGATGGCTGAGAACAAAAGTGAGTCAATTGCTCTTAATGATATTGTTTCTCTATTTGCTTAAAACTAGGCAAAAGAGAACAGGAAAACAATAAAAACTATCGAATAACACCTCTGCCTGGCATCTGACCAAACAGAGATCAGCGGCCCCTGGGGGAGGCCGCCTTTGCCTTCGGCTTAAATTCCAGACCATACTGATGAAGATTGATCTTCTGCTCCCCAAAAGACCAGGCTTTTCTTCCGCGACCAAAGGTGGTGCTGGTATTCCAAGCACCTGAGCATAAAATGCAAGGATGGCCGGACCTTTGACAGGGCAATTTTCAAGAAGCTCTTTCTCTTCAACCTGAACGAACCGAGAGGAGTCTTTCGGCTTGCCGAATAGTTCATTGTTCCGTCTTTTTTCGTATGGCACAAACACAGTTGACAAAAAAGCAGGTTAAAGGTTATCGGGTTTTATTACTGTTTTTTGCGAGGTAGTTCTGCAAATCCGGTTTATGCTGTCGCTGGCGGGAGTCTGTGTCAGAGCTCACAACTGAAGTTATGCGACCCTGCAGCAGGTTTGCGGGAAGAAAACGAGAGAAATTGCTGAAACCAGTAAATTTCTTTGCGATACTTTCATGACCCAAAATGCCATGAATACTTCTGATAAATGCAATTATTTATCAACTGAACAGGAATAATTTCCAATTTGATCCGGCTCTCGGTCGTGATAATGGGCCGATACCATACCGTTTGGAGGGGAGAATGATGATCCGGCTTCTTTCATTGACGTTCGCGGTTTTGCTTGCGGTTCCTGTGACGGCCCAATCCGAACTGCCCCAATATGTCTTGTATGAAACAGTCAGGAAACCCGTCCTGAGTTTTCCTCCAAACTGCAATAAACAGATCAGTTGGACCCAACCAATTGTTAAAGGCAACGCTGATCCCGATATCGAACAGGAAGGCGAGGTCGACGGCCGCGTTCTCATCGATAACGCGGAACCCATGACATCGAAAGATAAGGTCATGTCCCTTATTGAATGGACCAAACCTGTTCACGATATGCGTGTCGATCGACTGGTGATGCATCTGGCGGCGCAAGACATGCGGCGCGGCACGACGTTGCGTGCCCAGACAGCGATTGAAGGCATGATCAGCCCCGGCGCGAAGAGTTCTAACTATGGCCAGGCCTACCAAGTCTATACCCCCTACATGAAGTACCTTGCGGGAGGAGGTGTGGTCACAGGCCTAGGCGGATTGGTCAACACGGTAGTCAATCAAGGCTTCTACGAATTTCGCATCCGGGTCCAGATTACCGACGGCGGAGGCTGTTTCGAAGAGCCGGTGATCTACACGTTCCGGCGTCTGGAGGAGGGCAAAAATCGCGGCGCCAATAATGGATCAGGAAACAAGACTGGACCCGAAAGGATTGTTATGCAATCCGATTTTGATGACTTCGGCTCACCGTATGGTGCGTGGGGCAACGGCGTTCAATACGGAAGAAACGGAATCTGGTGGAATTCCGGGAAGGCACGGACGGTCGCCAGGGTCATTAATCAGCCAAGCGGCCATAATGGGACTGGCCTTTACATCAGGAATGACTCCGGCCGGGGACCGCATATCTACGGCACGACGGCAATACGCGTTTCGCTCACCCCAGGACGACGGTACAGAATTGGTTTTTTGGGGGCGGCACGGAATTTGGCTTCAAAGGGCGGCGTCAACATTGCGGTTGATTCGGAATGGAGAATTCGCCCAATCTTGATGCCGGCGGGAACATACGATCCTACTTTGTTTGAAGGAACTTTCACAGCGACAGACAACTTTGCAGATATTCGGATCATTTCGGAAGATAGCGGTGAAGTCGTGATCTCCAATTTTATCGTAGAATTGGTCGACTGACGCTCGGTGATTACCGTACGGACACCTGACTGTCACAGGGGCTGCCCAAACAGTCAAGAGCATTCAAGTTCAGCTCGATTCAGGCCTCAAGCTGGACGAATGACTGCCGCGCACGCTCCTTGTTGCCCATCAAGCACATAACGAAGTCTATTTTCTATGCCCCAATGAGATCGGACCGCTTTGGCAAATTGCTCAGCCATGTTATCTTGACTCAAAACATGGTAGTGGCACTTCGTGCTCCTCCGCCGCTTCACCCATTCTGGACAGGACCAGATGATAATTGCGCAGCAAACGATTGCGGAATCCAGCCTCACAGCTTGAAACAAGCAAACAAAGAACCGGCAACGACTACCAGCCTCTGCACGACTTGCTGGAGGCTCGGCCATCCTGGCAACCCGCATTGCCGAAAGGATCAGCATAGTGCGGACCATGCTCTATACCCACATTCCTTCAAATATCCTGCTCTGTCTGGTGTCTCTGATGCCAAACCTGTGGCTGGCGATGGTGGTTCTCCTGCTGCGGGCCTCGATTTCTCAAATGGATGTGCCGGCACGGCAATCCTACACCATGGCCGTGGTGGCACTGGATGAACGATCAGCCGCCTCGGGGATCACCACCGTGGCCCGGTCCGTGGGCGCGTCAATCTCTCCCCTTTTGGCCGGGGTCTTCATGGCTAACCCACTCTTTCCCCCCCCTTCTTTATCGCCGGCGGGTTAAAGATCGCCTCTGATGTATTTCTCTACAAGATGTTCAAAGATGTACGGGAGTGAGCACAAAGAGAAAAGCCTGCTTTTCTGGATAGACTCGAGTCATGATTGCGGTGGAAATTGGCATTCCCAATCCTCTCTACGAAGCCAAGGCTTGATGTTGTTCCTGAACGGACCGGCCCACACACGGATTCCTGGCGGGGCTCGTTCCCATGCTCCATCGTGGGAACAATCAGCCCCCCTCTGTTCCTCAGAGTTTCTGAGTCACATCCGAGCGTTCGTGGCCACTGTTATCACAAGACGTTGTTGCGTATAACTTCGCTGCTCAAACTCAAAGGGGGCATCCTATAAAGGGATCCCCCCCTTTGTTCATTTGTGCAACTGCTCAGTGCATCTTTCCCCCCGGAATCCTCCTCCGCAAAAGGAGGATTCTCCAGTTAAAAAGAGAGCATTTTATTTTCCTCATAGACCAATTCTCTCTCCTTTCCACTGATGTGGTACCAGAGTTTGGCATTAACAGTTACCTTCTCCACGTCGGTATTGAAATTGACATGGTATTGCTCGCGCTGAGTCTGCAGCGGCGGCAAGGTGAGATCAATTATTTCCTTAATCTGCCACGCCCCGTAGCGCATGTCTCTATCCGGGTCAATCCCCAACTCAAGCCATTGTTTTGTGTTTGCAAACAACTCATTGCCCTTACCATCTTTGGCGGTCACCTCCAGGACCACTTTGCCTGACCACAGTCAGCCGTCAGGTATGCGATGCCCGGCTTTATTTTCGACAAAGGCCGTAATAATCGCACTGGGAACCCATTCTTCAGGAGACTTCACGCCTTTGACCTGCCCTGGTAGATGATTGTATTGGGCGACCTCAAGCCGGAAGCCCAAGCCCTTTTTAACCGTATCAAGGTCATGGCCGCCGGGAAAAAGATGCCCCTTGTCCATATGGCAGTCTTGGCATGTTTTCGTTCCCCCTGCAGGCAGATAGCTGTGGCGATAACTTCCAGAGAGGGTGTTGCATTGAATGGTTTCACCATCTGGCGCGTTGTAGACACCATGACATTGCATACAGAAGGCGGAATTTTTTAGATCCACAGTTGCAATGGACTTATGAAAATCGTCTCCAGCGACACCATTGGGTCCATAGATGACACCCGGTTGAGGTTGCCCGCGTAACCCGAGTGCCACGTTGTTTGCCTTGACATTATGGCAACTGTAACACCCCACATTGAGTTTTTCCAATTCCTTGGAAGCGGCGATCCCCTCTGGCTTTCCTTTCTGCTCCGCAGCGGTCACGATAAGCTCACCTATCTGCGCGGCCAGTTTTTCCGAGGCAAAATTCGTCAGAGGCGCATGGCAATCAAGACATTTTAATAGCTGTGCCTTGTTCAGTGGTGTTTTCCACTCTTTGGCCAAACCGACTTTGATGAAATTTCGCATTCCTCCTAGGGATGAGTTAACAGCTTTTGCATGCCACGAACCATGCCACTCCTCATATTTGGTATCGTGGCATTCCGAGCACTTATGTTCATCGAACATTGCCACCAATTCATCGAGTGTGTCAGCCTGTTGCTGCGCCCCTCCTGCTGAAAGCGCTGTCCCCAACAGGATGAACACCGGATACATGACAGTCTTCCATTTCCCTGCCATTCCCATAGTTCCTCCTTTGTTATTGTGTTAAATAGCAAAGTTACAAACTACTCGATCCGAGTAGAGCCGCCGCAATGAAAGCCATCCGCTTAAAAATTGGACTTTATTTCCCAGTATGTTATTTTCCGATTTTCACGGATCAATGTAAAGGAAATAGGAATACAAATAACAAGGGAGGGGGAAGACAGAAGTGGCCCCGATTTTTAGACAAAATTGAGGGGGATTTTCCTTCCAAAATGTGGGTATGAGAAATAGGTCAACAACAGAAAAAGGGGTTAAGCCAAATTGACTTAACCCCTTGAATATGCGTGGTAGCGGGGATAGGATTTGAACCTATGACCTTCGGGTTATGAGCCCGACGAGCTACCAGACTGCTCCACCCCGCGTTGCGATTCAGCTATATTACTCGATTTTTAAAATAAGTCAACATTTTTATTCTGCGCCGTTCCCTTTTTCAAGGATTGCCAGGATCTTTTCCAGGACCGTCTGAGGGAAACGGGTCAGCTTGCCCTCCCGATTGATACAGGCATGCACGGTGAACCCCTTGACCAACAGAGTGGTTTTGCCGTTTTCCTCCGCACGGCTGATGGCATAATGGAAGCGACAGGTCAACTTGCTCACCTCGACCAACGAGGTGGCGATGGTGATGAGATCGTCATAGGCGGCCGGAGCCTTGAAGCGGAGGTAGGATTCGGTCACCGGCAGAATGCAGCCCAACTCCTCGATGGCACTGTAAGGAAGGGCCCAGGCCCGCATCATTTCCGTACGGCCGATCTCGAAGTAGCGCAGGTAGTTGGCGTTATAGACCACGCCTGCGGCATCGGTGTCGCCGTAGATCACCCGGTAGGTGGTGGTAAAAACAGGTTCGACCAGGCTCGTGGTGAGAGTATTCCCCATGCCCTACTCCTGCTCCACGAAGCGGCGAAAAAACTTGGCGCCCGAGTCGAGCTTGAGCCCGTTTTGCTCAACCTCGTCCAGGACATTGGCTTCGGTGTAGGTCCGTCCCGAAGGCGCACTCACCCCGCGAGAATCGTAGATAAACATGGGCACGGGCCAGTCCTCGTGGGTACGGCGATGGATAGGGGTGTAATGATCCATGGTCACGACCACGCGAAAATCCTCCCCTCGCCACTCCATCGCCTCCACAATCGGAGTGACGATCTTGGCATCAAAGTCCGCCACCGCCTGCACCTTCTCGAGCGCAAGCCCCTGGTGTCCGGTCTCGTCGGGGGCCTCGACATGCACCAGGACAAAATCATCCTTGGCCAGTACATCGATAGCCGCCTGGGCCTTGCCGGCGTAGTTGGTGTCGAGATAGCCGGTCGCCCCAGGTACATCGATCACCTCGAGGCCGCCCAGTACCCCCAACCCCTTGAGCAGGTCCACCGCCGAGATCAGTCCACCACGAATGCCGAACCGAGTCTCCAGGGTCTCCATGGCCGGTCGCCTGCCCTCACCCCACAGCCAGATGGCGTTTGCGGTCCGCTTGCCCTGGCGCGCGCGCTCCTGGTTCACGGGATGGTCGGCAAGGATGGCTTGGGCTTTTTCCATGATGACCTGCAGGGAGGGAACTTTCTCGTATTCCCGGTAGAATCCGGTCACCTCCTGATCGGAGTAGTCATGGGGCGGCACGGTGGTGAAATCCGCAGGCATCTCTCCGCGGAACACCAGCAAATGGCGGTAGCTGATTCCGGGATAGAGGGTGATCTGCTCCGTGCCACAAGCCTCCTGCAGCGCGGCGATAAGCTCGCCACTCTCTTCGGTGGTGATGTGGCCGCTGCTGTAATCGATCATGATCAGGCGACCGTCGTCGGTTCGCTCCACATGGACCAGGTTACAACGAAAGGCAATCTCATCGGAGGCCAGCTCCACCCCCAGACTGGCGGCCTCAAGGGGGGCACGGCCTGTATAATACCGTTCCGGCTCATACCCCATGAGCGAGAGGTTGGCAACGTCGCTTCCCGGTGGATACCCCTCGGGCACGGTCCGCACCAGGAGCATTTCCCCCCCCTTGGCCAAGCGATCCATGGTGGGGGTGGACGCCGCCTCAAGCGGGGTTTGATTGTTGAGCGCCGGCACCGGGACATCGCCCATGCCGTCGCCGATCAGTAAAATATATTTCATAACGATAGAAACCTGTTCAGGTCTATTCCTCTTCTTCCAGGATACGAATCTTGACCACTGGAGCAGTGACGCTCTCAAGCGCGCTGATCTCCTCCAGGGCACCCCGCACGGCAGACTCCTTGGCCCGGTGGGTGACGATCACCAAGGGTACGGCGCCGGTCTTTTTGCGCCCCTTCTGAATCACCGACTCGATACTGATCTCATGCTTGCTGAGGATCCCGGCCACGGTGGCGAGCACACCGGGCTGATCGAGCACGGTCAGACGGAAATAATAGGGCCCATAGAGTTCATCCATGGGCGTGATCTTGCGCGGTCGCATCTCCGTAGGTAGGTAGGAGAGCGAGGGAACGCGGTTGATCGAAGCGCTCTGGATATCGCGGGCGATGTCAACCACATCCGCGGCCACCGCGCTGCCGGTGGGGATCATGCCCGCTCCCTGCCCGTACAAGAGCACATTGCCCACGGTGTCGCCCTGAAAGTGGATCGCATTGTAGGCGCCGTTGATCGAGGCCAACAGGTGGTTCTGCGGCACCATGGTCGGATGGACCCGGGCCTCGACATGATCGCCGTGATTGCGGCTGATGGCAAGCAGCTTGATGCGGCAGCCCAATTCACGTGCCAGTTCGATATCCATGGGCTCGATGCTGGAAATCCCTTCGGTGGCGATCTCCTTGTGGGTGATGGGCATGCCGTAGGCCATGGTCATGAGGATGGCCAGTTTGTGGGCGGTGTCGATCCCCTCGATGTCATAGGTGGGGTCCGCCTCGGCAAAGCCTAGCCGTTGAGCATCCTTGAGCACCTCTCCAAAGGGGATGCCTTCGTCGGTCATGCGGGTGAGGATGTAGTTGGCGGTCCCGTTCATGATGCCCATGATCGAAAGAATCCGGTTGGCCACCAACCCTTCCTTGAGCGCCTTGATCACCGGAATACCGCCGCCGACGCTGGCCTCAAATCCGACCTCCACGCCTTTGGCGGCGGCGGCGGCAAAGATGGCGGCACCTTCCTGCGAAAGCAGGGCCTTGTTGGCGGTAACCACGTGTTTTCCGGCCTCAATGGCCTGCAGGATAAAGGTTTTCGCCGGTTCAAGACCTCCGATCAACTCGACGATGATATCGAGCTCCGGATTGTTGATCAGATCGTTGGCATCGCGGGTCAGCGTGACATCGGCAAATTTCTGCGGCAGCTCGGTCGTCCCATGGTCGGCAACTGCAGCCAAGCGGATGGTCATGCCGGTTCGTTTCACCAACCTCTGCTGCTGCGAGTGCAGCACCTCAGCCAACCCTTTGCCCACGGTACCAAAACCGATCAATCCGACCTTGATTTCCTTCATGCCCTTTTATCACCTCGAGAATTTGGAAGAAGAGTATTTCAGCGCGGATTTCTACCCTCTTTCCCTTGCCTTGTCAAAAAGTATGCACCCGTTGGCCGCCAGGATGAGCCCCCCGCCTTTGCCTCAGCAGACAAAAACTGCTGGCGTACAATGCAAGATCCCTGTCCGGCAAGCGATTGTTTTCCTGTACTTAGCCGCCATTATCATTTCTCCTGATTTGAACCATCATTTTTCGTGGCGCATTCAGGCCAGGTACTGTATATTCCCCAATTCAATGAGAGGTCATTCATTTTCAGGCCCTTTTTTTCACTAATTATATAAAGATGTTACCAAACAATTCTTTGAACTTAACATGGAGGAAGCCGGCATGAACATCCTTACTTTCGGTCCGAACGGCAGCGGTAAAGGCACCCAAGGCGCGATCATCAAAGAAAAATATGGCATCGATCACATCGAATCTGGCGCCATCTTCCGCGAGCACATCAAGGGTGGCACCGAGTTGGGGAAAAAGGCCAAGGCATACATCGATCGTGGTGACCTGGTACCCGACGAAATCACCATCCCGATGGTTCTCGAGACCCTGGGCAAATCCAAAGAGAAAGGCTGGCTGCTCGACGGTTTCCCCCGCTCCCTGGCTCAGGCCGAGGCCCTGGACAAAGCCCTGAAAGATGCCGGCATGAAGCTGGACTGCGTTGTTGAGATCATGCTCGATCGCCAGATCGCCAAAGACCGCATCATGGGCCGTCGCCTCTGCGCCAACGACAACAACCATCCCAACCACATCGCCTTTGAGGCCATCAAACCGGTGGAGAAAGACGGCAAGCTGGTCTGCCGTGTCTGCGGTGGCGAGCTCTCCGCCCGCGCCGATGACCAGGACGAGAACGCCATCAACAAACGTCACGACATCTACTATGATGACAAGACCGGCACCATGGCCGCAGTCAACTACTTCAAGAACCTGGGTTCCACCCCGGTGATCTCCGTTGACGGCTCCAAGGCCATCAAAGAGGTTTCCGCTGAGATCATGGGCAAGCTGCCGTAAGTTTTCTTGCCAGCAGAGAGCCGATCAAAAACGTTCCTGTGCCTCTGCGCAGGAACGTTTTTTTTTTGCCCGATCCCCCATCGAGGCACAACGTGCACCGCCCTCTCGTCACCCGCTTCGGCAGCACCCGTTTCACGTTCTCCTCATCCATCAAAAATTGACAAATAACGACGAAAAAAGTATATGCCCCTACCATTACCAGTTGAGTAAAATATTTTTTCCCTGAATCCCCAAGGGCAGGTGCATGCGCAGGGATTCAGTTTTTTTCAGACGGGACAGGGTATGAGAACAACCTTACGCATCGGCACACGGGCCAGCCTGCTGGCCGTTACCCAATCGACCTGGGTCAAACAACAAATCGAACAGGCCCATCCGCACACCCGGGTGGAACTGGTGAAAATCACGACCAAGGGTGACAGGATCCTCGATGTTCCGCTGGCCAAGGTCGGCGGCAAGGGGCTTTTTGTCAAGGAGATCGAGGATGCCCTGCTCGACGGCAGTGTGGACCTGGCGGTCCACTCGATGAAGGACGTGCCCACCGAACTGCCGGAAGGGTTGCACATCGGCATCATCCCTCTTCGCGAAACCCCCTACGATGCCTTCCTGTCCAACAAGTACGATTCCATTGCCGCCCTGCCCCGGGGAGCGGCCATCGGCACATCCAGCCTGCGCCGCAAATCGCAGTTGGCCGCCATGCGCCCGGATCTACACATCGTCGACCTCCGCGGCAACATCGACACCCGGCTGAGCAAGCTCGATGAAGGCCAGTACGATGCCATCATCCTTGCAGGAGCCGGTCTCAACAGGTTGGCGCTTACCCAGCGAATCACCACCCTCCTGCCGTCCCAGCAGATGCTGCCGGCCATCAGTCAAGGTGCGCTCGGCATTGAATTGCGCAAAGACGACAACGAGCTCTTCGCAGGCCTCCAGTTTCTCCACCATGAGGAAACAGCCGTGGCCGTTGCGGCAGAGCGCGCCTTTTTACTGCGGCTGGAAGGCGGGTGCCAGGTGCCCATCGGCGCCCATGCCATCCTGGAGGGTTCCACGGTCCGGGTATGCGGCCTGATTGCCGAGGTCGACGGCAGCCGCATCATCAAGGAGGAGATCAGCGGTCCTTGCGAAAACGCGGCCCAGCTGGGCAAAACCCTGGCGGAGCAGCTTCTTGCCCAGGGCGGCAAGGCAATCCTCGATGCGGTGTACACCAACAACGCCTGATTTTTTACCAATCCAATTCCCCGAGAAGAGATACGCTGTGACAACTTCCAACTCCACCACCCCCGGTAAAGTATACCTGGTCGGCGCCGGTCCCGGTGACCCCGGCCTCATTACCCTGCGCGGCAAATACCTGCTCGAACATGCCGAGGTGGTAGTCTACGACTATCTGGCCAACCCCAAACTGCTCAGTTACGTGCCCAAGGATGCCACGCTGATCTATGCCGGCAAAAAGGGCGGCGGGCTGCACGCCTTTACCCAGCAGGGGATCAACCAACTGCTGGTGGATCATGCCAAGGAAGGCAGCATGGTGGTCCGTCTCAAGGGCGGCGACCCGTTCATCTTTGGCCGCGGAGCCGAAGAGATCGAAGAGTTGGTGCGGGAGGGCATCGATTTCGAGGTTGTCCCGGGGGTGACCTCGGCTACGGCTGCGGCCACCTATGCGGGCATTCCCATCACCCACCGGGAGTACACCGCCTCGGTGGCCTTCGTCACCGGCCACGAGGATCCGACCAAGAAATCCTCCAACATTTCCTGGGAAAAGCTGGCCACCGGCGCTGGCACCATCGTGATCTACATGGGCATCAAAACCTTGCCCAGCATCACCAAAAAGCTGATTGAATTCGGCCGTTCCCCGGAGACACCGGTGGCCGTGGTCCGCTGGGCCTCGACCCCGCAGCAGCATTCGGTGGTCGGTACCCTGGAGACCATCTGCGAGGTCGTGCACAAGGCGGATATCAAGCCGCCGGCCCTGGTCATTGTCGGTGAGGTGGTCAAGCTGCGCAGTACCATTGACTGGTTTGAACGACGGCCGCTTTTCGGCAGGCGGGTGGTGGTCACCCGGACCCGCGAGCAGGCCAGCGACCTGGTGGCCAAACTGGAGGAACTCGGGGCCGAATGCCTGGAGTATGCCACCATTCATATCGAACCGGTTGCGGACTACAGCGTACTCGATCAGGCCATTGCCGATTTGGAAAGCTATTCCTGGCTGCTGTTCACCAGCCTCAACGCGGTGACCTATTTTTTCAAACGGCTGTACGCCCTGGATATGGACAGCCGCAAGCTCGCGTCCACCAAGGTGGCGGTGGTGGGCCGGGCAACCGGGGAAGAGTTGTTGAAGTATGGCGTACGCGCCGATCTCGTCCCGGAAAAATTCACCGGCGAGGGACTGGCCGCAGCCCTGGTGAAAACCGAGGTCAAGGGAACCCGCATTCTCCTGCCGCGAGCCTTGAAGGCGAGCGAGATCCTGCCCGAGACCCTCGCCGATGCAGGGGCAAGCGTGACCATCGCCCCCACCTACCAGAACGTCCCGCCCCAGGGAAGAAAGCAGGAGTTGCGCGATCAGCTGGAGTCGGGCACGGTGGATATGATCACCTTCACCTCCTCTTCAACCGTTTCCAACTTCCTCACCATGCTGGATGCTGCCGATGAGACGGAACTGCACCGCCTGCTCGACAAGGTCTCCATTGCCGCAATCGGTCCCATTACCGCGGAGACCGTCCGTGACAACGGGCTTTCGGTGGACATCCAGCCCGAACGCTACACCATCGACGACATGGTGCAGGCCATTGTTGCCTTCTATAGAAACAAGGTCGCACAAAAGGCCGTCTAACCATACAGGCGCCTTGGATTCCGCCCAAGGCGCCCTTTTCTTCCGCCCCATTCAACTGCGGCCTGCCAAACCGCGACAGGACACCTCTTCTCCGGGTGAACCTGCTGCGGCAGAGGACAGGGGCCTCTACTGCCGGGCCTGCTCCGCCCATATCACCGACCTGAATCAGGCGATCAACATCGATGGCCGCCATGAGCACGCCTTTTTCAACCCCGCAGGAATCACCTTCGAGATCCGCTGCTTTCAAACCGCTCCCGGTGTTCTGTCTCTTGGAGAACCAAGCAGCGAATTTTCCTGGTTTCCAGGCTTTGCCTGGCAAATTGTTCTCTGCCACAACTGCCGAGCCCACCTGGGCTGGCGGTTTATCGACGAAATCGTAACCCAAGTATTTTTCGGGCTGATTGCCCCCCGCCTGCGCTCCAAATAATTTTCACCTCCCCCCTTCCCCATTGAATTTCCACCAATGCGGGAGTACTGTTGAGTAAAGAAAAATTACTTGGGACGAATTTCATGGTCACCGCTGCTTGTCGACATGCATCCATGCGAGCCTTGACGATCGCAATTGTTCTGTGGGGGATGCCCCTGCAGGCAGAGGAGGTCACTTCGGCCAGCAACGGCACAGCCTGGGACGCAACGGTCAACACCCTGCTCGCCACCGGCATGTACGGGATAAACAGCAGTATGCTCGAGGGTGTGAGCATCCATTTCCAGAAGGCCGATCGCACCCTGCCCGGCCTGTCCGCTGCAAAGGCACCGTTGAGCACCCAGGCTATCACCTTCTCCTACGAAGGTTCCTCCGGTCTGCTGGAATTTTCCGCAGGCTACATCCTTTCCCAAGCCACCACCGAAAGCAAACCGACCTCTGTTTTTCTCGGTATCGAACCCGATGGGAACGATCTCCGTTTTAATCCCGAACGCTCCTGGTATCTGGCCCTGGATCTGTCCCGTTCGTATCAGCTTGACGATGATCTCGCGCTCTCCTTTGGCAACAAGGCCCTGCTCATCAAAAATCCTTTCGACACCCAGGAAGGGCATCTGTTTTCCCTGCTCTTCAGCATGCCGATCACCTACAAAAACTACCTCACCATCACTCCGGAACTGCAATGGAGCAGGCCTCTTTCGCCCAGCGGGTCCGGCTCTTCATCGAATTATTCAGCCACGGGTGAAGATCTGCTAAAAAAGGATGTTTTCTACGGCGGTGTTTCCATCAGGTTTTCCTATTGATCACGGTTTCCGCTTCCATTTCCGAGCATTCCTTGCGCCCCCGATCGACACTTTCCACATTCAACCCTTTTCTTTTCCCGGATTTTTCTTTTCTTTTTTGGTAAAACACGAGAAATGAAATGGTGCCCGGGTAGTGTTGACACTCCGATGCGCGGGCCACATTTTATCGCGGGCCATGCCCGCGAAGTCCAACTTCAAAAGTCTATGTTCATGATCATCAAGGTCTCCCCCTTTATCCCCATTATCCAGAGACAGGAGCACAACCCGTGAAGGTACATTCTCTGCTGAAAACCATGCAAACATCTCTCCCGGCCCTTGCCAGGAAGCTGCCACTGCTGATCGCCATGACGGCCTTTCTGGCATTGGCTTTGGGGCTTTCGTCGCCGGCCGAGGCGAAAAGTCAGGTAACCGCCAAGCCGCAGGTGATCTTTCTCCCCTTTGATGTGCAGATTCCAGGATCCTACAGCTATCTGCGAAACGGCCTTGCCAGCACCCTGGCCAGCCGTCTGGCCAGCCGGGCCAATGTTGCAGCGATTGCCCAAGGCACCACCTCGGAGCAGTTGGCCAAAGCATTGGAGGAGGGCAATTTCAATGCATTTAGCCAGATGCTGCAACGATCCGGCGCCGATTACCTGGTCATGGGGGCCCTTGCCCCCAAAGCCGGCCAGTTCGAGCTTACCGGTTACGTCTTTACCCGCACCGCAACCCAGGGGCCCAAGCAGTTTCAGCAGGACTTCCAAAGCGTGGACGACGCCATGGCCGCGATCGATGCCATGGCCTGGGACATGAGCGGCAAAGTCTTCCACCGGCCTAAACCCGATGCCCTGGCCGGAGGAGGCGGCGGCAAGGGCATGGCTGCCTTTCAAACCGCGCATCCGGAACGGGCCTACCGGGAAGGCCTGATGGCGGGCAGCGCCTCCGGCCTGGAAGCGGGGGGGCCATTTGAACTGGTCAACAGTTTCCGTTCAAAGGGCATCTCAGCCGATGTCATGGATATCAACGTGGCTGATCTTGACCATGACGGCCGCGAGGAGATCCTGGTACTGACCAACGGCTCCCTCAAGCTGTACCGCAACGATAACGGCGGATTCCGTATGCTGGCCACGGTGGACCTTGCCAATCACCTGCGTTATCACACGGTGACCATGGGCGACTTCAACAAAAACGGCCTGGAGGAGATCTACCTCAGCGCCAGCAACGGCGACCGCCCCGATTCCACCGTGCTGGAGTGGAATGGCCGAAAAATGAAAACGCTGGTCGACCACTCCCCCTGGTATCTGGCCACCATCACTGCGCCCGGCCTCCCCCCCCTGCTGGTCGGCCAACAAAAAGTGGCCTCGGAGTTCGGAGGTGGCGATATCTTTACGATGCAGTTGGACACAGGCAATGAGGTGGTTGCCGCAAAACAGCTGAATTTGCCCAAGGGGATCAATATTTTTAACTTTACCCTGGCCGACATCGACGGGGACGGAACGCCGGAAACCCTGGCGATCAACAGCGACAATCGGTTGCAGGTGTACGGGGCAAACGGCAGTCTGCGTTGGACCAGCCCTGATCTGATCGGGGCGAGCAACAAATTTTTCGGCACGCTCACCAGCACCAACAACTCGGTCAACGCCGAAAAGGACAGCGTCTGGATTCATACCCGCATCGTGGCGGCCGACCTGAACAAGGATGGCGTCAACGATATCCTTGTCGGCAGCAACCGCTTGGAATCGGTCCGATTCATGCCCAATCTGCGTTACTTTGACGGAGGCAGCCTGAGAGCCTATCAGTGGCAGGGCGGCACGATGAGCCGGCTGTGGGAGACCAAAACCATCCCCGGTTACATCACCAACTACCAGATGGACCAGACCGGTTCCGACGGCAGCCAGTTTAAAATTTATTTTGCCGAAAGTGAAAGCAGCTACCCCTTTGCCTTCTGGCAATCAACAGCCAGTCATCTCAACTGCTATACCCTGCGGATCAATACGAACAAATCTGAGTAAATATACCACGCCACACCCTGCGTCCGCCGGCACTTTGCACCGGCGGGCGCACCCCGTCCACACAATATCTTGCTGATATTCCGCTCATTCCCCACAAGCTAACAGAACTCTAATGCGGTAAAAATATTTTTACCTCTGGTAAAAAAAACTTGACGTCCGGGGCAACATCCTATAGGGTGAAATCATCACAGATATGCTTTCAAAGTTTCTCGTAATTAGAGACAGTTGGTCAATCATACCACTTCGAAAATTCGGTACGAAGCTTGAAACGTCGTCCTTGCCCTTTTGAGGAACGACATCCCTTGCATACATAACTTGATAACCAAAGGAGAGGACAATGAAGAAAGTTCTGCTTACAGGCGCTGCCCTGATGCTGGTTGGCGGTATGGTTGCCACCGAGGCTTCCTACGCAGCTGAGCCTGGTGTAAAGATTACTGGCGATGCCCGTGTTCGTCTGTGGTATAAAAACGATGCCTATGACTTTGACAACAGCAACGCCGTAGACGATGATGTCTCCATGGATTCCCGTGTTCGCCTGAACATCAAGGGTACCGCTGCCGGTGGGGCATACGCAGCCGTTCGTATTCGTATGTACGAATCCTTGATGGGTGACATTGATAAGGATCCCACCCCGATTGACAATGCCAACAACATCTGGGTTGATAAAGCCTATGTAGGTATTCCGTTCAACGATGCCTTTACCCTGGAAATTGGTAAATACCGTTCCACCTACGGTCCCCTTGGCCCCACCTACAACTTCTTCTACGATGATGTTCATTCGACCGGTTTCAAGGGTATCATCAAGCTGGACAATGTGGAGATCAACCCCTTTATCGAGTGGATGGAAGAAGCTCAGTATGACGAGGTGACCACTTCCGACAAGAATGCGGATAATGATGAAATCCGCTTCGGTGCACACGTCAAGGCGAAACTGAACAAAGATTGGACTCTCGGCGGTATGCTGGGCTATCAAACAGATTCCCGTAACGGCGTTGCCGGTAGCTTTGAGCCAAATGAAGGTTTCTTTGCTTCAATCTACACCAAAGGTCAAAGTGGTCAGTTTGGTCTCGTCGGTGAGTTGGCTGTTACTGACGGAGACCTCAACGGGTTCAACTCCTGGCTGAATGACGGTTCCGGAACTGTTACTTACTCTGTCAACAAAACCACCGGGGCTATCGTAGCCTCGACTGACACTGATCAGATCGGTTCAGACGACACCGGTTTTGGTGGATATCTCTTTCCCAACTACCAAATCGACAAGTTGAACATCGGCTTGAACCTCGGTTTCACCACCGGTGGTTTTATGCCTGATCGTGCGTTCGGTTTTGTTATGATCGGTTCTTCTGACAACAGTAAAATCACTGACTACATAGTTGGTGCGGGTGGCGATTGGTTGTGGGCTGGCCTGGTAGCTACTTATCAGGTTGCCGAAGACCTGAAATTGACCGGTAACCTGGTCTATGCTGATATCGATGCATGGAGCAATGCTGGTGACGGCCCGCTCGGTGGTCAGATGGGTATGAAAACCTTGGACAGCGCTTGGGAACTTTCTGCAGTTTTGCAGTATACCATCAGCAAGGGTGCCGATGTGTACTTCTCTGCTGGTATGCTTGCTCCGGACATGGAATATGCAGGAGCTGCTGATGATACCGCTTTCGGTGCACTCACCCGTTTCGAGCTGAAGTTCTAATTTCTAGTAGTTCTTAGATTGCAAACAATAAAGGCGTTGGACCACAGGTCCAACGCCTTTTCTTTTTTGGGGCATCAGCAATAAAGACTTGCTGCCCCCCACCATGAAAAAGCCCTTTTAGTCCTCTATCACCCTCGGCAACACCACCGCTGCCCGCGTCCCGCCCTCCTCCCGATTTTCCAGGCTGAGAACGCCGCCGTGGTCCTCGATGATCCGTTTCACCAAGGTCAGCCCCATGCCGGTGCCGATGATCTTGGTGGTGAAAAAGGGATCGGTTGCATGGTCCCCATGGGCCTCGCCCAGGCCGCGGCCGGTATCGCGCAGGACGATACGCACATCCTCCGGCTCGAGCTCCACCTCGATCCGCAACTCGCCGCCATCGGGCATGGCCTCGACGGAGTTGCGAATGAGGTGTACCAGGGCCTGCTGAATCAGCCGGGGATCGACCTCGACCAGGGGATCGACCTCGGGGAGGTGCATCGTCTGCTTGATGTGCTGCTCCTTGAGGGCATTGAAGTGGAGCAGGAGCGATTTGTGGATGATCGGGAAGAGGTGGGTCCGCTCCAGCTCCGGCTTCACCTGCTCGACAAAGCTGAACAGGTCTTCCAGGGTCTTCTCGATCTTCTCGGCCTCGCTGGCCATCATTGCGAGAAAGCGCAGCAAATCCTTGTTGTCGATCTTGCGGGCCAGTAAACGGGCGGTCCCGCCGATGGCGGTAATGGGATTGCGGATACTGTGCGCCAGTTGGGCAGCCATGTGGCCGAGTGCCGAATAGCGTTCCGCCTCGATGAGCAGATCCTTGTTTTTTTCCAGTTCATGGGTGGCTGACTCCAGCTCCTTGATCTTGCGCTCCATGTCCACATACATCCGGCAATGCTCGATGGCCAGACTCGCCTGCCCGGCAAAACTCTCCAGGGCCTGGATGCGCTCCTCGTCGATCGGTGCACGGTTGACGAAATGGTCGGCAATGATAACACCAAGCGCTCGACTGGGCGAGTAGAGCGGAACCACCACAAAGGAGTCTTCCTGCAAAAGGCCGATCAGCTCAAGCGAAACAGGCCAGATCGCCTCTCCGCCCTGGACCAGAACGGACTGCCGCTCGCGAACGGCGCGAATGAGCAGATGTTCACTCTCGAAGGAAGCCACCCTGAGAGCACGCACAATGCGGTTGACCTCGGCATCCACCGCTGTTTCATTGCGCTGGATGCGTCCGAAAAGATCGTTGAGACCAAGATCCTGGTTGCGCAGATCCTGCCAGATGCGAGGGCCGTCCTCGCGGCTGCCGGGGCCGATGGCCAACCGCCCTTCGAGGTATTCCCCGGCCTCGTCGAACAGGGCGAGAAAGGCACGGTTGAACCCCAAGCCTTCGTCGGCAGTGATCCCGACCAGGATCGCCCAGAGAATTTCATCGAGTTCGGTCATGCTGAGGTAGGCGCTGTTCATCTTCATCGCCAACTGATGGGCAAGACGGATGCGGTAGTTGGCCTGCTCGATCTGCCGCTGATACTGACGATTGCGGATGGAGAGCCGCCGCTTTTCCAACACCCGCCGCAGGGTGGCCAAGAGATCGGTGAAGTGGACCGGCTTGGCCAGATAATCGTCGGCGCCGTAGCGGAGGCAGGCAAGAGCTGTCTGCAGGTCGGTGACCGCGGTGAGCATGATGACCGCCAGGTCCGGAACCTGTTCCTTCAGCTGGGGCAGCAGCTTCATGCCGTCGGCATCCGGCAGGCCTATATCCAACAAAACCAGCGCCGCACGGTGGGTGTCCAACTGCTGCTGCAAGGTGGCTGCAGAGTTGGCCGTCACCGAGGCATACCCCTGCTGCTCGAGAAAATCCTGGAGAAGGGCAACGATATCGGGAAAATCGTCGACGATAACAATCACCTCGCCGTCCTCCAGGAATTCATCCTCGGCTATGGAAAGGGGAGGAGGGGGAAAGTGATGTTCGAGCATGAGATTATGACAAAGTTAGGTTAGTATGATGAACATATCAAAATCACTGCCTCTGTTCTACTCCCCCTCAAAAAGGGTGTCAAGAAGCGGTGATGGCTGATTCTCGGATTGCCCCTCGGGATCGGTCATGGTAAGGACCTCAAAAAACCTGAAAGAAACAAACATGCTTGAATATTCCCAACAACAAGAGAAGAAAAACGAGGTCAGCGACGAGGAACTGCTGCAGGTCATTGCCGATTTCCTGGACATGGGCTATGTGGAAAATATTGTGGCCATGTTCCACCAGGATCCGCGTTATTTTGCCTGGACCGACCGACTGCTGACCGACGAGCGTTTTGCGGTGCGGCTTGGGGTGTCCGTACTCTTTGAATATCTCAAGGAGCGTTGCCCCGAGCACATGGCACTGGCTATTCCGGGACTGATCACGGCCCTGGGCGATACCAGGGAATGGGTCCGCGGCGAGGCGGCCAACGTGCTGGGGATCATCGACACCCCAGAGGCCCTTGCTCCCCTGCCCGCGCTCCTTGAGGACGAGTCTTCCCAGGTGGTGGAAATCGTCCGTGATATTCTCGGGCAGCAATGATGGAACATTTTTTTGGACCTGAAGGCGTCCTCGCCCAAAACCTTGCGGGATACGAATCCAGGCCCGGTCAGTTGGCCATGGCCCGGGCGGTTGACGAGCTCCTGGCCACACCGGAAGAATTGCTTGGCGACCAGGCAAGCTGCCTGGTGGTGGAGGCCGAAACCGGGCTGGGCAAGACCCTGGCCTATCTCATTCCGGCCGTTCTCAGCGGCAAGCGGGTGGTGGTCTCCACCCATACCCGCAACCTCCAGGACCAAATTCTGCACAAGGAAATCCCCCTACTTCTCGCCCATGTCGATCCCAGCCTGAACGCACTCTGTGTCAAAGGCCGGCAAAACTACCTCTGCCTCTATCGCTGGCATCAGCTGCTTGCGGCCCAACCCGGCGATGTGCTCAGCCCGGAGGAGAAGGAACAGATCGAGGACTGGCTCAGATCCACCTTGTATGGGGAGCGCTCGGAACTGGACTGGCTGGGAGGCTCCTCGCCACTGTGGCAACGGATCTGTTGCCAATCGCATTTTTGCCTGGGAACCAACTGTCCCGAGATCAACGACTGTTTCCTCACCCACCTGCGCCGGGACGCCGCCAACAGCCGCTTGTTGATCGTCAATCACCACCTGCTCTTTTCCGACCTGGCTGTGCGCAGGACCGGCTTTGGCGAGGTGCTGCCCCGATATGAAAGCGTCATCTTCGATGAGGCGCACCATGTGGAGCAGGTGGCCACCACCTTTTTCGGTTTTTCCTTCTCCCGCTATCAGATCGTCGACCTGGCCGGGGATCTGGAACGCAGTGCCCTGGCCGAGCTCAGCGGCAACAGTCAATCGGCCCTGTTGCAGTGCATCGCCCGTCTGCTCGGCTCCATCGATCGGTTCTCCGGCGTCTTTCCCCTGGAACGGGGGCGTTTCCCCCTGACCCGGGAAATTATCGAAGAGAGTGTCGTCTGCGCCGCCCAGGACGACCTTCGCCTGGCGCTGAACAACCTCCTCCAGGCCCTTGATCCCCTGGCAACGGGCGAGGGGCTGTGGCGCCAGTATCTCGACCGAACACAGGATCTCACTGCTCGCCTGGATCGGTTACTGACCGAACAGTTTGACGATGTACCGCCGGAAGAGATCCCCTACACCCTCTGGTTCGAACGCAGCGAACGCAACCTGACCCTCTGTGCCACCCCAGTGGATGTCTCCCTGGAACTGCAGTCCAGCCTCTTTGGCACGGTGCGCCACTGCGTCTTTTCATCGGCGACCCTGACCACCGGCGGCAACTTCACCTACTTCCTCGACCGCGTCGGCCTGGGACCGGAGACCCCGACCCTTTCCCTGGAGTCCCCCTTTGATTACGCGGGCCGAACCCTGCTCTATGTCCCCCCACCTCCCTGCCCGGAGCCCAACGGTCCGGGGTATGTAGAGGCAATCCATGAGCAACTGGAGCAACTCATCGAGAACGCCGGGGGACGCAGCCTCTGCCTGTTCACCTCCTTTGCCGCCATGGACCGGGCCGCGGCCTTTCTCCACGGGCGGCTGCCCTACCCGATTCTGGTGCAGGGCGACATGCCGCGAAGGCGCCTGCTGGAACTCTTCACCCACGAAACCGACTCGGTCCTGCTGGCGGTTGCCAGCTTCTGGGAGGGGGTGGATATTCCCGGAGAGGCGCTCAGCCTGGTCATTATCGACAAATTACCGTTTGAAGTCCCCAGCGACCCTGTTATTATGGCCAGGATCAACCGCATCAAGGCGCTTGGCGGCAACCCCTTTGTCCACTTCCAGATTCCCCGAGCCATTCTCACCCTGCGCCAGGGCGTGGGACGATTGATGCGGACCGCCCAAGACCGCGGCGTGATAGCGATACTGGATACACGGCTTTTTACCAAAGGGTATGGCCGTCAATTTCGAAACAGCCTGCCTCCCAGTCCCCTGACCCGCGATATGGATGCGGTCGCAGCATTTTTCAGCCACTAAGTTATGTCATCATTACCTGATTTTATCGATCTGCGCACCATGACCGCCTCGGTTGCGGCTCGGGTGGAACGTACCATGCGCGCAGACCTTGCCGCTGCGCTTGCCGGAGGCGATCCCCTGCTGATCGAGGTTCTGGAACACGCCTTGTTCAACGGCGGCAAACGGATCCGTCCCCTGCTCACCGTCCTCTGCGCGCGCATCTGCGGTCGCGACGACGACGATCTCTACCTGTTGGCAAGCGCCTTTGAATACCTCCATGTGGCGACCCTGATCCATGACGATGTGATCGATCATGCGCCCAAGCGACGGGGCAAGATCACCGTGAGCGCGCAGTTCGGTCTGGCCGCCGCCATTCTCGCAGGCGATTGGCTCCATGCCCGCAGCATGTACCTGATCGGACGCCTGGCCGGGCCGCAGGGGCTGGAAATCTTCTGCGAGGCCACGACCTCGATGGTCAACGGCGAATTCGAGCAGCTGCGCTACATTGCGGACATGACCACCGGCGAAGAGCAGTATTTTGCCGTGATCCGACAGAAAACCGGGAATCTGATCGGTTCCACCTGTGCCATTGGCGCTCTTTTTGCCGGGGCCGATCAAACCCGCTTTGCCGCCTTATCCGCCTACGGCAACCGCATCGGCGCCGCCTTTCAGGTAGTCGACGACCTGCTCGACTTTCAGGGGCAAAGCGAGACCACCGGCAAAAAAACCGGCAACGACTTCATCGAGGGCAAGCTGACCCTGCCCATCCTCCACACCTATGCCCGCGCCAATGCCGAGGACCGGGAAACCCTTGCGCAACTCTTCCAGGGGGATCGGACCCTGCCCGGGGCCTACGAGCAGCTCACCGATCTCATCGAGCGGTATCACGGCTTTGCCTCCGCAGCCGAGGCGGCACGGAATCTGATTGCCCAGGCCAGCGACGCCCTGGCTCCATGCACGGATGGGGCGGAAGAGAGCCGGGAAATTGTCCTGCTCAAGCAGCTCGCCGGTTACATCCTCTCCCGGAACAAATAACAAATATTTTTCATGACGGGCAGTTTTCTCAGGCAGGGACTGCTGTCGCTTGCCCTGGCATTGATCCTGGCGCTGCTCCCGGAGCCGCTCCACCAGCCCGCCCGGCTCCAGCCACAGCGCCTTTCCCCAATAACAGTATCGCCCATCCGGGACATCCCTGCCCCTCCCCCAAGCAGTGCTTCCTCCCAGCCCACCATGCGCCCCCAAGCGGAATTGGCTTACCGCCGTCCGCAGGTGGCGATCATCATCGACGACATGGGCTACAACCGGGAAATCGGCCTGCAGCTGCTTGCCCTGCAACTGCCTTTGAGTTTTTCCTTTTTGCCGCAGGCACCGCATACCCAGGAGTTGGCCCAAGAGGCCCATGAGCGCGGCAAAGATATTCTGGTGCATCTGCCCATGGAGCCCAAGGCGCAAGACTGGAAACAGGAGCCACTGACACTTCTGGCGGGAGAGGATGGGGAGACGTTGCACAAAAAAACGCGGCTAATGCTGGACGCAGTGCCCCGAGCCCGGGGAGCCAACAGCCATATGGGATCCCGGCTGACCGAACGTCAACGGGAGATGCATCAGGTGCTGCAGAGTATCAAGAAAGGGCAGTTCTATTTTATCGATTCCTACACAACCTCTGGCTCCGTTGCCCTGGAAACAGCCCGTCGGCTGCATATCCCGACCGCCCGACGGAAGGTCTTTCTCGATAACGAGCAACAGGAAGCAGCCATCTGCAATCAACTGGCCCGCCTTGCAGACCTGGCAACTCGCGAGGCCAAGGCCATTGCCATCGGTCATCCCAATCAGGCCATGCTGGCGGCTCTCCAGCACTGTGCGTCCCGCTCCTTGAGCGAAGTCCAACTGGTTGGCGCCGAAGAGCTCGTCCGATCAGCTCCATGATGAGAGCAGCCCCTCTAGCCCTCGAGGTCGGGCACACAAAAGCTGATGTGCTCCTCCTCCCCTTCCATCTCCTCCACCGTCACCGGCCCCCGGGTCTTGAGCCACTCAATCACCCCGGTCACCAGGTGTTCCGGCGCCGATGCACCGGCACTGATGCCGATTCTGTCGATACCGCTTAGCCAGCTGGGATCGATTTCCGAGGCATCATCGATGAGATAGGCCGGGGTCTGTCGCAACTCGGCCACCTCGCGCAGACGGTTGGAGTTGGAGCTGTTTTTCGAGCCGACGATCAAAATCAACGCCACCTGATCGGCCAGGCGGCGCACCGCTGCCTGACGGTTGGTGGTCGCGTAGCAGATGTCGGTGCGCTCCGGCTCGGATATCTGAGGAAAGCGCATCCGCAGGGCATCGAGCATGCCCTCGGTATCATCAACGCTGAGGGTGGTCTGGGTGACATAGCCCACCTTCCCCGGATCTTGCACCTGCAACCCTCCCACCTCTTCAGCCTTGGAAACTACCTGCACCGGCCCATCGACCTGACCGCAGGTTCCCTCCACCTCGGGATGCCCCTTGTGCCCGATCACCAGCACGTCATAGCCCTGGTCATAGAGCCGAATCATCCGCCGATGCACCTTGGAAACCAGGGGACAGGTGGCATCGATGGTCCGCAGACCGAGGTGATTTGCCTGTTCGGCCACGGCCTTGGACACCCCGTGCGCACTGAAGATGGTGACCGCGCCTGCGGGGATCTCTTCCAGTTCCTCGACAAAGATCGCGCCCCTCCGGCGCAACTCCTCCAAAACATGGGTGTTGTGGACGATTTCATGAAGGACATAGACCGGCGGCGAAAAACGTTCCAGGGCCCGGTGAACGATGGATATGGCGCGGTTGACACCGGCGCAGAAACCGCGCGGCTTTGCAAGAACGACCTGCATGGATCACCTCATACTCTCGGGAAAAATAGTGTTGTGCACCTGACAGCCCGTTACGGTTCGATCTTCCGCAGGGCCTCACTAATGGCCAGCGGGTACGGCTGGTGCTTGCGGAGGAAAACCGGCATCCCGTTGCGGGCTTCGCGGGCCGTATCCAGGCTGTCATAGATGCCGTAGAAAACAAACAGGGTGGGCGGGGTGCTCTGCCTCGGCAGAATATAGACCTGATCAAGGATGGCGGCGTACTCGTCGCTGGCCAGGGTTCCGGCCAGACTCGACTGGGCCGTGGGTGAGGCCAGCATCATCAGCTGAATGGTGTATTGCCCCTGATGACCGGAGGCCTGCCACTGGCTTGCGGCACTCACCCGCTGGCGGAAGAGGGCCTCGCCGTCACGTCGGGCTTTCTGCTGCAAGGAGGTTGATGACGATTGCGGTACGGATTCCTTGCCGGGAAGGGGGGCGGGCCGATCGCCTGAACGGCCGACAAAAAGACCGAGCGCCAGCAGGACCACCACACCGCCGACCAGGGCAGCTGCCAGAAGCCGATTGCCCGAAAGCAAGCGGACAATCTGTCGCAGCGGGGTGGACCTTCCTTCGGCGGCAACCGTTGTCTCCGGCCCCACATGGTCGAGCAGCACCATGAAGGATTTTTCCGCGCAAAAATTCTGCAGCGCCTCTTCGGCCAGGATATTGATCAGCCTGAGATTGCCTTGAGCGGCCTGGAAGATCTTGGTCACGGTGCCATCGGTAAAGACCTCGGCAAAATGTTGCCGCGACATGCCGGAACCACTTGCCCGAAAACGAAGGTACTGCCGCGTCTCGCTCTCCGAGAGCGCCGAAAGGGTGTACGAGTTGCTGAAAAGTGTTTCGCCACTCAAAGAGGCCATCTGCTTGAGGTGAGCATCCAGGGCGGGCCGTCCGACCAGGACCAGGATCAGTTGCAGACCGCCGCTGCCCTCGGCAACATGGCGCACCAACCGCTCAAGTGGGGCCAAAAACAACTTTTCCGCCTCATCGATCATCAGCACCACGCGAATTCCCTGCTCCCGCAACCGGCCGAGTTGGCACTGCAGTTCCGGCAGTGGTTCCATTTGGGCGGCTGATCCTCGATCAGTCCCCCCCAGAGCGAGACGCACAATGCGCAGGAGATCTTCAAAGGAACCCGAGGGGCAATCAAGCCTGACCAAGCGGCAGTTTTCGGGCAACCGTTGTTCAAGCACCCGGCAGAGCAATGTTTTGCCGGTGCCCTCTTCCCCCACCAATTTCAGCAAAGGCTTTCCGGCAAGAAGATCCAGAGCGAGCGACCGGCAAATCTCCTCTCGCATTGCTCCCGGGAAAAACAACTCGGGATCGAGGGTCTCGGCAAAAGGCGGCTGGGTAAGCTGAAAATGTTCGTGGTACATGATTCTCTGCTGAGGGGTGAGGCTCTCTTTTGATGGGATTCGTCTCAAGGAGATAACGAAGAAGCTGCTGATCAGTGCCCTTGGCGGAACGCCCGTCGCTCGCCATGACCGCATCACGGTGTTCCGTTTCAGGAGGAAATCACTGAATTATCCTGGGCGGTTCCTTTTCCTCTTGCTCCACTTTGCCCCAGATGTTTTTCCCGGTCAATTGATAATCAACATTTGCGCAAAGTTCGCCTCGTCCCGCCCTTCCTTCCGGCAGGGGATCGTCCCGGCCAAAGGGAGGACCGGATCGAGCATGTCCGCAAGCTGTGCAAATTCATCTTTTCACCGCCTTCGGTCTTGCCTTTTTTTGTTTCCGCTGTAGGTTTTCCTGGATTGTCGTTCTCGAAAAAAGCCCCATGAACGACCTTTCGAGCTGCGTAACCCACTGATTTCACAAGACGTGATTTTTAAATTTTATGCCTGTCTTTCGCCTTACCGAAGCACTGCTCTTTCCCTCACCCGAATTTGCCGAAGATGACGGTCTCCTGGCCGTGGGCGGTGATCTCAATCCGGAGCGGCTGGTCATGGCCTACAGCCTCGGTATCTTCCCCTGGTACTCCCATGACGATCCGATTCTCTGGTGGTCACCCGCGCCCCGACTGGTGCTCTTTCCCGAGGAATTTCACCTGCCCAAGCGACTTGCACGGCTTATTCGCGCCAAAACCTTCACCGTCACCGCGGATACCGCCTTTGCCGAGGTGCTGGCTGGCTGCGCAACGGCCTCGGGACGGGACGAACAGGGGACCTGGATCACCCCGGAGATGCAGCAGGCCTATCTGGAACTGCACAAGTACGGCTTTGCCCACTCGATCGAATGCTGGCAGGAGGGCCGGTTGGTCGGTGGGCTGTACGGCGTCTGCCTGGACCAAATATTTTTTGGCGAATCCATGTTCAGCCGAACAAGCAATGCCTCGAAAGTGGCGCTGGCCACCCTGGTCGATCTGGCCCGGCAGAAAGAAATCGCCCTGATCGACTGTCAGATGACCACCGAGCATCTGCTGCGCTTCGGTGCCCGTGAGCTCTCGCGGGAGGCGTTTCAGGAGCAGTTGGAAGAACATATTGCCGACTGCCGCCCGCAAAAAAAATGGTGTTTGCCAGACCCCAACTAACGGCCTCGCAAACACCACACAGGAAAGAAAGCAAAATGTTGGTTGCAGCAACCACTGGTTGTACAACCTGCAGGGACCGCCACAGGAGCCTTCCAGATCCCCTTTGTCAGTAGTGTAAGCACCACAATGTCGGCGTCAAGATCAAGAATCCCGCCACACGCCTATTGCTCCAACTCGAATTCGTAGCTGAGCCCTGAGCGGGAAAAATGGCGATCGATTTTCTTCAAACCATACAGGTTCGCCACCTGAAAAATCACCTCCCAGTCGCCCACTGCCGCCGTGCCCTTGCCCAGATAGACGATATCGACCACCTTCATCTCCTCCGGTGCCACCGACAGCATCATCAGTAGACGATTACGGCTGGCCTGAAGGACGATGATCCGCTGATTTTTCTCGATGCGGGTGGCCTTGAGCTTCCAGCGCACTTCCACCGCGTCTTCCCGCTGAAAGTTGATTTTCTGCAGCTGGGTGCAGTCCTTGCGGTGCAGAGAGAGCCCACGCTCGCTCAGCAATCCGATCACGCCCTTGTCCAGGGGACCGGGCTTGCAGCAGGCCGAGGACTTCATCACCACCGGGTCCAGGGTGGTCAGGTCCACTCGGTTGAACACCCCTGTTGGCTGGTAGAGGGTGGGCCGACCGACATAGAGACCGTTGCGAATCTCATAGATGAGCTCGCGCAGGCTAACCCGCCCCTCACCGATCTGCAGATAGAGCTCTTCCAGGGAATCAATGCTGAAATAGGTGAGGATGTCCATCATCCCCTCCTTCTCCACCACCTCGTACGGAACGCCGTAGCGCCGCAGCTCCTGGGAAAGGACCGAGGCGCCGATCTGCCGCGAGATCGCCTCGCGCCGGAGACGAAAGGCTTTGGAGAGTTCCGATCGGGCTTTTGGGGTCTGGCAGAGCATCTGCAGGGCCGGATCGAAGTTGACCGGTCCGTCCTGGCGCAGGACCTTGATCACGTTGCCGTCGCGAAGCTGCTGATCGGGGCGGATCTTCTGCTTGCCGATCATCCCGCCGATGCAGGTGTGGCCGATGGCGGTATGGACGCGAAAGGCGAAATCGAGCAGGATCGAGTTCACCGGCAGGCAGATCAGATCACCCTGGGGGGTGTAGGTATAGATTTCCTTCCGTCCGCTGGCCGCGATCATGTCCCGGTAGGAAACCGAATCGTCGCTGCCGAGGATATCGAACATCTCCTGGATTTCCCGAAAATAGCGGCTATTGATCTTCGTATCGCTGGTCCAGTCGCGGATCATGCCCCGCTGTGCCCTACGGGCCATTTCATCGGTGCGGATCTTAAAGAGGTATTTGCGGCCATCGATGTTGGGTCGGGCGTGGAGCCCCTGATAACCGGATGGTTTGGGACTGGCGATAAAATCGCGCAGGGTACGGGGAATGGGCGGATAGATGCGGTTCAGTGCCCCCAAGGCCTGGTAGCATTCGCTGCGGGAACGCATGAGAATGAGAATTTCCTGGGGACTCTCGATCTCCTTGATGAGGATACGGTTACGCACATCATAATAGCCCCAGAGCCCTTTGGTGCGCAGGGTGACGGTTCCCTGCAACCCCTCCTCATTGATCGCCTGCTGGACATTGTCGACGATTCTGAGCACGGTCGGGTCGTTGCGCAAACTGTTGATGTGCATCTGCAGACGACTGCCCTGGCGGGGAAATTTGTAGGCCAGGGCAAGGTTGTAAAGCTCTCGCTTGATGGCGAACAGCCCGAGGATCGTTGCCAGAGGGGCGTAGATATCCAGGGTCTCGTCGGCGATCTTCTGCCGCTTGTGTTTGGGCATGCTGGCCAGGGTACGAAGATTGTGCAATCGATCCGCCAATTTGACGATCATAACCTCGAGTTTGGCCGCCGCCCCGCTGAAGATCTTGCGATGCACCAATTTTTTGAAGGTCTGCCGGTCACCGCTGTAGTGGGTCACCTTGGTGCATCCTTCGACAATAGCCTCGACATTCGGCCCGAACAGCTCGTGAATCACCTCATCGGTGACCTCTTCAACATCCTCGACCGTGTCGTGCAACAGGGCAGCGGCAAGGATTTCCGGATTGCGGATATCCAGCTCTTCGGCGAGAATACGGGCCACCGAGCAGGGGTGCATGATGTAGGGGTCGCCGGAGCGGCGCCACTGATCGCCATGGGCTTCGGCCGCGAAATCCAGGGCCTTCCAGAAGACCCGGGTTTCCGCCCCATCGCCGATAAAGGTGAGCATGGTCCGGCGGTAAGCATCTAGATCAAATTTAACGTACTGCATCGTGTTCCCGATCTGCCTTGGCTTTTTCTTTTCTTACCGCTGAAATGGTGTACAGTTTATCTCTGTTGCCTGCGTCCATCAGCAGGCGAACGGTGTCCCGGGCGTCCTCAGACAGGGGTGTGCTGTGCGGGTATTGTCGGATTGTGTCCGTTATGCCAATCCGACAACCTTCCGTTCCAGGAGCGAACCTGTACTGTAACAGAGACACCCCCTCGGACAAAGTATTTATTTATCGACCTCCGGAATTCAACCTCTGCGTCCAAGCAAGGAATGACAAGAGATGGCCAGAAAATTTCCCCGTAGAAAAAAAACGGCAGCAGCCTCTCGTAAAAAGCGAACATCGCACGAGACACCGGGCAGGCAGCGAGGCTCTTTGCAGGCCTCGGTCCTTGGCCTGCTCAACGAAATCCAGGAACCGCTTGGCATACGTGACATCGCCCAGGCCCTCTACCTCGGGCGCAGCCAGCTCACCGCGCTCCACAAGGCACTGGACTCGCTGCTCGAGGACCGAAAAATCGAAAAACAGGGGCGGCAGTTTGTCTCTTTGTCCCGCCCCGATCCCCTGCGCGCCACCCTGGAAGTAACCGCCAAGGGGTTCGGCTTTGCCGTGCTTGAGGGGGAGCAGGCGGAAAAAGGCAAGGACATCTTTATCGCCCCGCATAATCTGGCGGATGCCAGCCACGGCGACACCGTGCTCCTGGCCCTGATCAAAACCAACCGAAACCGCCGTGAAGGACGGGTGCTCGAAGTCCTGGAGCGTGCGGTCACTACCTTCTGCGGCATCTTCAACGCTGGATACGGTGGGGGCGGCTTTGTCGCCCCGGATGATGATCGCCTGCCCTACACGGTGACCATTCGCCCTTCCGAGAGCAAAGGCGCCCAGGACGGATCCGCGGTTCTGGCGGAGATCACCGACTACGGCAGCGAACGCCAGGGCCCCAGCGGCCGCATTGTCGACATCCTCGGCGATGCCAAGGATGCCTCGGTCCAGATCCGCATGGCCATCAGTCAATTTTCCCTGCGCGACCATTTCCCGGCCGAGGTGGAAAACGAGGCGGCTCTGCTTTCCGCAGTCAACGAATGTGAACCCGGCCGCCGCGACCTGCGCCACCTGCCCCATGTCACCATTGACGGCGAGACCGCCCGCGATTTTGACGACGCCATCTGCGTGGAACATGGTGACGAGGGCTACACCCTCTATGTCTCCATCGCCGATGTCAGCCACTATGTGCGCACCAACTCCGCCATCGATCGCGAGGCCTATCTCCGCGGCACCAGCGTCTACCTGCCGGACCGGGTGCTGCCCATGCTGCCCGAACGGCTCTCCAACGACCTCTGCAGTCTGGTGCCGGATCAGGATCGGGCCGCCTTCACCGCCATTCTCCGCTTTGACCACCAGGGGAAACGCATCGGCGAACGGTACTGCAAATCACTGATCAAGAGCCAACAGCGCTTTACCTACACCACGGTCAACCGAATCCTCTCCCTTAAGGAAGCCGCAGCCCGCCGGGAGTTCGCCGCCCTCCTGCCCATGCTGGAGCAGGCCGACCAGTTGACCAAGCTGTTGAAAAAGCGGCGCATCGCTCGCGGGAGCCTTGAATTCAACCTTCCCGAACCTGAAGTCCGTCTCGAGGGAGACAGGGTCAGCGCAATTCATCTTGCCGAACGCAACCAGGCGCATCAGCTCATTGAAGACTGCATGCTGGCCGCCAACGAGGCGGTGGCCGAAACCCTTGCCAAGGCGGAAAGACCGGTGCTCTACCGCATCCACGAGCGACCGGACCCGATCAAGCTGGAGACCTTCACCGATGCCGCCAAGGCCCTGGGGCTTACCCTGCCCCGGTCCGAGGTAAGCCCGGCCTGGTTTGCCGAGGTGATACGCCAGGCGGCCAACTCATCCTCTGAATACATCGTCAACAATCTGCTGCTGCGCACCATGCAGCAGGCCCGATACGCGCCGGAGAACGTCGGCCACTTCGGTCTGGCCGCCCCCTTCTACCTCCACTTCACCTCACCGATCCGCCGCTATCCGGATCTGGTGGCCCACCGGGTGCTGCAGGCTTTTCTGGAAAAATCCACGATGAATGCCCCCTCCCCCGGCAAGGAGACCAATCTCACCGAGGCCGGGCTTCACCTCTCCCAGTGCGAACGTAAGGCGATCGATGTCGAACGCAATGTCCATGCACGCTGCTCGGCCCTGTTTCTTCTTGACCGGGTGGGCGATGTCTTCTCGGCGATCATCTCCGGCGTGACCGCCTTTGGCCTCTATCTGACCCTTGATGAAACCTACATCAGCGGCATGATTCCGATCGCGACCATGACCGATGACTACTACCTGCACGACAGCCGCCGCTACCGCCTCATCGCCCAGGGGTCAAACCGCATGTATCAGCTGGGTGACCGGGTATCGGCGCGACTTGATCATGTCGATCTTGCGACAAAACGGATCAGTTTTTCCCTGGCCGCAGCAACTCCTGAAAACGAACCGAAAAACAGCGATACGCCCGCCTTTTGAGCCTCAAAACGACCCGTGGTTTTGCTTGACGAATATCGGCAATTCAAATAAGAATGGGTCCTCTGACATCCGTCTTTTTGGTTCATGCGGCCGCCCCGATTTTGTGCGGCCGTATCACTTTTTCGTTGAGGTAACAAGCATGATCGATACAAGTTGGTTTTCCACCATCATGAATAATCCGTTTCTGCGCGGACTCTGCATTGGCCTTGCCGTGGCCCTGTTTTTGCTCGTACGCGGCTGGCTGAAATCGCGGGAGCTTCGCAGCAGCTTGAAAAAATTGCGTGAGCATCTCCACACCAAACTGGAAATCGATGCCGCGGAGAATGAACGCCGCAAGGAAGAGATGGACAAGGTCAAGCAGGAACGCGACAACCTGCGCAACATGGTGCAGGTGCTCAACCAGAAACCCGGCCGCCAGGAACTGCGTCAAGTCCAGGTCTATCAGAAGGCCATTGAGATCATGTTCGAAAAATCACCGGGTTTTGCCCCAGCCTGGCAGATTACGGTCAAAGAGGCCGAAGAGGAAATGAAAAATGCCGAACGCGGCATCATCCCCTTCTTCAAACGGATGACGAGCAGCAGCCCCGGCTCGGAAAAATCCGGCAAGAAAACCCTGGAACTGGAGCAGTCCACCGGCAACTGATCAAACCTCTACAGCACTATGATAGAACGACAAGCACCGACCGGTCCTCTGGGCCAGGTCGGTATTCTTTTGGTTGGGCCGAAGTTTCCGGAAAATATCGGGGCTTCGGCCCGCATTGCCTCCAACTTCGGTGTTTCGGAACTGGTGGTGGTCAGCGAAGAGTCCTATGACCAGGAACGGATGCTGAAAATGGCCACCCACAAGGCCGCCCACCTGATCCACGGAATGCGGATCTGCAGGACGACGGCCGAGGCGGTTGCGCCCTACCATTGTGTCGTCGGCACCACGGCCCGCCAGGGTCGCCGCCGACTGCAGGACCAGACGCCGCGGGAGATCATGGCCGAGATCGTGCCGAGATTGGCAATCAACAACATCGGGCTGATGTTCGGCCCGGAGGACGCCGGCTTGACCAACGAGGATCTCGATTTCTGCCAGTTCGCCTCCACCATCCCCACCGCCGGTTTTTCCTCGCTCAACCTGGCGCAGGCGGTGGCGATCCACTGTTACGAACTCTACACCGCAGTCCACACCCATCCCTTTGCCGGAGTGCCCCAATCGGAGTTTGCCAACTCCTTTGAGATGGAGGGGATGTACGAGCATATCGAAGAGGCACTGGGGGAAATCAACTTCCTCCGCGACACCAACCGCACCTACTGGATGCGTAACATCCGCCAGTTTCTCGGCCGGGTGCAGCTCAAGAAAAAAGAGACCAGCCTGATCCGCGGGGTCTGCCGCAAATTCCTCTGGCACAGACGCCATCAGGGCAGGATCGATCTGCCCGAAGAAAGCATGCAGCGATAACAGCCCAACTTCTCAGCATATTAAAAAATCCCGATTGTCTACAGCCCCTGCAGGGGGCAGGCGACACAGTCGGGATTTTTCTTTTTACAGTAGAGATTGCCCACCTTGACCAGGAGGGCGTGAAACTCGTTGTAGAGAGGCACCTCGCAGGGCAGGTGATCCATGAACAGTTCCTGCAGCGCTTCGTAGTCGCACTCTTCGTCAATGAGCTGGTGGCGCAGGAGAATACGGTGGGTGTAGGCGTCGACCACGAAGATGGGCAGACCGGCGGCATAGAGGAGGATGGAGTCGGCGGTCTCCCGCCCGACCCCCTTGATGGAGAGCAGCCCCTCGCGAAATTCGGCCAAGGGCTGGTCGAGAAAGGCCTGCAGGTCGTTGCCGAAATGCTCGCTGATAAACACGAGCAGGTTTTTCAGGCGACCGGCCTTGATGTTGTAGTATCCGGCCGGTCGAATGTACTCCGCGAGAAGCCCGGTGGGCAGGTCGCAGAGGGCGTCGAGCGACATAAACCCGGCGCTTTTGAGGTTGTCGATCGCACGTTCGACGTTTTTCCAGTTGGTATTCTGGGTGAGCACGGCCCCCACCACCACTTCAAAGGCGGTTTCCGCCGGCCACCAGTGCTGGGGGCCGAGCTGCGCAAGCATGCGCCCGTACATTTCGTTCAGGGTATCGGCAGTGGACATGGGGGAATGGCTGAACTGGTTATTGTTTGCACCTATTCACCTGGGACGATACTGATTTCAGGGATATAATCCCCCATCCGCCCCACCTCGTTCAGTCGCCCAGACAGATGCCGATATCCCGCGCAGTCTGTACCTTGTCGCTGGCCAGATCGATTTTTTTCCGATTTTTGATCGCCTCGGCAATGGGCACGGCGGTCATGTTTGGCGGTACCCAGGCGACCATGTGATCGAAAATGCCCTGCTCGGCCAAACGTACCGCTGCCGCGCCAAAACGAATGGCCAACAGTCGATCAAAGGTCGTCGGCGATCCGCCGCGCTGCAGGTGCCCCAGCACCAGGGATCGGGTATCCTTACCCAAGCGTTCGCGGATCTGGTTGGCCACCCATTCGCCGACGCCGCCAAGCACCATTTCCGAACGGCCCAACTCCCCCTTGCCCTTGTTGATCACCTCGCCGTCTTCAGCGCGCGCCCCCTCGGCCACAACCACAATCGAATAGTGTTTGTCGTGGAGTTCGTTGTCCGAGATCTTGGCGCAGACCGCATCCATCTTAAAGGGAATCTCTGGGATAAGAATAACGTCGGCGCCTCCGGAAATGCCGGAATAAAGGGCGATCCAGCCGGAATCTCGCCCCATGACCTCCACCACCATCACCCGGTCATGGGATTTGGCCGTGGAATGGAGCTTGTCGATGGCGTCGGTTGCGGTGGACACGGCGGTATCAAAACCAAAGGTCCGGTCGGTGGCCTCGAGATCGTTGTCGATGGTTTTCGGCACGCCGATGACCGGCATACCCTTTTGGGCAAAACGATGGGCGATCTCCAGGCTGCCGTCGCCGCCCACCGCAATATGGCAGAAAAAGCCGTTGCGCTGGAAGCTGGAAAGAATCTTATCGGAGATATCGACGATCTGGATCTCACCGGCGAGGTTTTCCACCGGTTTGGCAAAGGGGTTGCCCTTGTTGGTGGAACCGAGAATGGTCCCCCCCTGGGAGAGGATACCTTCAACGTTTTCAGGGGTCAGCCGGACAAGATCATCCCGGTCGAGCAGGCCGCCGTACCCCGCGCGGCTGCCGTACACCTCCCAGCCCTTACGGGTGGCCGAGTTGACCACCGCAAAAATAACTGCATTCAGCCCCGGGGCATCGCCGCCGCCAGTGGAGATGAGCAACTTTTCTCGCATATTGAACTCCTTGCCTGTGTAAGTTTCCAGGTACAACGTATGCAACGATTAGATTGTAGAAACACCCTGCCGGTTTGACAATCATTTTCGGCCAATAATCCGATTTCATGATAATTTTAACTGGCTGGCAACCTTCCGGAACACTGGCGGGGTCTCTCTGGACCGGTTGCCAGAAATATGCACACAGCACCCTGGAAGCATGCAGGGTGAACCGGCGGCAAGAAATAACCACTTCGTGGCTCTTTCTTGCCCCACGGACGGTTCTATGGTTGACGACTCACATTTTGCGCCTTACTCTTGCCTCATAACCAAGACCCCTTCTTCCCCCTCAAGGGAAGGAGCTTTTATTCACTTTTGAGGAGGCAGAATGTTTGAAGTAACAGAGGTTGCTGTGAACAACCTGAAAGCCTACCTGGAGCAGAACAAAATTGATTCTGCTATTCGCATCGCACTGATGCAGGGTGGCTGAAGTGGCCCAAGCCTAGGTTTGGCTCTGGATGAGCCAAAGGACACTGATCAGGTTTTTGAGAATGGCGGCCTGAAGTTCCTGGTAGATAATGATCTGCAGGAAAAATGCGGGGCCGTTAAAGTTGACTTCATCGAGGCCGGATACCGCTCCGGATTTTCCATCACCTCCGCCAATCCGCTGAGCAGCGGTGGCAGTTGTGGATCCTGTAGCGGTTCATGCGGTTGATCGTCAACCGATCCGCCGGCCATAAGCCCTCTTACCGTTATGCGGCAAGAGGGTTTTTTTTTATCCCCCTCCACAGTGCCAATTTCTTGACACCCACCATTTGATCCTTACTTTCTCTTCCGAATAAATGAATAAACCGCCCATTGTTCCAACACATACAAGGGCAAGGAGAGAGAAGAATGCAACTTGACAAATTCACCCTCAAATCACAAGAAGCCATCCAAACGGCCCAGCAGCTGGCCCAGTCGGCCGGCAACCAGGAACTGCAGCCCGAGCATCTGCTCAAGGCTATTCTTGAGCAGCCCGACGGGGTGGTGGTGCCGGTGCTGCAGAAGATGGGGGTCACCCCCAGTGTCATCCTCAGCGAAACCAACCAACTCATCGCTCAGCTGCCCAAGGTCAGCGGATCCGGAGCCAACCAGACCTATGCCTCGCAGGCGTTGCGGACCCTGCTTGACCAGTCGTTCAAGACCGCGGCCAACATGCAGGACGAGTACGTCAGCCAGGAACACCTGTTCCTGACCATGCTGGCCGACCGTTCACTGAAGGTAACGACCATGCTGAGCCGCACCGGCGTCACCAGCGACAGCTTTCTCAAGGCGCTGATGACGGTCCGCGGCAATCAGCGGGTGACCGATCCCTACCCGGAGGACAAGTACCAGGCCCTGGAAAAGTATGCGCGCAACCTCACCGACGTGGCCCGCAAGGGCAAACTCGATCCGGTGATCGGCCGCGATGAGGAGATTCGCCGCATCATCCAGGTCCTGTCGCGCCGGACCAAGAACAACCCGGTCTTGATCGGCGAACCCGGCGTGGGCAAGACGGCCATCGTCGAAGGGTTGGCCCAGCGGATCGTCAACGGCGATGTCCCCTCGACCCTGGCCAACAAGCAGGTCATTTCCCTGGATCTGGGCTCCCTGGTGGCCGGCGCCAAGTACCGCGGCGAATTCGAGGACCGGTTGAAGGCAGTGCTCAAGGAGGTGGAAAAACGTGCCGGCGAGATCATCCTCTTCATCGACGAGATCCACACCTTAGTGGGCGCGGGTGCGGCCGAGGGCTCCATGGACGCCTCCAACATGCTCAAACCGGCCCTGGCCCGGGGTGAACTGCACTGCGTCGGCGCCACCACCTTGGATGAATACCGCAAGTACATAGAAAAGGACGCGGCCCTGGAGCGCCGTTTCCAGCCGGTGTTGGTCCAGGAACCGAGCGAAGAGGACACCATCGCCATCCTCCGCGGTATCAAGGAGAAGTACGAGGTCCATCATGGCGTGCGCATCCAGGATGCAGCCACCGTGGCTGCGGTGACCCTGTCCAACCGCTACATCACCGACCGTTTCCTCCCGGACAAGGCCATTGACCTCATCGACGAGGCAGCCTCGAGGCTGCGCATCGAGATCGACTCCATGCCCACCGAGATCGACCAGTTGGAACGCAAGAAGATCAAACTGGAAATCGAGCAGGAGGCCCTGAAAAAAGAACACGATCCTGCCTCCAAGGAGCGGCTGGCCAAGGTGCGCGAAGACCTGGCCAACCTGGATGATTCGCTCAAGGGGATGAAGGGGCAGTGGACTCTGGAAAAGGATATCATTCAGTCCATCCGAGACATTAAGGCCAAAATTGACCAGGCCCACATGGAAGAGCAGCAGGCCGAACGCACCGGCAACCTCAGCAAGGTTGCGGAAATCCGTTACGGCAAGATCGTCCAGCTCAACAAGGATCTGGAGGCGGCCAAGGGTCGTCTGGGCGAAATCCAGGAACAGCACCAGATGCTCAAGGAAGAGGTTTCTGCAGAGGATGTGGCCGGGGTGGTTGCCAAATGGACCGGTATCCCGGTGGACAAACTGCTCGAGGGCGAAAAGGAAAAGCTGGTCCAGGCCGAGAGCGCCCTGGGCGGACGGGTGATCGGCCAACGAGAGGCCATCGTGGCCGTGGCCAATGCAGTGCGGCGTGCACGCGCCGGGCTGCAGGATCCGGACCGGCCGTTGGGCAGCTTCATCTTCCTTGGCCCCACCGGCGTGGGCAAGACCGAGCTGGCGCGCAGCCTGGCCGAATTCCTCTTCGACTCCGAGCAGGCGATGATCCGCATCGACATGTCGGAATACATGGAGAAACACTCCGTTGCCCGGTTGATCGGCGCCCCTCCAGGCTACGTCGGCTACGACGAGGGCGGTATGCTCACCGAGGCGGTCCGGCGGCGCCCCTATGCGGTCATCCTGCTCGACGAGATCGAAAAGGCACACCCGGATGTGTTCAATGTCCTCCTCCAGGTGCTGGACGACGGCCGCATGACCGACGGCAAGGGACGGACCGTGGATTTCAAGAACACGATTTTGATCATGACCTCGAACCTCGGCAGCCACGTCATCATGGAGATGGCCCAGACCGACCCCGAGACCATGCGCCGCCAGGTAGATGAACTTTTGCATCGCCAGTTCAAGCCGGAATTTCTCAACCGGATCGACGAGATCATCACCTTCCACGGCCTCACCAGGGACAACCTGATGCAGATCGTGGACATCCAGATCAAACGGATGAGCCGGCGCCTGGCCGAACGCAAGTTCAAGGTGACCCTGACCAAGGAGGCCAAACAGTTGTTGGTCGATATCGGCTACGACCCGGCGTTCGGTGCCCGCCCCTTGAAACGGGCAATCCAGCGTGCCATCGAAGACCCGCTTGCCCTGGAAATGCTGGAAGGCCATTTCAACGAGGGTGACCACATCCTCATCGACCGGGGGACAGACAACCGGCTCAGTTTTTCTCGCCAGTGACAGCGATCAAAAAAAAGCCCCTCGAGCAGATGCTCGGGGGGCGCCTCTTGCCTCTATTCTGAAACAATCCTTTGAAAATCGGGACACTTTGAGTACATTGATGAGCTGACCCTTTGGCGGACACGGCCACTGCTGCAATACCGGTCCTTGCCTACCGTTAACAGCTGCCCCGGAACCAATGGAATGCATCCTCTCTTCTTCCGTTTATCGTTCTTTCGCAACCATCTCTCTGAACCCCCACCAGGAACGGCCTCGCCTGGCGAGAACGAGCCTCTTTTCCCCTACCCCTGGCGAATTTTTCTTTACCTGCCATGGATGATCATGCTGGGGGCCCCCCTTGCCCACGCCCATCCTGATCTGATCCTCAACATCGAAGGCAATCTCAGCGATGGCCAACGCTCCAATATTCAAAGTTATCTCTCCTTAAACCGCATCGCCGATGATGAACCGCTCACCAAGACCGTGTTCAGGCGACTCTATCGCAAGATCCCCCAAGAGGCGGCCGAGGCCCTGGAGCCGTTTGGCTATTATGCCCCGGAAATTTCCAGCACCGAACAGCAACAGCAAGACGGCAAATGGCAGGTGACCCTCACGGTCCAACCAGGCAAGCCCATTCGCCTGGACACCATCGACATTGTCCTTTCCGGTCCTGGTGCGCAAGATGCCCAGCTGAAAAGATTTGTGGCTCAATTCCCCCTGCACAAGGGAGATATTCTTAACCACCAAACATACACCCAGGGCAAGGACCGACTTGCGGCCTCCATCATCGAAAACGGCTATCAGCAGGCAGGCTATCAGCAAAGCCGGGTCGAAGTCAGCAAACAGGACTTCAGCGCGGCCGTTCACCTGGAATTGGTCACCGGCCCTCGATTTTTCGTCGGTCCGATAACCTACCAGGCCGATTTTCTCGATCATGCCCTGTTGAAAAAGATGACGCCGGTACACGAGGGGGATCCCTTTTCGCCCAAAGCCCTCACCCGTATGCGGCAAGTCTTTTACAATGCCGGATATTTTGCCAATGTTGATATCAACTACGACCTGGCCAAGGCGCAACCGGAAACCAACGCTGTCCCCATCACCGTTGTTCTCACGCCGAACCCGACCCACAAGTACGGCGTTGGCCTCGGTTACGGAACCGACACGGGTGCCCGCGCCTCTCTGGAGTACACCAATCGCCATATCAATAGCCTGGGACATCAACTCGAAGTTAAAGTGCAACCCTCGCAACGAAAAAACAACCTGGGAACCGTCTACACCATTCCCCTGGGTGACCCCAAACGGGACAAACTGAGCTTCACCGGCGAATACGAAACCGAGACCTTCGACAACACCGACACGAAAAGCATCAACGCCACAATCAGCCACGATCATGTGCGAAACTGGGGTGAATATTCGACCTACCTCGCATTCCTCGGTGAAGATTATGACACTGGATCTGATCTTGACAGCGACCAGACCAGCTTTATCATGCCCGGCCTCAAGGGCTCCGTCTTTTGGACCAAAGACCGCATTTTAACCGACAAAGGATTGCGCCTGACGGCCAAGGTCTTTGGCAGCGAGAAAAGCGTCTTAGGCGATGCCGATTTCATCCAGTTCGACCTGCAGGCCAAAGGCATTTACAGATTTTCCGAAAATTGGCGAGTCATCGGCTGCAGCGAATTCGGCACCACCCTGATTGATAATATTTTCGATCTCCCCCCCTCACTGCGGTTCTATGCCGGTGGCGATCAGAGTGTCCGCGGCTATGGCTACAAAGAGATATCCCCCACCGATGCCGACGGTAACCTTGTGGGCGCAAAAAACGTTCTGACCTACAGCCTCGAACTGGAGCGCAAGATCTACAAGGCGTGGAGCGGCGCAGTTTTCTACGACAGCGGCACGGCCACGAACTCGCTCAACGACCTCACCATGCACTCGGGAGCAGGGTTCGGCCTGCGATGGAGCGGCATCTTCGGCCAGGTTCGCCTCGACCTGGCCAAGGCCCTGGATGAGGGCGGCACCTGGCGCATCCACTTCAACCTAGGAGCGGACCTGTGAAAATCATCAAACGCCTCTTGCTCGTTTTTTCCTGTATCATTCTCCTTTTCCTGTCGGTTTTTCTTTTCGCCGTCTCCACCGAGGCGGGGTTACGCGCCCTCATTTCCCTCGCCAATTCGCTCGGCGCAAACATTGTCTCCTTTGGCTCGGTCTCAGGTACCCTCCTTGGTCCCCTGCAGCTTCGCAACATCCGCTATGCCGATGGCACCACCACCGTTGCTGTCGACAGCGTGGATTTTGATTGGCATCCGAGCCAACTCCTCCATGGCAGGGTTGAACTGCTCTCCCTTGTCGGCAAGGAGGTCAAGGTCGTTCTCGGAAAAAGTGCGCCAGAAGAGCCCAAACAAGAGAGCGGAGACATTCTTCTCCCGGCCTTTCGTTTGCCTGTGGATGTTTTGTTAGATACATTTCAGCTCAACGACATCGTCCTCTCCTCTGCAGAGCAGGAGTTGCAACGCATTGAACAGGTGCGTTTAAGCAAACTGAGCTTCAAGGCGGATCAGTTGCATTTTGCCGATCTGAGCCTCGTTGCCGCAGGCAGCACAGTTCAACTCAAAGGCGGCCTGCAGACCAATGCCCAATACCTGATCAATGGCTCGCTTGACACCCACCTTGCCCTGGAAGGTTACCCCCCAATTGTTGCCACAGCCTCGCTCACCGGCCCGTTGAACCAGCTGAAACTGACCGCCGATGTGCAGCACCCCTCTAAGATCCACCTTGCCGGGGACCTCAAGGACCTCTTGAAGACCCCCTCCTGGTCCATGGCCGTGACCAGTGATGAGATTGCCCTCCAGGCCATCAATGCAGGCTGGCCGGAGCAGAGTTTTCGCAAAATCGCCATCCAGGGCCACGGGACCTTTTCCGAATACAACATTACCCTGGAGAGCGAAGCCGGCGTTCCCGGGCTGGAGGCCCCGGTAACGCTCGGACTGGAGGTAGAGGGCAATGATCAGTCCCTCACCTTTCCCCGATTGAGCGTCACCCAACACAAGGCCAGGTTGACGGCTCAGGGGAGTCTGCAATGGAGCCCGCTGCTCTCCTGGCAGGCGGATATAGAGGGAACAGGAATTGATCCCGCCGTCTTCCTGCCGGAATGGCCCGGTCATTTTTCGCTCAAACTGGCAACAACAGGAAAAATGGACCAATCGCTGCTGGCAAATTTCCAGCTCGCCGAACTCAACGGGACCCTGCGGGGCTATCCGTTGACCGGCAAGGGAAAGGTCGAGATGGAGGGAGACAGCCTTCGTTTTCCCGAATTTTTGCTCAGCAGCGGTGGATCCCGTCTGGAAATCAAGGGTGCAACCGCGCCGAACCTGAATCTGGACCTCCGTCTTCACTCAAAAAATCTTGCCGAAGTGGTTCCCAAGGCCTCCGGAACCCTGGAAGCCAAGGCACACCTGGCCGGCACCACCAGCAAACCAAATCTCGACCTGCAGATTGACGGCACCAAGCTTGCCTTTGAGCAGAATACCATTGGAGGACTCAAGGGCACCGCCAAGGGCTTGATCGCAAGCGATGGCCTTTTTACTGCAGCCATTCAACTCGACAAACTCTCGCTCGCGGAAACGCCCCTCGACAGGGCCACGCTCGCCCTCCAGGGCTCCCTCAACAAACACAGCCTCAAATTTGCTGCACAGAGCAGTGATTTGAAAACAGGATGCGAATTGCACGGTCGATATGCAGACGGCGCATGGCAGGGTAATTTGCAGCAAACGCACCTCTCGTTCACCGGTTGGGGCGACTGGAGGCAACAAAAGGCCAGCGACCTGCTTTTCTCTGCAAGCCAGATGAAATTTGCCCAAACCTGTTTGGCGACGCCATCGAGCAGCGTCTGCCTGGACGGTTCCTGGAAGGGGGCGGATAACCTTTGGCAGCTCCAGGCAAAGGTTGCCACCCTGCCCCTTTCCACACTGGCGCACAACCTGGGTGCGCCCTGGCCGGTCGAGGGAACGCTGAGCAGCACCCTCCAGGCACAGGGAAAAGAGCAGCAGATCAGTAAAGCCCATTTTTCCGCCGACACCGACGGATTGCAAATAACTGCGCCACTGGCTGAGGGCAAACAACAAAAATTCCCCTGGAAAAGCAACAGCCTCCGCGGAGAGTATGGCAACAATCAACTGAACATCAAATTTTCCAGCCTTATCAACGAACAAAATTCCGTGCAGGCAGATATCCGGCAAACAACTCCCGATCTGGTTGGCGGACTCCTGACCCGACCGCTCCAGGGAACGCTCAAGGTGCACCTGCAGGACCTGGAGCTGATTTCCATCCTATCCGATCAGGCCGTTATCCCTGCAGGTACTCTGCAGGGCACGTGGAACGTGCAGGGCCCCCTCTCCGCCCCACGGTTTACCGGAGACATCAGTCTCCAGGGAGGCCAAGCGGAATTACCGCCGCTCGGCATCACCCTCTCCCCACTGCAGTTTTCCATCAAGGCCCAGACAAACACCCTAGATATCGAGGCGATGGCGCATTCCGGTTCCGGTGAACTGAAGGCTACCAGTACCGTGGATCTGCAACACCCGAACAAGAAATCCATCGCCCTGCACCTGGTCGGAGAAAACTTTCAGGCGGCAAAACTCCCTGGGATGGAAGTGGTCATATCGCCGGATTTAGCCCTCAATGTCGATGAAGCCGCGATCAAGGTGGAAGGATCCGTCAAAATACCTAAAGCGAAGATCTCGTCAATCGACGTGGATCAGGCAACGGCACCCTCAAGCGATGTCGTTGTCATTGACGATGACAAGAAAAACAAGGCCTCAAGCCACCCCCTGTTTCTCAACCTTGACATTGCCGCCGGTGACGAGGTCAAGGTTGATGCCTACGGCTTGCGCGCAATGATCGCAGGAAAACTGCACCTTGATAGTCAACCGGGACGCCCGCTTATCGGTAACGGCACCCTCGCCGTCAAAAACGGGACCTTCACACTGTTGGGGAAACGATTGAAAATCGACGTTGGCCGCATTCTCTATACAGCGAGCCCACTGGACAACCCGGGGATCGAGTTACGCAGTGAGCGTACCACCGATGATACGACGGTAGGGGTCAACATTGATGGGTTCCTCCAGCACCCGGAAATCTCCTTTTACTCGACGCCAGCCATGGAGCAATCGGCAATCATGCGAAAGCTGTTGGAAGATGCGGCCATTGGCGGCGAGAGTCGTGAGGATATCGGCACGGTTGGAACGGTCATGGAAAAAATCGGTTTGGGCGGTCTGGTCCCCTACCTCAAAAGCCTGAAGAAATTTTCCATGATTGACGAGATCAAGTACGAAGAAGGCGATGATGACGAGGCAAGCTCTGTAGTCCTCGGCAGTTGGCTCACCTCTGATCTTTATGTCAGCTACGGCAAGTCCCTGGGCAATGATTCTGCCACCTTCAACACCAAATTCAAGCTGGGGAAGGGATTCTCCCTTATGACTGAGACCAGCGCGACCACCAATGGCGGCGACATCAAGTACGAATTAGAACGATGACGCTATCCCGCCTGGGCCTCCCCTAGAAAAGAGAGGCTGTCATTTGCCTTTTTCGCATTCGCGCGGTAGGTTCTGCGCCGAAAATATTCTATCAACATGAGCATGAGAGGAGAACAATGGCTGAAAGTATTGAAGAGTTGACCGTCAACTACGAAGAAGACGGGGTTTTGGTGGTCAAGGAGATCGACAAGGAGATTCTCTCCAAAGGCAGCTGGACCACGATCCTGTTTCGCTACCAGGATCTTGATCGAACCAAGGGAGAATTCGGGCCCGATAAGTTCACCATTCGTCGTTATCAAAAACGAAATGGCCAATACCTCACGAAATCAAAATTTAACATCTCCTCTGTTGCCCAGGCGGAGAAGATTGTGGAAACGCTTTCCCGCTGGCTGGAAGGCGATACGAAATAAGTCGTCAAGCCACTGATCTTGCGGAGTTCTTCAAAGCCTGCCCCCCCCCTGCCCTTTTCTCGCCCTCAAAAAACGACACAGGCGCGCAAAAAGAGATTGACGGGCGGTGTCGAGGACTGTATATTGGCGCCTCGTTGCTCGTCGGGTCGCCCGGTGAGCGACGGAATCGGCTGGAAAGATTAAAAAAAAGATTGACAGCGATTCGAAAGCATGATAAACTGATTGACGCGGCTGGCAAGCATGGCCAGCGCTTTTGATCTTTGAAAACTGAACAGTAAATAGAGCGGGCCAAGTAATTTTGGTTTTTGATTTGGATAAAGTCCAATCATTTGTGATTGGCTAGGATATAGAACTGGAGAGTTTGATCCTGGCTCAGAACGAACGCTGGCGGCGTGCTTAACACATGCAAGTCGAACGCGAAAGGGACTTCGGTCCTGAGTAAAGTGGCGCACGGGTGAGTAACGCGTAGATAACCTGTCTTCATGTCTGGAATAACCAGCCGAAAGGCTGACTAATACCGGATAGTCTTACTTTCTACAAGGTATGTAAGTAAAGGTGGCCTCTGATATAAGCTACTGCATGTTGAGGGGTCTGCGTACCATTAGCTAGTAGGTGGGGTAATGGCCTACCTAGGCGACGATGGTTAGCGGGTCTGAGAGGATGATCCGCCACACTGGCACTGGAACACGGGCCAGACTCCTACGGGAGGCAGCAGTGAGGAATATTGCGCAATGGGGGCAACCCTGACGCAGCGACGCCGCGTGAGTGAGGAAGGCCTTCGGGTCGTAAAGCTCTGTCAAGAGGAAAGAAGTGCATAGTAGTTAATACCTGCTATGTTTGACGGTACCTCTAAAGGAAGCACCGGCTAACTCCGTGCCAGCAGCCGCGGTAATACGGAGGGTGCAAGCGTTGTTCGGAATCACTGGGCGTAAAGGGCGCGCAGGCGGCTTGGTAAGTCAGATGTGAAAGCCCACGGCTTAACCGTGGAAGTGCATTTGAAACTGTCAGGCTTGAGTACCAGAGGGGAAAGTGGAATTCCCGGTGTAGAGGTGAAATTCGTAGATATCGGGAGGAATACCGGTGGCGAAGGCGACTTTCTGGCTGAGTACTGACGCTGAGGCGCGAAAGCGTGGGGAGCAAACAGGATTAGATACCCTGGTAGTCCACGCCGTAAACGATGTCAACTAGATGTAGGGGGTGTTGATCCCCTCTGTGTCGCAGCTAACGCATTAAGTTGACCGCCTGGGGAGTACGGTCGCAAGATTAAAACTCAAAGGAATTGACGGGGGCCCGCACAAGCGGTGGAGTATGTGGTTTAATTCGATGCAACGCGAAGAACCTTACCTGGTCTTGACATCCCGGGAATCTTGAGGAAACTTGAGAGTGCCTTCATTTGGAGGAGCCTGGAGACAGGTGCTGCATGGCTGTCGTCAGCTCGTGTCGTGAGATGTTGGGTTAAGTCCCGCAACGAGCGCAACCCTTGCCTTTAGTTGCTAGCAGTTCGGCTGAGCACTCTAAAGGGACTGCCGGTGTCAAACCGGAGGAAGGTGGGGATGACGTCAAGTCCTCATGGCCTTTATGACCAGGGCTACACACGTACTACAATGGCCGATACAAAGGGCAGCGACATTGCGAAATGGAGCCAATCCCATAAATTCGGTCTCAGTCCGGATTGGAGTCTGCAACTCGACTCCATGAAGTTGGAATCGCTAGTAATCGCGGATCAGCATGCCGCGGTGAATACGTTCCCGGGCCTTGTACACACCGCCCGTCACACCACGGGAGTCGGTTGTACCAGAAGCAGTTGAGCTAACCTTTCGAGGGGGCAGGCTGCCAAGGTATGGCTGGTAACTGGGGTGAAGTCGTAACAAGG